>NZ_JBITMC010000001.1:0-326011 GCF_044465805.1 Micromonospora sp. NPDC049497 | reverse complement strand
CGCCTCAAGGTCGACCAGCTCCGCGACCGACTCCGCCGACGCGGCATCACCGGCACCGCCGACATGCGCAAGGACGAGCTGGTCGACGCCCTGATCAAAGCCCTTCGGGAGGGCCGCAGGACCACCCGGTCACGCAACAGCTCCGGCACCGGTTCGCAGTCCGGTCGCGGCTCCCGTTCCCAGGGCGGCTCCCGTTCCGGTTCCGGCGAGCGGCCCGGCAACCAGACGCCGAACACCCCGAACGTCAACGAGAGCGAGATCGCCCGCCTCAAGGTCGACCAGCTCCGCGACCGACTCCGCCGACGCGGCATCACCGGCACCGCCGACATGCGCAAGGACGAGCTGGTCGACGCCCTGATCAAGGCCCTTCGCGAGGGCCGCAGGACCACCCGGTCACGCAACAGCTCCGGCACCGGTTCGCAGTCCGGTCGCGGCTCCCGTTCCCGGAGCGGCCCCGGCTCGGGAGGCGCCTCCGGCTCAGGTCGCGGTTCCGGTTCAGGTCGCGGTTCCGGTTCCGATTCCGGTCGCGGTTCCGGCTCCCGAGGCGTGGGCACCGACGGCTCGGGGGCGTCGGACTCACCCCGGGCGGCGGCGCTGGCAGACCTCGAACGGCGAGCGGCGGAACTGGCGGACGTGACGCCGCAGGCTCCGGAGGTGGAGGACGTGGAGCGGCGGGCGGCGGAACTGGAGGCGGCGATGGCCGACAGGACGGCGCTGCCGGTGCCCCCGGCGCCCGACACCCCCGCACTACCGGCCGCACCTGACGACGCGAAGGCCCGGCGGTCCGAACCGAACGACACGGGATCGCCCGGATCAGCACGGGTCCCGCGCAGCCGGGGAGCCACCGGGGACCAGTCCGTACGGACCCGGGACGAGCCGGTCGGGTCGGGCCCCGACGTGACGATGGAGACGGCCGACCGGGTGCTGGCCTCGATGGTCCCGGCGGAGATGGATCCGGTGGACGAGATCGTCACACCGGAGGGCACCGTCCTCACCGCCGGATCCGATTCGGCCGACACCGCGGTGGCGACCCCACCCCTGCCCGGCACCGCCGGACGGCACAGCACCCCCTCCCCCCGCTAGCCCGTTGATCAAGGGGTTTGCGTCAGCGAAAGCGCTCCTGCTGACGCAAACCCCTTGATCAACGGCTGCCGTCGGCGGGGCGGCGGCGGGGCGGTGCCACGGGCGGGGTCAGCGGCGGACCACGCGGCGGGGTTTTGCGGCCTTGACCTCGGCGTACCGCTTGAGGCTCTGCGAGCGGTGGTCCAGGCCGAGCGCGGTGAGCAGCAGGTAGCCCAGCAGCACGCCGGCGCCGGCGGCGGCCAGGTAGAGCCAGATCTGGGCGAAGAACGTACCCGCGCCACCGGCGAACGGGTTGTTGCCGACCAGCAGCGGCCCGACCAGCACGGTCAGCAGCAGCGCGGCGCCGACGGCGACGACCAGGTCACCGCTCCACTCGGCGACCGGCCGCTGCCGGCCCCACCGGAAGGCGACCGTGGCCAGGATCAGCCCGATCACCACGAACATCCCCAGCGACACCCGGTCGGCGGCACCGTCGTCACCGTCGAAGCCGAGCCGGATGATCAGCCGGGCGACCACGTTGACCGCGAACAGCGCGACCGCGAGAACCACGATCACGCGCCACCGCTCCCTCATCGCACGCCTCCCGCCGTACCGCCCGCCCCGCTGGCGGGCCTCCTGGCAGGAATATGTACCACCGCGACCTGTGTGTCGTCAGTACCGGTCACGGAACCGGCGGCGGGCGCAGGCGCGCCGGCGGGGGCGGGGCGGCGAGGACCTGCCGGAAGCCCACCACCGCGAAGGTCATCGCACCGGCCACGATCATCCCCAGATCGACCCAGGTCCCCGCGAGCAGCAGGTCGCCCTCATCGGTCCGCAGGCCGGCGATCGCGACGAGGAGGAACCAGGGCACGGCGGGCAGCGCCACCGCCCAGCGCCGGGACACCACCCGGTGCGCGAACCAGCCCAGCAGCAGGTTCACACCGACCGCCACCAGCACCGCGACACCGATCAACTGCCCGCCGACGCGCAGCGGCGCCAGCAGCAGTTCCAGGACCGCGCTCAGCAACCCGCCGAGCGCGGCCAACACGCCGCCGACCACCCGGAGGGCGAGGTCGAGCGACTCCCGCGACCGTCCGGGGTCGGGCGGCGCGCTCTCGTCCGGGACGACCGACATCGGCGCGGCGGGCAGGGTCACCGGGCGCCGGTCGCGCCGACCGGGGACCGGTCCGCGCCGTCGACGGCGGGCAGCCCGGCGAAGAGGTCCTCCTCCCAGCCGTACGGTCCGAAGCCGGGGCCCTTCTCCCCCACCGCGAGGGTGAAGTACTCCACCCCCATGAACTCGGCGCCGAAGTTGCCGGCGATCGAGTAGAGCCACGACGTGGCGGGGATCTGGGTGGCGTGCGCCCGCATCGCCGCCTCCTTGGCGGCGTGGTGCTCGGTGGCGTCGATCCGGGCCGCGATCTGCTCGTCGGGGGTGCCGAAGGGCAGCTCGTCGGCACTGGCGATGCCGTCGAACGGGTTGTCCGACGCCTCGGTGAAGTGGGTCAGACCGGCGTCCAGGACACTGCGCGGCATCGCCGTCCAGTAGACCTTCGCCGGCGCGCAGCCCTCGGCGCGGGCCAGTTCCACCGCCCGCATCGCCACCCGGTGGGCCTGGATGTGGTCCGGGTGCCCGTAGAAGCCGTTCCCGTCGTACGTGATCATGACCTGTGGGCGGACCTCGCGCATGACCTCCACCAGGTGGCCGGCGGCCTCGTCGAGGTCGGCCTGCCAGAAGGCCCGGGGGTGCTCGTTGGTGGCCAGGCCCATCATGCCGGAGTCCCGGTAGCGGCCGGCACCACCGAGGAAGCGGTGGTCGGTGACGCCGAGTTCGCGGCAGGCGTCGGCCAGCTCGCCGATCCGGTAGCCGCCGAGCTGGTCCGCCCCAGCGGCGGCGAGCTGCGCCAGCTCCGGCACGTGGATCTCGCCCTCCTCGCCGAGAGTGCAGGTCACGAGCGTGACGTGCGCACCGGTCGCGGCGTAGTGCGCCATCGTCGCGCCGGTGCCGATGGACTCGTCGTCGGGGTGCGCGTGGACCAGCAGAAGCCGGCGGGCGGGCAGCGTCGTCACGACCGTCACTCTATCCGGCGGTTCTCCGGCACCCGGCGCCGACGCGTCCGCGCAGGTCGCCCACATCACCCCGGCGGTCGCCCTACGATCTGAAGCTGTGGACTTTCCGGAGCTGGCCGCACGTACCCGTCGGTTCAGGCTCGGGGCACCGCGCGCCGTCACCGTGGCCGACGACGGTTCCCGGGTGGTCTTCCTGCGCTCGGCCGGTCCGGAGGACCCGGCCGACGCGCTCTGGCTCCTCGACGTCGCGTCCGGGGAGGAACGGCTCGTCGCCGACCCGGCGGTGCTGCTCGGCGCGGACGGCGACCCGGCCGCGCTGAGCCCCGGCGAGCGGGCGCTGCGGGAGCGACGGCGGCTGAGCACGTCGGGCATCGGCTCGTACGCCCTGGACGACGCCGGCCGGGTGGCGGTCTTCGCGCTCGCCGGCCGGGTGTTCCGCGCGGACCTGGTGCACGGCGACGTGGTCGAGGTGGCCGCCGTCGGTCCGGTGCTCGACCCGCGCCCCGATCCGACCGGGCAGCGGCTGGCGTACGTGACGGACGCCGCCGAGGGGGTCCGCCGGGGGCAGTTGCGGGTGGTCGAGGCCGACGGGACCGACACCCTGCTGGCCGGCGAGGACTCCGGGGTGACCTGGGGGTTGGCCGAACACGTCGCGGCCGAGGAGTTCGACCGCTTCCGGGGCTACTGGTGGGCGCCGGACGGGCGGTCGGTGCTGGCCGCGCGGGTGGACGAGTCCCGGCTGGGGCGCTGGCACCTGCACGACCCGGCCGACCCGGCGAGTGAGCCGGTCAGCGTCGCGTACCCGGTGGCCGGCGGACCGAACGCCGAGGTCAGCCTGCACCTGCTCGACCTCGACGACGGCTGGGTGGACGTGCACTGGGACCGCGAGACCTACCCGTACCTGACGGCCGTGCACTGGGCCGACGGCGGTCCGCTGATCACCGTGCTGCGCCGGTCCCAGCAGCACGGGCTGGTGCTGGCGGTGGACCCACGCACCGGCGAGACCCAGGTGCACGCGGAACTGGCCGACCCCCGCTGGGTGGAGCCGATCCCGGGCACCCCGGCCCACCTGCCTGACGGCCGGGTGCTGGTGGGTGGGGAGCTGGCCCACGACGGGTACGACGCGCGCTGCCTGTTCGCCGACGGGACCCTGCTCACCCCGCCGTCGCTGTACGTGCGGCGGGTGGTCGGGCGACTGCCGAACGGCCCCGGCCCGGCGGACCTGCTGGTGGAGGCGAGCGACGGGGAGCCGAGCGAGCAGCACCTGTTCCGCGTACGCACGAGCATCGGCGGGGGTGTGGATGCCCGCCGGATCACCACCGACGCCGCCTGGCACGTCGGTGCGGTCGGCGGGGACGTGCTGGTGGTGGGCACGGCCTCGCTGGACCACGCCGGCACCCGCTGGACCGTGACCCAGGGCGAGCGGGAGGTGGCGGTGCTGCGCTCGCTCGCCGCCACCCCGCCGTACGCCCCGCTGCCGCTGCTGGAGCGGGTGACCGACCGGCGGCTGCCGGCGGCGGTGCTCTACCCGGAGAACCACGTCACCGGCCGGCGGCTGCCGGTGCTGCTCGACGTGTACGGCGGCCCGGGGCACCAGGAGGTGATCGCCGCGCGCGCGGCCTGGCTGGAACGGCAGTGGTGGGCCGACGCGGGCTTCGCGGTGGTGGTCGTCGACAACCGCGGTACGCCCGGCGTGGCGCCCTCGTTCGAGAAGGCGATCCACCGGCGCGTGGCCGACGTGGTGCTGACCGACCAGGTGGAGGCGCTGACCACGCTCGCCGACAAGCAGCCGGACCTGGACCTGGACCGGGTGGCGGTGCGGGGCTGGTCGTTCGGCGGCTGGCTGGCCGGGCTGGCGGTGCTGCGGCACCCGGAGCTGTTCCGGTGCGGGATCGTTGGCGCGCCGGTGACGGACTGGGCCCTGTACGACACCGCGTACACCGAGCGGTACCTGGGGATGCCCGAGGACGGGATGGACGTGTACGCGCACCACTCGCTGGTGGAGATGGCCGCCGAGCCGGTGACGCGTCCCGACCAGGCACGGCCGTTGCTGCTGGTGCACGGGCTGGTCGACGACAACGTGGTGGCCGCGCACACGCTGCGGCTGTCGGCGGCACTGCTGGCCACCGGCCGCCCGCACGCGGTGCTCCCGCTGACCGGGGCGACGCACATGGCCGCCGGCGGCGTCGCCGAGAGCCTGCTGAGGCTGGAGCTCGACTTCCTCCGCCAGCACCTGGGATGAGGAAGGCCCCCGGCCGACGACGTTGTCGACCGGGGGCCCGCCTGCCGGGGTGCGGCTACTGCTTGACGTGCACGTTCACGAAGGACGGGTACCCGAAGATGCTGGAGATGAAGATCCCGCCCACCTTGGACCCGTGCAGGTAGTAGCCGTTCTCCACGAAGAGCGGCACCGCCGGGGCGAGCTCCTTCATGATCCGCTGGTCGAGCTTGGCCCACTCCTTGCCCTGCTCGGTCACCGGCAGCGCGAGGACCCGGTCGAACTCCTTGTTGATCTCGTCGCTGTTGACGTACGAGGTGTTGCTGTTGTTCTCGGCCTTGATGGTCCGGCCGTCGAAGAGCACCGGCAGGATGGCCGCGCCGCTGGGCCAGTCGGCGGCCCACTGGTCGGTGTACAGGTCGTACGGGTTGTTCTTCTTGCCGACCTCGTCGAGCTTGGCGTCGGTCGGGATCGTCTTGATCGTGATCTTGAAGCCGGCCTTCTCCAGGTTGCCCTTGAGCTGGGTGGCCAGTTCCGGCGAGTCGTCGCTGATGCCGAGCACCAGCTCCGGCGTCTTACCGGCGAGCAGTTCCTTGGCCTTCTGGACGTCGCCCGTCGGGCCGGCCGGGTAGGCGTCGTACTTCTCGTAGCCGATCGTTGACGGCGGCATGAGGGTGGTGACGGCCCGCGCGGACGCCTCACCGCCGTACGCCTTGACGAAGCCGTCCCGGTCGATCGCGTAGTTCAGCGCCTGGCGCACCGACAGGTCGGTGATCCGGGAGGTGTTGATGGTGAGCCGCCACAGGCTCGGCGTCGGGCCCTGCACCGAGCGCGGCTTGAGGGCGGCGTCACCGGTGACCTTGGCGACCAGGGCGGAGGGAACGCCGTTCCAGGCCAGCGCCGCCTGGTCGTCACCGTTGTCGGCGATGACCCGGTTGGCGCCCGCCTCGGCGTCCGGGCCGAAGTTCCAGACGATCCGGTCCGGGTACGCGTGCCGCACCGGGTCGGTGTTCGGGTCCCAGTGCTCGTTGCGCTCCATGACCACCTCGACACCCGCGGTGTTCTTGGTGATCTTGTAGGGACCGGACGAGAACGGCTGGTTGTCCAGGTTGACGCCGGTGTCCTTGTCCGCCTTGAGCGGAGCCGTGTACGGCAGGGAGGCGGCGAACGGCAGGTCGCAGTGCGGCTTGGCGAACTCGAACCGGAGCGTCTTGGCGTCCGGCGTGGTCAGGCCGGGCGGCAGCGCGGTCTTGTTCGCCTTGAAGTCCCACTTGGTGTCGTACTGCGGGGTGTCGGCGAGCCACTCCTGGAGGTACGTGGGGCCGCCGGTGAGGTCCGGGTCGAAGGACCGGGCGATGCCGTACGCGATCTCCTTGGAGGTGATCGGGCTGCCGTCCTCGAACTTCACCCCGTCCTTGATCTTGAACTCCCAGACCTTGCAGTCGGAGTTGACGTCGGTGCCGGGCGTCTCGGCGAGGTCACCGACCAGGGTGACCTTGCCCGAGCCGTCGTCCTTGAACGTGGTCAGGAAGCGGCTGTAGAGCGGGGCGTTCATGAGACCGGCGAACGAGTAGACCCGCTGCGGGTCCATGTGGGAGATCTTGGTCTCCCGGATCACCCGGAAGGTCCCGCCCTTGGCCGCGCCGGGCACCTCCGCCGCCGGGCCCATCGACTCCTTCGGGTCGGTGGCGATCGACCCGCTCTGCACGCGGTCGGCATCGGTCGTGCCACCGGTGCCCTTGTTCTCGCTGCACGCGCCCATGACCACGAGCAGTGCGAGTGCTCCGCCAGCGGCGGTTGCCCTCTTCAGGCGCATCTCGCGCCCTCCTTCCCGTCAGAAGTAGAAAACCTGCGATCTATGTAACAGAGACTGGAGGAATCCTCCATGCCCTGCCCGGACCCGATGCTCTATCGCAACCGGACGCGGGGGTCGATGACGGCGTACAGCAGGTCGACCACGATGTTCGCGACGACGATGAAGACCGCGGCCACCAGCACGGTCGCCATGATGGTCGGCAGGTCACCGGCGCGGACGGCGTCGATCGCCGTCCGGCCCAGCCCCTGGATCCCGAAGGTGGTCTCCGTGATCACCGTGCCGCCCAACGCTCCCCCGACGTCGAGGCCGGCGATGGTGACGACCGGCGTGATGGCGGCGCGCAGCGCGTGCCGCCCGTACACCGTCCGCTTGGGCAGGCCCTTGGCCCGCGCCGTCCGGACGAAGTCCTCCGACAGCGTCTCCAGCATCTGCGCCCGCGACAGCCGGGCGTAGATGGCCGAGAAGAGGAAGGCCAGCGACACCCAGGCCAGCACCAACCCGCTCGCCCACTTGACGGGATCGTCGAATATCGACGTGTAGCCCGGCACCGGCGTGATCCCCAGGTTGTACGTGAAGATCAGCAGCAGCACCGCACCGACGAAATAGAGCTGCAGTGACGCCCCGGTGAGGGCGAAGCCGATGGCGAACCTGTCCAGCCAGGTGCCGCGCCGCAACGCGGAGACCATGCCCAGGCCCACCCCGAGCAGCAGCCAGAGGATCGCCGCCGGGATCACGATGCTCAGCGTCACCGGCAGCACCCGCGTCAGGGTGTCGGTGACCGCCTCGCTGTTGACGTAGGAGTAGCCCAGGCACGGGGCCTCGCACCGGCCACCCTGAGAGCTGCCCAGGTCGCGGCCGGTCACGATGCCCTTCATGTAGTTGGCGTACTGGGTGATCAGCGGGTCGCGCAGGCCGAGTTCCTCGCGGACCCGCTCCAGCCGCTCGGCGTTGCAGTTCTTCGGGCACATGCCGCTGACCGGGTCGCGCGGAAGACCGAAGAACATGAGGAAACTGAGGACGCTCACCGCGAAGAGGGTGAGCACGGCGGTGAGCAGCCGCCGGACCAGGAATCGCGTCATCGCACACCCCTACCGGGAGGACTTCGGGTCGAGCGCGTCGCGCAGCGCGTCACCGAACAGGTTGAAGGCGAGCACCAGGAGGAAGATCGTCACGCCGGGGAAGAGGACGTACGCCGGGTCGGTCTGGAGGTACGGGATGCTCTGGAAGATCATCCGACCGAAGTCGGCGGTGGGTTCGAGGATGCCGATGCCCAGGAAGGACAGCGCGGCCTCGCCGGTGATGTACTGCGGCACCGCCAGCGAGAACGCGACCAGGACGGGTGCCCACAGGTTCGGCAGCAACTGGCGGAACATGATGTGCCCCAGCCCCGCGCCGCTGGCCCGGGCCGCCTCCACGAACTCCCGTTCCCGCAGCGAGATCACCTGACCCCGGACCAGTCGGGCGGTGCTGGTCCAGCTGAAGACCGCGAAGATCGCGATCAGCACCGTCACCTGGAACCACGCCGGCACCTCCTCCCGGGCGCCGTAGAAGCGCAGCGCCACGGTCGGCACCACGGCCAGCGCGAAGATCAGGAAGGGCAGGGCGAGCGCCACGTCGGTGATCCAACTGAGCACGGCGTCGACGGCCCCGCCCAGGTAACCGGCGAGGATGCCCGTGATCACGCCGATGGTCGTCGTGACCAGTGCGGCGGCGAACGCGATGGACAGCGACGTCCGCATGCCGTAGATCATGCGGATGAAGATGTCCCGGCCCAGTCGGGGCTCCAGCCCGAACCAGTGGTCCCCGGTGATGCCGCCCGCGTAGCCGAGCGGCATCCCGTTCCCGTCGAGCAACTGCTGGAACTGCTCGTTCGGGCCGACGCCGTACAGCCGTGAGATCAGCGGCGCGGCGAGGGCCATCGTCACGAGGACGACGAGCACGCATCCGCTGACCATCGCGGTCCGGTCGCGCCGCAACCGGGCCCAGGCCAGTTGCCCCGGTGACCGGCCCACGAACGTCTTCCGCTCGTCGGGACTCACCGCGGGCTCGGTCCCGATCTCCGCCCGGGTCTCGCCCTCCACCGGCGACAGGCTCATCTCGCCACCTCCTCGACGGCGTCCGTGCCGGTCGCGTCGGCACCGGCGGTGAGTGGTCCGGTTTCGGGGAAGTGGCAGGCGGTGGCCTGGTGTCCGCCGTCGCGGGGGGTCAGGGTGGGCTCGTCGGTGGCGCAGATGTCGCGGGCTTTCCAGCAGCGGGTGCGGAAGCGGCAGCCCGTGGGTGGGTCCAGGGGTGTGGGGACGTCGCCGGTGAGTCGGATCCGTCCGGCGGGGCCGAGGCGGGTGACGTCGGGGATCGCTGACAGCAGTGCCCGGGTGTAGGGGTGCTGCGGGCGGTGGTAGATGTCGTCGCGGTCGCCGATCTCCACGATCCGTCCCAGGTACATGACCGCCACCCGGTGGCAGAAGTGCCGGACCACGGCCAGGTCGTGGGCGATGAACACGAACGCCAGCCCGAGGTCGCGTTGCAGGTCGCGGAGCAGGTTGACCACCTGCGCCTGGATGGAGACGTCCAACGCCGAGACGGGTTCGTCGGCCACGATCAGCTTCGGACGCAGCGCCAGGGCGCGGGCGATCCCGATGCGTTGCCGTTGACCGCCGGAGAACTCGTGCGGATACCGGTTGTAGTGCTCCGGGTTCAACCCGACCAGCTCCAACAGTTCCTGCACCCGCTTGCGGACCCCGCCGGGTGGAGTGATCCCGTTGACCTGCAACGGCATCGCCACGATCCGCCCCACGGTGTGCCGCGGGTTCAACGACGCGTACGGGTCCTGGAAGATGATCTGCAGGTCCTGCCGCAACGGCCGCAACTCCCGCCGCCCCGCGCGCGTGATGTCCCGCCCGGCGAACTCGATACTGCCCGCCGTCGGCTCCAGCAACCGCACCAGCATCCGACCCGTGGTCGTCTTCCCACAACCGGACTCCCCCACCAGACCCAACGTCTGCCCGGCCCGCACCTCGAAGTCCACCCCGTCGACCGCCCGCACCAGACCGGCACGACCGAAACCCTCCCGCACCGGGAAATGCTTGCTCAACCCCCGCACCCGCAGCAGCGGCTCGCCGCTGGGCGGCGCCGGCGCGACAGCGCCCAGCGGCTCGCCGGTCTCGGCGCTCATCGGGCCACCCCCACCCGGGCGACGTCCTCGGCATACAGGCGGGTCCGCTCCTCGGCCGGCAGGTGACAGGCCACCAGATGCCCCGGCGCGCCCGCCGGACGCAACTGCGGAACCTCGGTGCGGGACCGGTCACCGTTACGGCCGGCGTAGCGGCACCGCGGATGAAACGCACACCCCGACGGCAGATCAATCAACGACGGGGGGTTACCCGCGATCGGCACCAGATCCGCGTCCGCGTCACCGTGCAACGACGGCACGCTGGACAACAGGCCCCACGTGTACGGATGCTGCGGCCGCCGCAACACCTGCTCCACACTCCCGGACTCGACCGCCCGCCCCCCGTACATCACCAACATGTCATCGGCGACCTGCGACACCACACCCAGATCGTGCGTGATCAAAATGATCGCCGACCCGAACTCCGCCTGCAGATCCGCCAACAAATCCAAAATCTGCGCCTGCACCGTCACATCCAACGCCGTGGTCGGCTCATCAGCGATCACCAGATCCGGATCATTCACCAACGCCATCGCGATCATCGCCCGCTGCCGCATCCCACCCGAAAACTCATGCGGATACTGATCAAAACGCCGGGCAGGCTGCGGAATCCCCACCCGACCCAACATGTCCACCGCACGCTGCCGCGCCTCACGACGACCCGCCCCCGGATGATGCACCCGATACGCCTCCGCGACCTGCCGCCCCACCGAGTAGTACGGATGCAACGCCGACAACGGATCCTGAAAAATCATCGCCACATCCCGACCCCGCAGCCGGCGCACCTCCTCCTCCGGCAGGCCGACCAGCTGGCGGCCTCCGACGGAGATCTCACCGGTGACGGTGGCGCGCTTCGGGTCGTGCAGGCCGAGGATGGCCAGCGAGGTCACGCTCTTGCCCGACCCGGACTCGCCGACGATGCCGAGGGTCCGTCCCCGCTCGACGGCGAACGACACCCCGTCGACCGCGCGGACCACGCCGTCCTCGGTGTCGAAGCGAACCCGTAGGTCGTCGACCCGGAGGTAGGGGCCGTCGCCGGAGCGCGGCTCCGGCACGGCGGGGCGGTCCGGACTACCGGACGGCGTCGACTCGGGGCTGCCCACGACCGCCTCCCTCCGTGAGATGTAGGGAACCTACAACAGAAACCAGAGGGTGAAAATAAGCTACATCCGCGGCGCTGTCAGCGGGCCACAGCGTAACGACTCGACAACGCCTCGGACACCCTCAAACACCGCCGACAGGGCGGACCGTGGGTGCGACGGTGGTGGCGACAGTCAGGAGAGGATTTCGGTTGGGCGAGGTGGAGGTGACCATGACCGCGGCGGTGTTCGACCACGAGGGTCCGTGGACCGAGGCGAGATCATCTCTCCCGGCAACGCCGCCACCGACAAGGTGCTGAAGATGCACTACTACGCCGCTGCGGGTATCGACTGGTGTCTCCTGGTCGATCAGGTGACCGGCGCGCTGCACCTGCACCGACGCCAGGGACGCACTATGTCGAGCACGCCTCGGCGAAGCGCGGTGAGACGTTGGAGTTGACGGAGCCGGTACGGGCATCGATCCGACCGGACGAGCTTCTCGCCTGACGGATGTCGGTGCGCTCGCCTAGGGTCGGGCGCATGAGCGAGCGCCAGCGAGCGAATCATCGACGCGGTCCGGCGGTGCCTCACGACGGCACGGAGCGAAGCGGAGTGCCGTCGTGAGCGGATTCGAAGCGGCGTCCGCCGCCGTCCAGGCCGCCCTCGACGCCGGAGCACGGTACGCCGACGCCCGGGTGATGCACCGCCGCTACGAGTCGATGTCCGCCCGCAACGGCGACATCGAGGAGCTGACCCAGGACGAGAGCATCGGGCTGGGCGTCCGCGCGCTGGTCGGGTCGAGTTGGGGCTTCCACGCCGTACCCGACCTGTCGGACGCCGCGGCCCGCGACGCCGGCCGGCGCGCCGCGCGCATCGCCGCCGCGAGCGCGCGGGTCCCCGGTCCCGCGATCGACCTGGTGCCGAGCGCGGCGGCCGTGGCGAGCTGGTCCTCCCCGTGCACGGTGGACCCGCTCACCGTCCCGCTGTCGACCAAGGGCGACCTGCTCGTCGAGGCGACGAAGACGATCGTCGAGCACGGAGCCGACCACGCCGAGGGGCTCTACCAGATCTGGGACACCGACAAGTGGTTCGTCTCCAGCGAGGGCCACCGGATCGACCAGCGCATCCGGGAGTGCGGGGGCGGCATCTCGGCGACCTCCATCGGCGACGGCGAGACACAACGCCGGTCCTACCCGAGCTACCGGGGCCAGTACGGCACCACCGGCTGGGAGCTGGTGGAGTCGCTCGACCTGACCGCGCACGCCGCGGAGATCGCCGACGAGTCCCGCGCGCTGCTGACCGCGCCGCTCTGTCCGGCTGGCGAGACGGACCTGATCCTCGGCGGCGAGCAGCTCGCACTGCAGATCCACGAGTCGGTCGGCCACGCCATCGAGCTGGACCGAATCCTCGGCTGGGAGGCCGCGTTCGCCGGCACCTCCTGGCTGGACCTGGCCCAGCTGGGCTCGCTGCGCTACGGCTCGGACCTGATGACGATCACCATCGACCCGACCATCCCGGGCGCGCTGGGCAGCTTCGGCTTCGACGACGAGGGCTCCCCGGCGGTGAAGCGTGACGCGGTCCGCGAGGGGCGCTGGGTGGGTGTCCTCGCCGGCCGCGACTCGGCCTCGGTGGCCGGTCTCGACTACGGCGGCAGTGTCCGCGCCGACGGGTGGGCCCGGCTGCCGATGGTGCGGATGACCAACGTCGGCCTGGAACCGGGCCCGCACACGCTGGAGGAGATCATCGCGGCCACCGACGACGGGGTGCTGATGGACCTCAACCGGTCCTGGTCCATCGATGACAAACGGCTCAACTTCCAGTTCGGCTGCGAGGTCGGGTGGGAGATCAAGAAGGGGAAGCGGGGACGGATGCTGCGCAACCCGACGTACACCGGCATCGGCCCGCTCTTCTGGCGCTCGATGGACATGCTCTCCGGCGAAACGGTCGCCTGGGGCACACCGAACTGCGGCAAGGGCCAACCCGGCCAGGTCGGGCACACCGGGCACCCGGCGGCCCCGGCGCGTTTCCGCAACGTCCGGGTGGGGGTGCGTGCATGACCGAGCTGGACCTCGCGGGGCAGGTGATGGAGCTGGTCCGTCGCCTCGGCGGCCCGGGCGCACAGGCGGAGGCCACGGTGCTGCGCAGCGACCTGGCCCTGACCCGTTTCGCCAACTCGTTCATCCACCAGAACGTCGCCGAGTCCGGCGTCTCGGTGCGGCTGCGGCTGCACGTCGACGGGCGCACGGCGGCCGGCGGCGGCAGCGTGGTCACCCCCGACGGGCTGCGGGCGCTGGTCGAGCGCACTCTCGCCGCCGCACGGCTCTGCCCGCCGGACCCGGCGTGGCCGGGGCTCACCCCGCCCGCGCCGACACCGTCCACCACGGCCTTCGACGAGGCCACCGCGTACGCGGACCCGGACGAGCGCGCCGAACGGGTCCGCGCCTTCGTCGCGGCGGCCGGCGGGCTGGAGAGCGCCGGCTACTGCCGCACCGCGTACCGGTCGGCGGCGTTCGCCAACTCGACCGGCCACTCCGCGTCGGACCGTACGGCCGAGGCGGCGATGGACGGGATCGCCCGCAGCGGCAGCGCGGACGGGGTGGCCCGGTTGTGCGCGGACCGGCTCGCCGACCTCGACGGCGCGGCCCTCGGGGCGCGCGCGTCCGCCAAGGCCCGCGCCGCCGCCGACCCGGTCGAGCTGCCACCCGGCCGGTACGAGGTGGTGCTGGAGTCAGCCGCCGTGGCCGACCTCCTCCAGAACCTCTCCTGGTACGGCTTCAACGGCAAGCGGTACGCCGAGCGCCAGTCCTTCGCGGAGCCGGGCGCGGCGCAGTTCGATCCGTCGGTGACCCTGGTGGACGACCCGCTCGGGGCCTCCGGGCTGCCCTTCGACGTCGAGGGCACCCCGCGCGAGGCGCTAACCCTGGTCGACGCGGGGACCACCCGGGGCGTGGCGCACGACCGGCGTACCGCCGCCGAGGTCGGCGCGACCTCCACCGGCCACGCCACGCCGGGTGCGGCCACCTCAGGGCCGATGCCCCGCAACCTGCGCCTGTCCACCGCCTCCGGCGCCGACGCCCGGGGCTCGACGGACGCGCCCGGTGCGGCCGGCACGCCGCCCGGGGCGGCCGGCCTCGCGGGCGCCGTCGCCGACGGGGACACCGCCGAACTGCTGGCGGGGGTGCGCCGTGGACTCCTGGTCAGCGACCTCTGGTACACGCGGGTCCTCGACCCGAAGACCCTGGTGGTCACCGGCCTGACGCGCAACGGGGTCTGGCTGGTCGAGGACGGGACGGTCACCCGGGCGGTCCGCGACCTGCGCTTCACCGAGTCGTACCCGCGGGCTCTCGGCCCGGGCGCGGTGCTGGGTCTCGGGCGGCACGCGGTCCGACAGCCGGACCGGTTCGACGGTGTCTGGTGGGAGGCGCCGTCGCTGCGGCTCTCGTCGTGGAACTTCACCGGGGGCGCCTCCGGCTGACCCGTCCGTCCGCGCGGGAGTCATCGGCGTCCAGTGAACTTCTTAACATCCGGACATCGATCATCGCCCGAGGGGTTTTCCCCGGCCCGGACACACGGGACACTCCCTTGCGCGGACGGCCCGCGGAGATCGGCGTAACGTGTGTCACTTAGCTGCGCCGTATCACCGGTGCGGTCGTTGGTGTGCGCATGACGTTGGCAAGCGGGTGCGGGTTCGCCGGTCCGGTTGCCTACCGGAACTTGATCCGCCGCCCGTGAGGGCCCCGTCAGGGAGACGACTCGAATGACATCAACGGCAACGAAGCCGGGAGGAGCGCGTCCGCGCGCCGCCATCACGGCGAGGACGTTGCGCACGGACCGCTGGTGGGTTCAGCCCCTCATCATCGCCGCGATCCTGCTCTTCTTCATCGTCTACTCGACGATCCGCATCTTCATGGCGAAGTGGTACTACGTCGAGGACTACCACTACCTGACGCCGCTCTACTCGCCCTGCATCTCCAACGAGTGCGTACCGGGCTCGGCGCACTTCGGCACCCCGCTCGGCGACTTCCCGTTCTTCGTTCCGCTCGGGATCATCGCCTTCCCGATCGTGGCTGGCTTCCGGGTGACCTGCTACTACTACCGCAAGGCCGGCTACCGGTCGCTGTGGGCGTCCCCGCCGGCCTGTGCGGTCAACGAGCCACACAAGTCGTACAGCGGTGAGACCCGGTTCCCCCTGTTCGTCATGAACTGGCACCGCTACTTCTTCTACCTGGCGGCGCTGATCCTGCTGGTGAACATCTACGACGCCGTCCTGGCGTTCCGCGGGCCGGACGGCGGTTTCGGCTTCGGCCTGGGCACGCTGATCATCCTGGTCAACATCGTGGCGCTCGCCGGCTACACGGCCTCCTGCCACGCCTGCCGACACGTCATGGGCGGCCGTCTCAAGCACTTCTCGAAGAACCCGCTGCGGTACCGCCTCTGGACCTTCGTGTCGAAGCTGAACGTCCGGCACGGCACGTTCGCCATGACGTCGCTGTTCACGGTGATCTTCACCGACTTCTACATCATGGCCGTCTCCGCCGGCTGGTTCAGCGACCTGCGCTTCATCAACTAGAGGGCCCCTGACATGACAACTTCCTCGCGACCTGACACGGGTTCCACCACGCGAATCGAACGACACCACTACGACGTCGTCGTCATCGGGGCCGGCGGCGCCGGGCTGCGGGCGGCGATCGAGGCCCGGCTCGCCGGCAAGAAGACCGCGATCATCTCGAAGTCGCTCTTCGGCAAGGCGCACACGGTGATGGCCGAGGGCGGCGCCGCCGCCGCGATGGGCAACGTCAACAGCCGGGACAACTGGCAGGTGCACTTCCGCGACACCATGCGCGGTGGCAAGTTCCTCAACAACTTCCGGATGGCGGAGCTGCACGCGAAGGAGTCGCCGCAGCGCATCTGGGAGCTGGAGACGTACGGTGCGCTGTTCGACCGTACGAAGGACGGCAGGATCTCGCAGCGCAACTTCGGTGGCCACGAGTACCCGCGTCTGGCGCACGTCGGCGACCGCACCGGCCTGGAGCTGATCCGCACCCTCCAGCAGAAGATCGTCTCCCTCCAGCAGGAGGACAAGCGGGACCTCGGCTCGTACGACGCCCGGATCAAGGTGTTCGCCGAGACGACGATCACCGAGCTGCTCCTGGACGGCGACCGGATCGCCGGCGCGTTCGGCTACTACCGGGAGTCCGGCGAGTTCGTCCTCTTCGAGGCGCCGGCCGTGGTGCTGGCCACCGGCGGTGTGGGCCGGTCCTACAAGGTCACCTCGAACTCCTGGGAGTACACGGGTGACGGGCACGCCCTGGCGCTGCGCGCCGGCGGGACCCTGATCAACATGGAGTTCCTCCAGTTCCACCCGACCGGCATGGTCTGGCCGCCCTCGGTGAAGGGCATCCTGGTCACCGAGTCGGTGCGTGGTGACGGCGGTGTCCTCAAGAACTCCGAGGGCAAGCGGTTCATGTTCGACTACGTCCCCGACGTCTTCCGCAAGCAGTACGCGGACAACGAGGCCGAGGCCGACCGCTGGTACAAGGACGCCGACAACAACCGGCGTCCCCCGGAGCTGCTGCCGCGTGACGAGGTCGCCCGCGCGATCAACAGCGAGGTCAAGGCCGGTCGGGGCACCCCCGCCGGCGGCGTCTACCTGGACATCGCCAGCCGCCTGCCGGCCGAGGAGATCCGCCGGCGCCTCCCGTCGATGTACCACCAGTTCAAGGAGCTGGCCGACGTCGACATCACCAAGGAGCCGATGGAGGTCGGTCCGACCTGTCACTACGTGATGGGTGGCGTGGAGGTCGACCCGGACTCGGGCGCCGCCTTCGGTCACGTCCGTGGGCTGTTCGCCGCGGGTGAGGTCTCCGGCGGCATGCACGGCTCCAACCGGCTCGGTGGCAACTCCCTGTCCGACCTGCTGGTCTTCGGCAAGCGGGCGGGCGGCCACGCCGCGTCGTACGCCGACGGCCTGAGCGGACGCCCGAAGGTGCCGGTGGCCGCGGTCGAGGCCGCGGTGGAGACGGCGCTGGCGCCGTTGCAGCGGGACACCGGCGAGAACCCGTACACCCTGCAGCAGGACCTCCAGGCCGTGATGGGCGACCTGGTCGGGATCATCCGGCGCGAGAACGAGTTGGTCGACGCGCTCCACAGGCTGGCGGAGCTGCGCGAGCGCGTAGCCAAGGTGAGCGCGTCCGGTGGCCGGCGCTACAACCCGGGCTGGCACCTCGCCCTGGACCTGCGCAACATGCTGGTGGTCTCGGAGTGCACCGCGAAGGCGGCGCTGGAGCGGCAGGAGTCCCGCGGCGGGCACACCCGGGAGGACCACCCCGCGATGGATCCGGCGTGGCGGCGGGTCAACCTGGTCTGCTCACTGGAAGGCGACACCGTGCGCCTGGAGCGCAAGCCGCTGCCGAAGATGCGCTCGGAGCTGATCGGCCTCTTCGACCGCACGGAGCTGGGCAAGTACCTGACCGACGAGGAACTGGCGGAGTTCGACGCCCTCATCGCCACCGACGCCGCCGCCGCTGACGCCGCCGCCGAGAAGGAGAACCTCTGATGGGTACGAAGCGCCAGTTCCGCATCTGGCGGGGTGACGAGAGCGGCGGTGACCTGCAGGACTACACGGTCGAGGTGAACGAGGGCGAGGTCGTCCTCGACGTGATCCACCGTCTGCAGGCCACCGACGCGCCGGATCTCGCCTGCCGGTGGAACTGCAAGGCCGGCAAGTGCGGCTCCTGCTCGATGGAGATCAACGGCAAGCCGAAGCTCAGCTGCATGACGCGGATGTCGACGTTCACCGAGGACGAGACGATCACGGTGACGCCCCTGCGGACCTTCCCGATCATCCGGGACCTGGTCACCGACGTGTCGTTCAACTACGAGAAGGCCCGGGAGACGCCGGCCTTCGCGCCGCCGCCGGGCGTCGCACCGGGCGACTACCGCATGCAGCAGGTGGACGTGGAGCGGTCGCAGGAGTTCCGCAAGTGCATCGAGTGTTTCCTGTGCCAGACCGTCTGCCACGTGGTCCGCGACCACGAGGAGAACAAGACGGCGTTCGCCGGGCCGCGCTACTTCATCCGGGCGGCCGAGCTGGACATGCACCCGCTGGACGCGCGGGACGACCGCAAGGAGTACGCGCAGGCCGAGCAGGGTCTCGGGTTCTGCAACATCACCAAGTGCTGCACGGAGGTCTGCCCGGAGCACATCAAGATCACCGACAACGGGATCATCCCCATGAAGGAGCGGGTCGTCGACCGCAAGTATGATCCCCTTGTGTGGCTTGGTAGCAAGATCTTTCGGAGGGGTCAGGTGCCTCAGACCAGCGTGACCAGCGGGCATTCCAGCGGCACCGCGCACTCGGGCGGCGGGCCCGCCGGCGTGCACTCGCACGCGGGCGGTTCCCACGACCCGCGGGCGGAGGCGCAGGCGCAGGCGGGTGTCAACTGGCACCGCGAGGTGCCGCACCCGACGGCTCCGGCGGTCGACGACCGCGGCAAGCTGCCGCTGACGGAGCTCACCTTCGACCGCGCGGCGGCGCCCTCGCCGTTCGGCGACGACGTGACCTTCCCGCTGCCTCCGGAGCACCTGAACTTCGCCCACCCGGAGCAGGACAAGCACTGACGGGCACAGAACCACGACGGGGGCCGCGGCACACGCCGCCGGCCCCCGTTCCCGTTCCCCCGGTGCGGCGCGGCGAGATCGCGCTCGAACCATGACGTAGTGGCCTCGCGGGCTTGTCGAGGCCACTACGTCTCTGTTCGTGCGTGATCGTGGCGCGGCTAGGGATGCGGCGGGGCTTCGAGGAGGGGGCGGAGGGCGGCGACGATGGGAGCGTCGGCGGGGAGCCAGGTGACCGAGTCGAGTTCGGCGGCGGAGAGCCAGCGCAGCGCCGAGTGCTCCAGGGCCTGCGGCTGGTCGTCGTGGAGCAGGCGGGCCGCGTACACCTTGAGCACGGATCGGCCGTGGGCCATCCGGACGTTGCGCCCGACCCGCTCGCCGACCTCCACGCGTACGGCGAGTTCCTCGGCGCACTCCCGGGCCAGCGCGGCGGTCTCGCTCTCGCCCGGCTCGACCTTCCCACCGGGGAACTCCCACATGCCCGCCACCTCGGGCGGCGCGGAACGGGCACAGGCGAGGACCCGACCGTCCTTGATGATCGCCGCCCCGACGATGACCTTCAGGTCCCGTCGTTCGGCCTGCCTACCGCCGTTAGCCCGTTCGGTCCACACGGCCGTCCAGCGTGCCAGATCAATAGGCGGTTTGGGTACCGCGACCGACCGTCAGGTCAGGAGAACCCGGAAGTGTGGGCGTGGACACACCGTCTGCCCGACGACAGACTGTAGAACACCGACAAGACACGGGACGGCGACGATTTGGCCACAAGCCGGCAACGACGCCTGGGAGGTGCGGTGATGCGCGTGCTCTTCAGCGGCCGGGTCAAGCGCGACTATCTGAACGACGCTCTCACCTTACTCAACGGGTGGGTCCGCGAGGGAGAGCAGATCAGTCGGACCCTGGTGATCGACGATGCGCAGCACGCGGCCCTGACCGAGCGGGTCAAGGTGGTCGCCGACGCCCTGCGTGTCCGGCCGGAGATCAGCCGCCGGTCCGACCAGACCCGGATTCGCGTCGGCCACGGAAGCACCCCTCTCTCCGAGGGGGAGGTCCTGCTGGCGGCCCGCATCGAGGACGCGTACCGCGCGGTGACCGAGCACTGAGACGGGCGGGCGGCTGACGGAGGGCGCGGCTGCCTGAGAGGAACCTGGGAAAGCTGTGGTTTCCCTGAGAAGTACGCGGGTACAGATTCGGCGCGGGAGCAGACAACCAGCCCGCAGAGGACTGAACCCCTGATTCGTTACTTTTCGGGAGATGCCATGACGACGCCCACCGCCTCGAACCCGCGGCTGACCGACCACGAGCACGACGGTCACCACGACGGTCACCACGACGGTCGCGACCTGCACCGCCGCCACCTGCGTGGCGACGAGACCAAGCCGTCCTGGAAGACCACCGAACTGGCCGTCTACCTGCTGTCGGTCATCGGTGTCCTGATCGCCTCCAACGCCGTCGGCGACGGTGCCGCCGACAACGGCAGCGACTACTTCGCCGCCGACAAGGCCTGGTGGTACATCACCCTCCTGACCATCGGTTACCTGGTCAGCCGGGGCTTGGCCAAGTCGGGCAGCCGCACCCGCGACAACGACCCGCGCACCAGCCGGTAGTCGGCACGGCGCACGGGAGCCCCGCCGGCCGTCCGGCGGGGCTCCGCCGTGTCCGCCGGCGGATGGCTCGGTCAGCCGGCGACGTCCTGCGGGTACCAGCGAAGCTCCACCACGTTGCCGTCCGGATCACGCACGTAGAGCGAGGTGGCGTTGCCCCGCGCGCCGAACCGCCCGACCGGTCCCTCCACGACGGAGAAGGTCCCCGACTCGACCACCGCCGCCCAGTCCAGCGGCTCGACCACCACGCAGAAGTGATCGACGTTGGACTCACCCCGATCCCGCCGGACGAGGTCGATGATGGTGCCGGCGTCGATGCGTACCGAGGGGAACGGCACCCGGCCGGCCCGCCACTCGTCGACGCGCACCGGGGTCAGGCCCAGCGGCCCGCAGTAGAAGTCGAGGGAGCGTTCGACGTCGGAGACGTTGAGCACGAGGTGGTCGAAGCCGGTGACGCGCAGGGTGTCGGTGGTCATCAGAGGGCCTTTCCGGTGCGGTGAGGGTGTCGTCATCACGATCCGCTTCCGTGCGATCCCGACCAAGCCGTGATCGGCACACGATCGTTGCCCCGGATTCAACGATGGAGCGCGCAGCTCGCCGGGGCCGCTAGCGTCCGGTGCCTAGCGTGGAACGCATGGCGAACGCGACGTACGACCGCAAGGAGCAGTTCCAGCAGATCCAGAGCGGCCTGCTCGACGGCGAGCAGATCATCGCCGTCTACGACGCCGTCGGGACCGGCACCGGTTTCATCGGCCTGACCGACCGGCGCGTGATCATTCAGGACCGCTCGTTCGTCGGCAAGCGGTACGCGATCACCAGCATCCCGTACTCGAAGATCACCAGTGTCAGCGTGGTCAGCAACAAATCCTGGGGCGGTTCGTTCTTCTCCACCGGCGCCATCGCGATCCACGTCGGCACGCACACGTACGAGGTGGAGTTCCGCGGCGACCAGAAGAGCCACCACGTGCACAACGTGATCCTGCACCACATCAGTTGACGTTTACCGGTTGCCGGTCTCGTCCCGCCGGGGTTGGGTGAGGTCCGAAGACCGAGTGGAGGGAGCAGACGATGAGGTTAGCGCCGAGGTCCGCCCAGGTAGGAGTCACCCACCGAACGGAATCGAGGCTTCGTGTCAACTCCCGCGACTCCGGCGCCCGAGGGCGCCACTGACCGCACCACCGACCGCACCACGTCGATCTTCGACGATCCCGGCCTCTTCGGCCGGCTCTGGGCCGACACCTACGACGGCCCCGGCAACCCGAATCCGGCTCCGGCGGTCGACCTCCTCGCCGACCTGGCCGACGGCGGCCCGGTTCTGGAACTGGCGATCGGCACCGGCCGGGTCGCCTTGCCACTGGCCGCACGCGGTCTGGCCGTCGATGGTGTCGAGGCGTCACCGGAGATGGTGGCGAAGATGCGCGCCAAGCCCGGCGGCGACCGCCTTCCGGTCGTCATCGGCGACATGGCCGACGTGCCGGTGCCGGGTCCGTACCGGCTGGCGTACCTGGTGTTCAACACCCTGTTCAACCTGGCCGAGGCCGAGCGGCAGGCGGACTGCCTCCGCAACGTCGCCCGGGTGCTCGCTCCCGGTGGCGCGTTCGTCGTCGAGGCGTTCGTGCCGGACCCGGCGGACTTCGACCGGGACGAACAGGTCCACATGCGGTCGGTGACCGAGGATTCGGCCACCATCCGCGTGCACCAGTACGACCGGGCGGCGCAGACGTTCGTCCGGCAGACCATCACGTTCGACCGTGCGGGGGTGCACCTGCGCCCGTTCGCGATGCGCTACCTCTGGCCGGACCAGATCGACGAGCTGGCCGAGCGGGCGGGTCTCCGCCTCGCCGACCGGTACGCCGACTGGCACCGGTCCCCCTTCACCACGAACAGCACGTCCCACGTGTCCGTCTACCGAAAGCCCTGACCGGGCAGCAGTTTCCGGGAAAGAGTGGCTATTCCTGCTCGGATTGCCACTCTTTCTCGGTTTCTGCTCGGGCGAGCAGGGCGCGGCGTTCGGCGCCCGTGTGGGCCTCCGCCGCCTGGCGGAACAGGGCGGCGGCCCGGTGACGGTCGCCCCGCCGGGCCGTCAGGTCCGCCTCGACGGCGACCGCCAGCGGGTACGCGTCCAGCCCCCCCGCCGGCCCGCGCCGCCGCGAGCAGGGCCAGGCCCTCCGCCGGCCCGTACGCGTAGCCGTGCGCGACCGCCCGGTTCAGCTCGACCACCGGTGAGGGCTGCACCCGGGCCAACCGGTCGTACGCCTCGGCGATCGCGACCCAGTCGGTGGCCGCGGCGGACGGGGCGGTGGCGTGGTGCGCGGCGATCCGGGCCTGGAGGGCGTACGGGCCGTCCCCGGTCGCGCGGGACAGGGCGGCCA
The DNA here is from genome assembly GCF_044465805.1 of Micromonospora sp. NPDC049497. Classification (NCBI taxonomy): domain Bacteria; kingdom Bacillati; phylum Actinomycetota; class Actinomycetes; order Micromonosporales; family Micromonosporaceae; genus Micromonospora; species Micromonospora sp. NPDC049497. The sequence continues at coordinate 303,007 of NZ_JBITMC010000001.1, read as the reverse complement.
GACCCTCGGCGATCGACGTCCGGTCCCAGCGGGCGCGGTCCTGCCGGTCCAGGGTGAGCAGGTTGCCCTCGGCGTCGCGCCGCGCGTCCCGCCGCGAGTGTTGGAGGAGGAACAGGGCCAGCAGCCCGGCGATCTCGGACCGCCCCGGCAGCAGCCGGTCGAGCAGCCGGGCCAGCCGGATCGCCTCGTCGGCGAAGGCCGGCTCGCCGTTCGCGTCGTAGCCTCGGGTGAAGAGCAGGTACAGGACGGCGAGCACCCCGGGGAGCCGCTCGGCGAGCATCGGCCCGCTCGGCACCCGGTAGGGGATGCCGGCGGTCGCGATCCGCGTCTTCGCCCGGGTGAGCCGGCGGGTCATCGTCGACTCCGTGACGAGGAAGGCCCGCGCGATGTCCGCCGTGGCGACCCCGCAGACCGTACGCAGGGTCAGCGCGACCCGTGCCTCCAGCGCGAGCGCCGGATGGCAGCAGGTGAAGACGAGCCGCAGCCGGTCGTCCACGATCTCCCCCTCCCCCGACGGCGGCCCGTCATCCGGGCCGGTCAGCGCGAGCACCGCCAGCTCACGCAGCTTGCGTCGCTCGACGGTGGCCCGCCGGAGCACGTCGAGCGCCCGGTTGCGGGCGACCGTCATCAGCCAGCCGCCCGGGTTGGTGGGCACGCCCTCCACCGGCCACCGCTGCCACGCCAGCGTCAACGCCTCCTGGGCGCAGTCCTCGGCCAGGGTCCAGTCCCCGGTGACCCGGATGAGTGCGGCGACGATCCGGGCGTACGACCCGGTGGCGGCGGTGGCGACGGCCTCCGCGGCCGTCGCCACCGCGCCCTGGTCAGGCATTCAGGTCCGCGAAGGGCCGCAACTCGATCCGGCCCTGCCGGGCCATCGGGTGGGTACGCGCGACCTCGATCGCCTCGTCCAGGTCCGCGCACTCCAGCAGGTCGAACCCCACGATCACCTCCTTGGTCTCGGTGAAGGGGCCATCGGAGACCAGCAGCTCACCGTTGCGGACGCGGACGGTGGTCGCGGCGGACGTCTCGGCCAGCACGTCGCCCGTCAGACGCCGGCCGCGGGCGTCGTTCTCGGCCACCCACTCCTCGACGTCGGGCCAGTCGGACCGGTCGGTGTCCGGCTCGGTGTCGCTGCAGACGAACATCATGTACTTCATCGTGTGCTCCTCTCGGGCCTGTTCACCACCATGACGAACGGCGGGCGGCCTTCCGGACAGCCCGACGTCAGAATCTCGGCGGAAGCCGGGTGCACGGCCCGTCGTGGTCGGCGCGCAGCGAACAACGCCGGCCGCCGGGCAGCAGGGTGTCACAGAAGACCCGGTGCCGCAGGTGCTGCGCGTCCTCGGCGGAGACCGTGGTCTCGCCGGGGTCGGTGTGGGCGAGCACGCTCGCCCACCGCGCCACGACCCGAGCCAGGCGTACGGCGGACGGAGTTCGCTCCGGGCGCGTCGGTGACCGCTCGGATGCCGACCAGCAACGAACGCCGCCGGGGATCCACTTGACGTCATTGAAGTCGGGGCCTCCTGACCCCCACGTCACCCCGACGTCAATGATCTTGAGTGGATCTAGGGCCCGACGCGCACGCATACTTGATCGCATGCCGCGTCTACTGTCCTTGCAGGCCGTAGCCCGTACCCTCGCGGGTCCTCGCGGGCGGCGGTGGCGCCGCGCGCTGCTGGCGGCCGTGCTCGGCGTGGCGATCCTGACCGCCGCCACCGTGGCGAGCGCGGCGTGGGTCCGCGACGGCGCCGAGGGACACATCTTCACCGAGGAGGCCGTACCCGAGGCACCGGTCGCCCTGGTGCTGGGCACCCGGGTGTACCCGGACGGGACCCCGTCGCCGTTCCTCGTCGGCCGGCTGGAGGTCGCGTACCGGCTGTTCACCGCCGGCAAGGTCCGCGCCATCCTGGTGTCCGGCGACAACATGGAGGCGGACTACGACGAGCCGGGCGCGATGCGGCGCTGGCTGGTCGACCGGGGCGTGCCGTCCGACAAGGTCGTGCGGGACCATGCGGGCTTCGACACGTACGACTCGTGCGCCCGCGCCAAGCGGATCTTCGGCGTGGACCGGGCGACGGTGGTGACGCAGACGTTCCACCTTCCGCGCGCCGTCACCGTGTGCCGGCGACTCGGCCTGGACGCCATCGGGGTGGGCGACGAGACGGCCCGGCATCACGAGCGGACCTGGCGGATCAGCTCCGGCCGGGAGTACGGCGCCAGCGTCAAGGCCGCCTGGGACGTGCTGTGGGGCCGTGACCCCGTCCACCTGGGCCGCCGCGAGACGGGCATCGAGGACGCCCTGCGCGGCTGACTCCGTACTGATCGAGACGGATGCTTGCTAGGGGCGGCTGCGCCGATCAACGACCAACCGCTGTCCGGGGACACTCAGTCGCATCTGGACGTACGGCGCACCGAGCGGGCCGGGCCGCGATCGCCCGTCGGGCTCCCATCCGTGCCGTGCGTAGAACGAGCGGGCGCGGGCGTTGCGCTCCCAGACCTCCAACAGCCCGGTATGCAGCGCCGCCTCGGCGAGGTAGCTGACGAAGGCCGCATGCAAGGTGCTGCCGACGCCGTTGCCCCACCGGCCCGGCAGGACGTGGATCTGGTAGAGCTGACCCACCGCCCCGGGATCCTCGTCCGGCGAGTGCGGAGGGCCCATCGCGCCGATGCCGACGATCTCGCCGTCGGCGGTGGCGCACAGCACCCGCTTCACCGGCGATCGGATCGCCTCGGTCCAACCGTTCCGCTGTTCCCGCACCAGCGCCGGGTCACGGACAGCCTCCGGGGCGAGCCCACCCGCCTCGTAGTAGGCCAGCCGCGCCTGCGTGTGCACGTCGATGACGGACCCGAGATCGTCGAGGGTCGCCGTACGAACCCGCACCGGTCGACCGCCGAGGTCGGTCCCGGAGGGTCTGCTGGCGGCCGCGAAGACCCGCCCCAGGATCTGGTCGATGACGTCGTTCTTCGCCAGGCTGTAGTCGCTGGGCCGCTCGGCGGTCTCGTGCGCCAGGCGCCGCTTGGTCGCCGCGTAGAGGTCCCGGTCCTCCGGATGCGAGCGGAGCCAGTCGCGAAGGAGCCGGTGGCGCGTCGGTTCGGGTGCGCCCTGCGGCCAGACGTGGAGATTGACGTCATCCGTCTTGCTGACGAGCATCCGGTGCCCGTGCCACCACGGCTCCCGAAGCACGAGGCGGTACCCGATCCCTTCGAGGGCGGGGACGTAGCGGGACTCGTCCGTGGTGTCCTCGAGGAGGAGGTCGATGTCGATGATGGGCTTGGCCGCCAGGCCGGGCACGGAGGTCGAACCCACGTGTTCGATGTCGAGGACCAGATCGCCCAGGACCGCACCGATCGCGGAACTGGCCGTGGCGAACCGGTCCGCCCACGCCGGCTCGTAGTCCTCGATGACGACGGACCGCCAACCACGTGGCGGCTCTCCCACCAGTCCGGCGGCCAGTTGCTCCGGGCCGCCGTGGAAACGTTGGACGACCTCCTGCGGATACCCGGTCACGTCAACCTCCCGAAGAATCGAAGTCGGCCAGATTACGACACGACACCAGGCTCGGCGAACGCGAGACGGTCGTACCGTGGCTGCGCGACCTCCCTCAGGAACGAAACCAGACGATGATCATCCACCGACCCGCAGAAGCTTGCCCAGCTGACCTCGGGCCAGGTGGAGCACGTCATGCTCGACGCCCTGACCTCGGACACCCCACCACGATGGCCGGACTGGCGGGAATTCTGATCGTCCCACCGCCACTCCCTCGCCGCCGGGTCAGCGCGCGGCGACCGGACCGTCGAAGTCGGCCGCGTGGTCCCGAGCCCACTGTTCGTAGGTACGGGCGGGTCGCCCGGTCACCTCGGCCACCGTGGTCGTCACCGGCTCCGGCTCGGTGACCAGGCCGCGCCAGTAGGCGAGCGACGCGTCCACCAGGGCAGGATCGCCGAAGACCGCAAGCAACTCCTCCCGCGCCTCGGCCTCCGACTGCTCCTCGAAGCGCACCGGTCGTCCGATCGCCTCCCCGATGAGGTGCGCCTGCTCGGCCTGGGTGACGGCCTCCGGCCCGGTCAGCGCGTACGCCCGGCCAGCGTGCCCCTCGCCGGTCAGTGCCCGCACCGCCACCTCGGCGATGTCCGCCTCGTGGATGAGCGAGCGCGCTGCCTCGGCGTACGGTGCTCGCACCACACCCTCGGCGCGGACCCGGTCGGCCCAGGCCAGCGTGTTCGTGGCGAACCCACCGCACCGCAGGAACGTCCAGTCCACACCCGACGCCTCCACCAGCCGCTCCACCGTGCCCCACACGCTGTCCGGCTGGTCCCCCGCCTGCAATGCGGAGAGGTAGACGACCCGGCGGGCGTGCCTGGTCACGGCCTCGACGGCAGCCGCCGCCCCGTCGGCCGAGAACGACGGCCAGAGCAGGAACACCGTCCCCGCGTCGGCCACCGCGGCGGCCAGGGACTCCGGCGCGTCGAGGTCCCCCCGTGTGACCTCGACGTCGCCGGGCAGGTGAGCGGCGGGCGGGTCACGGGTGAGGGCACGTACCGGCGCGTCGGCCCGCCGGAGCAGGGACACCACATGGCGGCCGACGTTTCCCGTCGCCCCGGTGACCAGGATCGTGTCTCGTCGCGTCATGAAAACGATCCTGGTAGCTGAAGTGCACTTGAGGTCAAGGCCCTGCTGCAGGGGATACGGTCCGGGCGTCGTCACCCGGTCGCCGCCATTCGCGTAGCCGGCGGTACGCCTCCAGGCCGTCCGGCACCCACGCCCATTCGGTGAGTCGCCGTTCCAGCTCGTCCTCGGTCAGGAAGGCGTGCCAGGCGACCTCTGCGGGCTGCGGATCCACCGGCGACGGGCACCGCACCTCGTACACCGCGGACCACCAGGCGTGCTCCGGTGTCTCGTAGCGGAACCTGAACAGGGGCACCGGTGAGGGCAGCCCGGACACCCCCAGCTCCTCCTCGGCCTCGCGCAGCGCTGCCACGTCGTACGATTCGCCCGCACCGACCACGCCACCGACGAACATGTCGTGGAGCGACGGAAAGACGAGCTTGTCCGCTGTCCGGCGGTGCACGAAGACTCGTCCGGCAGCGTCGCGGGCCAGCACGAACACGGCGCGGTGCCGCAACCTGCGCGCGTACGCCTCGTCGCGCCGCGCCCGCCCCACCACGCGGTCCTGCTCGTCCACGATGTCCAGCAGCTCGTCCGCGGAGCGCGTCGAATGATCCTCCACGCGAAGATCCAACCACCCGTCGTCGATGCCCACCAGCCATACGCCGGCGACGGCCGGCCTTCGGCAGCTCGGGCGTCCACCGCCGACCGCCCACGGGTTAGGGTGCTCGTGATGTCGAGGGACGTGGACGACTTGCGCGCGGCCCCGGTCCGGCGGGTGCTCATCGTCGGAGGTCCCGGAAGCGGCAAGACGACGCTCGCGCGCACGATCGCCGCTCGGCTCCGGCTCCCGCACCACGATCTCGACCGGTTGGCCTACGACCCTCCGGGGGCGCAGGCGGAGGCACCCTTCTGGCGGTGGGAGCGGGTCCGTGACGACCGCCGTCGCGAACGGGCATCCGCACTCGCCGCAACCGAAGATTGGGTGGCGGAGGGGTTGTACGCCGGTTGGACCGCCGCACTGCGGGATGCCGCCGACGTGATCCTGTGGCTCGACCTGCCGACGCCGGTGACCATCTGGCGGGTCGTGCGGCGCGCGATCGCACACCGCTGTCGCGGCGGCCGTGACTGGGACATCCGGTCCGCCGTCCGGGTCGGCCGCGGCGCACGCGCCTACCGGACCCGGCCTCCCGCCACGCAGGACCACCTGCGGGAGCGAGACGGCGCGAACGGGACCCGGACCCTGGAAGCGTTCCTGAGGCCGGTCGCCCCTAAGGTCGTCCGCTGTCGTACCGACGAAGGGGTCCGCCGGGCGGTCGAGTCGCTGAGCGGCGCAGACTCGGCATGATCTACCTGGGCCGCACCACAAGGTACGACGACAGCATGCACGAACTCTTCGAGAAGCTGCCCTGCTGACCACCCGGCGCACAGTTCAGGGAGGATCTGCCCATGGCCGTCAGACGAGTCGTCCCGGACCTCAGGAGCACGTCGATGGAGGAGGCCAAGGCGTTCTACACCGGCGTCCTCGGGCTTGAGGTGGTCATGGATCACGGCTGGATCGTGACGCTGGCCGACCCGGAGCGACCGGGAGTGCAACTGAGCCTCATGACCCACGACGCGACGGCACCCGTCGTACCCGTCGCCTCCATCCAGGTCGACGACGTCGACGCGGCCTACCGGGCGGCACGCGCCGCCGGAGCCGAGATCGTGCACGAGCTGACCGAGGAGCCGTGGGGCGTACGACGGTTCTTCGTCCGGGACCCCGACGGCCACGTGATCAACGTTCTGGCCCACGACTAGGAACGTCTCTCGACCTCGTCGACCAGACCTCGCGAGTCCTCCTTGCCGTTCTCACAGCCTGGTGGAAGCAGAAGGGCTGAGCCACGATCCCGGCGCCCAGGGCAGCGAATCGACCTCGGCCGCGGATTCAGACGTTGAAGCGGAACTCCACCACGTCGCCGTCCTGCATCACGTACTCCTTGCCCTCGATGCGGACCTTGCCCGCCGCCTTCGCGGCGGCCATCGAACCGGCCGCGACCAGGTCGCCGTAGGAGACGACCTCGGCCTTGATAAAGCCGCGCTGGAAGTCCGAGTGGATCACACCCGCGGCCTCCGGCGCGGTCGCGCCGACCGGGACGGTCCAGGCCCGCGCCTCCTTGGGGCCGGCGGTGAGGTACGTCTGGAGCCCGAGTGTCCGAAAGCCCACCCGGACCAGCTGGTCGAGGCCCGGCTCGTTCTGGCCGATCGACTCCAGCAGCTCGCGGGCCTCCTCCTCGGGCAGGTCCACCAGCTCCGACTCGATCTTGGCGTCCATGAAGACGGCCTCGGCGGGGGCGACCAGGGCGCGCAGCTCGTCGAGGAACGCGTCGTTGCCCAGCTCGGCCTCGTCGACGTTGAAGACGTACAGGAACGGCTTGGTGGTGAGCAGGTGCAGCTCGCGCAGGTGCTCCAGCTCGATGCCGGCTCCGGCGGCGCCCGAGTACAGCGTCACGCCAGTGTCGAGCAGGTCGACCGCCTTCTTGGCGGCGGTCACCGCGGCGGCCCTGTCCTTGCGGAGCTTGGCCTCCTTCTCCAGCCGCGGGATCGCCTTCTCCAGCGTCTGGAGGTCGGCGAGGATCAGCTCGGTGTTGATCGTCTCGATGTCGTCGGCCGGGGAGATCTTGCCGTCGACGTGCACCACGTTGGGGTCGGAGAAGGCGCGCACCACCTGGCAGATCGCCGAGGCGTCGCGGATGTTCGCCAGGAAGGCGTTGCCCCGCCCCTGCCCCTTGGAGGCGCCGCGCACCAGGCCGGCGATGTCGACGAACGACACCGGCGCGGGCAGGACCTTCTGGGAGCTGAAGATCTCGGCGAGCTTGGGCAGCCGCTCGTCCGGCAGCCCGACGACCCCGACGTTGGGCTCGATGGTGGCGAACGGGTAGTTCGCCGCGAGCACGTCGTTCTTGGTCAGCGCGTTGAACAGGGTGCTCTTGCCGACGTTGGGCAGGCCGACGATGCCGATGGTGAGACTCACGACGGGCCAGCTTACGCGGTGGGCCCCGGCCTCCGGGCACGCAGTCCCGTCGACGGGCCGAAATGGGGCCGCCGGGACGCCGGGCCCGTTGTTACCGTGCGCGGGTGACCCAGAAGCTGCCCGAGCTGTACGTGGCCGTGGACGTCGAGGCGGACGGGCCGATCCCCGGGCCGTACGGCTACGGAGCGTCGGCCGGCCGGTGTTCCTCGCCGCCCCGGCGGTGTGGGACGGGATGTTCGTGCACTGGTACTTCACCCGGTTCGTCGGGCACAGCCCTTTCGGCGCCACCGGCTCCGGCATCGACCTGCGCAGCTACTGGATGGGGCGTACCGGCGGCGAGTGGTCGACCAGCCACCAGAGCACGATCAAGCGGGAGCTGGGCCTGACCGGCCTGCCGCACACCCACCACGCCGGCGAGGACGCCGCCGAGCTCGCCCAGGTCTTCGACGCCGTACGCAGCGGGCGGGTCAGCCCAGCAGGCGAGTCGTGATCGGCGTCTCCGTCACACCGCCGTCGGCGCCGCGGCTGACCTCGTACGCCGAGACACCCGGACGGTCCGCGACCGCCTCGACCAGGCGCTGCCCCCGGTAGAGCAGGCCGGTGCCGTCGTCGGTGCAGTGCGCGGTCGGGAGCGTGCCGTCGCCGACGAGCCGGTGCATCAGCGGCCGGCGCTGCTCCTCGCTGTCGTAGTGGACGCCGTTGCCGTACGGCAGCCAGCCCAGGCCGTCGGTGAATCCGCGCAGCGTCGTGCCGAAGCTGTCGGTGGCCCCGCCGGTGTGCCAGCAGATCGAGCCGGCGGACACGCCGCCGAGCACCACGCCGGCCTCCCAGCACTCCCGCAGGATGTCGCCGAGGCCGTGCACCCGCCACACCGCGCAGAGGTTCGCGACGCTGCCGCCGCCCACCCAGACGATGTCCTGGGCCAGCAGGTGGGCCCGGACGTCGTCGACGTTCGGCATGGGGAAGAGCGCCAGGTGCGTCATCCGGAAGCGGCTGCCGGCGAACGCCTCGTACACGCGGGCCAGGGTCGTCGGCTGGTCCCCCTCGGCCTGGTTGAGGAAGCAGATGCGCGGTTGCTCGCCGGCACGCGCCAGCTCGGCGGCGAGGTCGAAGACCGGGTTGACCCGCCGGGGTTCGCCGTTCCGGCGCGGAGCGTAGATGCCCATGCTGGTGGCGAGGATGGTCGGTTCGCTGGCGGGCACGGTCGTCCTTCCGTCGGTGGCGCCGCCCATCCTGCCGCAGCCACGGCAACCGGGTCCCGCCGGGCCGTGGGCCCGGTCACCCCTCCTGGCCGGCCACGGCGGCGAGGAGCGTACGCAGCAGCTCCGCGAGGCGTTCCTGGTCCTCGGGAGGCAGGGCGTCGAGCAGCCTGCGCTGCACGGCCAGTCCCGCGTCCGCCGCCTCCTCGACCAGCTCCCGACCGGCGTCGGTGAGGGTGACCTGCAGGCCCCGCCGGTCCGCCGGGTCGGGTGACCGCCGGACCAGCCCGGACCGCTCCAGCCGGTCCAGCCGGCCGGTCATGCCGCCGGAGGTGAGCATCAGCGACGCGGTGAGGGCCTTCGGTGGAAGCGTGTAGGGGGCACCGGCTCGGCGCAGCGCCGCGAGCACGTCGAACTCGCCACGGGTGATGGACCAACGGGCGTACGTCCGCTCCTGGGCGTCGCCGACCAGCCGGGCCAGCCGGTAGATCCGCCCGAACACCGCCATCGGCTCCGGCCGCATCGAGGGGCGTTCCCTCCGCCACTGCTCGACGATTCCGTCCACGTCGTCCCGCTCCGCCACATCGGGATTGTGCCGCACGTCCCACTCCCGCTTCCCCTTGAGGCCAAGTAGCTTAGCCCTAAGATACTTGGAGTCGAGCGAAAAGAGGAGAAGCGATGCGTACCCGCTCCGCCGACATCCTGCTCACCGCCGCGGCGCCGACGGCCTGGGGCACCACGTACCTGGTGACCAGTCAGTTGCTGCCACCGGACCGACCCCTGTGGTCGGGCGCGATCCGGGCCCTGCCGGCCGGCCTGCTGCTGCTCGCCCTGACCCGCCACCGTCCGCGCGGCTCCTGGTGGTGGCGCTCGGCCGTGCTCGGTGCGCTGAACATCGGCGCGTTCTTCCCCCTGCTGTTCCACGCCGCGTACCGCCTTCCGGGCGGGACCGCCGCCGTCCTCGGCGCGGTTCAGCCGCTGATCGTCGCCGGGCTGACGATGCTCGTACTCGCCGAACGCCCGCCACGCCGCACGCTGATCGCCGCCGTCGGCGCCCTCGCCGGGGTGGGTCTGGTGGTGCTCCGGCCGGATGCCGCGCTCGACGCCGGCGGCGTCGCCGCCGGGCTCGCCGCGACCGCCGCCATGGGCGCCGGCCTGGTGCTGACCCGCCGCTGGGGGCGTCCACCGGGCGTCGGCACGCTCACCGCGACGGGCTGGCAGCTCACCGCCGGAGGGCTGATGATCACGCCGCTCGCCCTGGCCGCTGAAGGGCCGCCACCGACGCCGGACACCCCGGCACTGCTCGGGTACGCGTGGTTGACGCTGGCCGGCACCGCCCTGGCGTACGCGCTCTGGTTCCGGGGTGCGGCGCGGCTGCCGGTCACCCAGGTGTCACTGCTGGGCGCCCTCAGCCCGTTGACCGCCGCAGCGCTCGGGTGGGTCGCCCTCGGCCAGGCCATGAGCAGCTGGCAGGTGGCCGGCTTCGCGCTGGCCGTCACGGCGACGGTCGCCGGCCAGGTGTCCACCCGTGGGCCGGGTCAGTCTCGCGGCCCTGACTGGCGCGGGACGACCGGCTCGACCCGCAGGGCGCCGGGGGCCAGCTCGCCCGCGGCGGCCAGCGGCAGGGTGAAGCGGCCGTCGGCGGCCGGGCCGGCCGCGTGGGACTCCCCCAGCATCCAGCGCACCTCGTCGGCCGTCCAGCCGAGGCCGGACCGGCCGGCGATCTCGCGGACCAGTCGCAGCGCGACCCGGGTGTCGTCGTCGTAGAAGCGCATGCACCAGTGGTGCACCCACATGCCGAGCGCGCGCAGCCCTTCGGTGTCCAGTGAGCGGACCAGCCGGCCACAGGCGGTGTCGCCGAACGCCCGCCCCGGGTCACCGGCCCGGTCGCGGTCCAGCGCGCCCACGGCGGCCGGGGCGACCGCCCGCATCCGGTCGTAGAAGCTTTGCACCACGGCGGGATCCAGCGGGGGCAGCTCGTCCCGTGTCGACGCCGCTCCCCGACCCGCAACGCTCGCCATCGCCGCGCCCCTTCTTGAGTTGGTGGCCGGACGGTACCGACCACAACCGACACTTTCCGCACCGGCAGCCGGTCCGGCCCGGAGCGGTGGTTGTTAAGCGGGGGCCCCTCCTCTACCGGAGGCGTTAAGAAGGTGCCCTTCCTTGCACCGTCACGGCCGTGTCCGATTTCCGCGAGCCAGGCGGCTGAGCTGCGGGGCATCATCGGTGTCGTGGAGTTGGACTTCGAGCGGTGCTACCGGGCCGTCGACAGCCGTGACCAGCGGTTCGACGGGTGGTTCTACACGGGCGTGACGTCGACCGGGATCTACTGCCGGCCGTCCTGTCCGGCGATGACGCCGAAACGGCAGAACGTCCGGTTCTTTCCCTCGGCCGCCGCCGCGCAGGGCGCCGGGCTGCGCGCCTGCCGCCGCTGCCGGCCGGACGCCGCGCCGGGGTCGCCGCAGTGGGACGTCCGGGGCGACGTGGTCGGCCGCGCCATGCGGCTGATCGCCGACGGCGTGGTGGACCGGGACGGCGTACCGGGACTGGCCGCCCGACTCGGTTACACCGAGCGGCACCTGCACCGGATGCTCCGCGCCGAACTCGGCGCCGGGCCGCTCGCGCTCGCCCGGGCCCAGCGCGCCCAGACGGCCCGCACTCTGGTCGAGACCACCGGCCTGGGCATGGCCGAGATCGCCTTCGCGGCCGGCTTCGGCAGCGTCCGGCAGTTCAACGAGACCGTCCGCGAGGTGTACGGGGTGGCGCCGTCCGAGCTGCGTACCGCCCGGGGAGTCCGACCGGCCCCGGCGGGCGCGGGCACGATCACGCTGCGGCTCGCGTACCGTCCGCCGTTGCACGCGGCGGCGTTGCTGGACTTCCTCGCCCTCCGCGCGCTGCCGGGCGTCGAGGAGGTACGCGACGGTGCGTACCGCCGGGGGTTGCGGCTGCCGCACGGCACCGGCGAGGCGACCCTGACCCCGACGGACGGGTACGTGGCCGCGACCCTGCGGCTGACCGACATGCGCGACCTGTCCCCGGCGGTGGCCCGCTGCCGGCGGCTGTTCGACCTGGACGCCGACCCCGCCGCGGTCGACGACACGCTCGCCGCCGACCCCGCGCTGGCCGGGGCGGTCACCGCCGAGCCCGGCGTCCGGGTGCCGCGGGCGGTGGACGGCTGGGAGATGGCCGTCCGCGCGATCATCGGCCAACAGGTCTCGGTCACAAGCGCCCGAACCACCCTGACCCGCCTCCTAACCCACCTCCCCACCCCCACCCCCACCGGCGTTGATCATGAGGTTGACGGGTGCTCTGATCTCCGAACCACCCGTCAACCTCATGATCAACCGGGCGCGGGGCGGGGGTTTCGGGGGTTTCCTTCGGCGGCCGAGGTTTTGGGGATTTCGGATTCGGGGTTCGGGATGCCGGGTGGGCGGCGGGAGAGTATTCGGGCTCTCGCTCGGGCCGTCGCCGACGGGGGGCTGAACCTGGAGCCGGGTGGGGACCGGGAGGAGACCCGGCGCCGGCTCACCGAACTGCCCGGGATCGGGGCGTGGACCGCCGGCTACGTCGCGATGCGCGCGCTCGGCGACCCGGACGTCCTGCTCCCCACCGACCTGGGCGTGCGGCGCGGCGCCGCCGCCCTCGGCCTGCCCGACGACCCGAAAACCCTCGACGCGTACGCCGACCGCTGGCGCCCCTGGCGCTCGTACGCGGTCGTCCGACTCTGGAGAGCAGCATGAGCATGAACGACAGCACTGTCCTGCACACGCCCGCCGGTCCGCTGAGCATCGTGGCCGGACCGGACGGGGCGGTACGGGCGGCCGGCTTCACGGCCGACCCCGCGACCCTGCTCCCCCTCGTGCACCCGCGGCTGCGGGCGCCCCTGCGGCAGCGGGCCGACCTGGGGCCGGTCACCGCCGCCGTCGTGTCCTACCTGGACGGCGACCTTGCCGCGATCGACGTGGTGCCGGTGGAGCAGCACACGTCCGGCGAGTTCATGGCGCACGCGTGGACGGTGCTGCGGGACGTGAAGGCGGGCGAGCCGGTGACGTACACGGCGTACGCGGGGCTGGCCGGCCGGCCCGCCGCCGTCCGCGCCGCCGCGGCGGCCTGCGCCCGCAACGCCGCCGCCCTCTTCGTCCCCTGCCACCGGGTGCTGCGCACCGACGGGACGCTCGGCGGTTACCGCTGGGGGCTGGATGTGAAGAAGTGGCTTCTCGGGCACGAGCGTCGAGTGACGGAAAACTGACAGCGGCAACGCTCCCACTTGTCGCTACCGTCGGGTAGTGCCTGCGGAGAGCGACGGCAGCCCGGCCCCCACAGCCGGCCGACATCCGCTGCACAACCTCTGGCGACTGCGCCACTACCTGCGCCCACACGCGGCCGAGTTCGGCTGGCTGATGCTCGCCGGGCTCGCCGCGACCGGCGCGGGCATCTCCGTACCGCTGGTGGCGCAGCGGGTGGTGGACGGCCCGGTGGCCCGGCAGGACCCGGCCGGGCTGGTGCGGCTGGCCGGCCTCGCCCTGCTGCTCGGCCTCGCCGAGGCACTGTTGATCTTCATCCGGCGCTGGGTGCAGTCGTCGTCCTCGATGGCGATCGAGGCGGCCATCCGCGAGGACGTGTACGCCCACCTGCAACGCCTGCCGGCCAGCTTCCACGACCGGTGGCAGTCCGGTCAGCTGCTCTCCCGCATCACCAGCGACCTGTCGGTGATCCGCCGCTTCCTCTCGTTCGGCCTCTTCTTCCTGGTGCTCAACCTGGTCACCTACGTGGCCGTGGTGGTGCTGCTGATCCGGCTGCACACCGCCCTGGGCCTGCTGGTGGCCGCCAGCGCGGTGCCGCTGTTCCTGATCACGAGGCGGTTCGCGCGGGCGTACCACACCGCCTCCCGGCGGATGCAGGACCAGCAGGGCGACGTGGCCACCCTGGTCGAGGAGACCGCGCAGGGCCTGCGCACCATGAAGGCGTACGGGCGGGGACCCGAACTGGTCGCCCGGTTCGCCGGCAGCGCCCGGACGCTGCACGACACCGGGGTCGGCAAGGGCCGGCTGCTGGCCCGCACCTCCGCCCTGCTGGACCTGGTGCCGAACCTGACGCTGGGCGTGGTGCTGGTGACCGGCGCGGCGGCCGCCGCGCGGGGCGTGCTGACCATCGGCGAACTGGTGGCCTTCGTCAGCCTCCAGTTGATGCTCACCTGGCCGGTGCAGGGACTGGGCTGGATCATCGCGAACGGGCAGGAGGCCGCCACCGCCGCGGACCGGGTGCAGGAGGTCCTGACCACGCCACCGGCGATCGTGGACGCACCGCACGCGGTCACCCTGCCGCCCGCCGAGGTGGCCGGCCGGCTGCGGTTCGAGGCCGTCTCGTTCCGCTACCCGGGCACGACCGCGCCCGTGCTGCGCGGGATCGACCTGACCGTCGAGCCGGGCGAGACGCTCGCCCTGGTCGGCGCCACCGGCTGCGGCAAGAGCACCCTGCTCTCCCTGGTGCCCCGACTGCACGACGTGACCGACGGCCGGATCACCCTGGACGGGCACGACCTGCGGGACCTGCGCCTGGCCGCGCTGCGCCGGCTCGTCGGGGTCGCGTTCGAGGAGCCGACGCTGTTCTCCATGTCGGTGTGGGAGAACCTCACCCTGGGCCGCCCGGACGCCGCCGAGGACGAGGTCGGTGCGGCGCTCGCGCTGGCGCAGGCCGACTTCGCGTACGACCTGCCGTGGGGGTTGGCCACCCGGGTGGGCGAGCAGGGGCTGTCGCTCTCCGGTGGGCAACGGCAGCGGCTCGCGCTGGCCCGGGCGGTGCTCGGCCGGCCCGCCCTGCTCGTTCTGGACGACCCCCTGTCCGCGCTGGACGTGCACACCGAGGCCCTGGTCGAGGCGGCCCTGAAGCGGGTGCTGGGGAACACCACCGCCCTGCTGGTCGTGCACCGGCCGTCCACCATCGCCCTCGCCGACCGGGTGGCGCTGCTGGAGCAGGGGCGGATCACGGCGGTGGGGACGCACTCCGAACTGCTGGCCACGGTGCCCGCGTACCGCGCGGTGCTCGCCGCCGAGCCGCCGCCCGTCGTTCCGGCCACCGACCCCACGCCCGGCGGGCGGGGCCTGGTGCGGTCGTGACGGCCACCGGGAACGACGTCACCCGGTGGCGTGGTGTCGCCGTCGACCCCGACGCCGACCGCAGCCGCGCCGAGGACACCGACCCGGAGTCGGTGACCCGGCTGCGGGCCCTGAGCCGGGTGCTGCTGCGCGACCTGCTGCGCCCGCACCGGCGCCGGCTCGCGGTCGCCGTCGGGCTGCTGCTCAGCCAGAACGCGGCCGCGATGGCCGGGCCGTACCTGGTGATGCTGGGCATCGACCGGGCCATCGGCCCGCTGCGAGCCGGTGACGGCGGCCCGCTGGCGGCGATCGCCGCCGCGTTCGTCGCGGCCTCCGCCGTCGAGTACGCCGCCCGCCGCGGCTTCCTCACCCTCTCCGCGGGGATCGGCCAGGCCGTCCTGCTCGACCTCCGCGAGCGGGTGTACGCGCAGTTCCTGCGCCTGCCGGTGGCCTTCCACGAGCGGTACACCTCCGGCCGGATGGTGTCCCGGCTGACCAGCGACCTGGACTCGATCGGCGAGCTGGTCGGGGGCGGCCTGGACAGCCTGGTGCTGGCCGCGCTGTCGGTGCTGTCGGTGGCCGGCATCCTCCTCTGGCTCGACCTGCCGCTGGCCGCGGTGACCCTGCTCGCCTTCCCGTTCCTGTTCGGGCTCTCCCGCTGGTTCGCCCGTGCCTCCGCCGCCGCGTACCGGCGTACCCGGGAGACGATCGCGCTGGTCATCGTCCACTTCGCCGAATCGATGCGGGGCATCCGCGCGGTGCAGGCGTTCCGCCGGGAGCCGCGCAACCAGCGGATCTTCGGTACGGTCAGCGACGACTACCGCCGGGCCAGCCTGCACGCGTTCCGGCTGATCGCGACGTACTCACCGGGCATCAAGGTGATCGGCAACGTGACCGTGGCGGCGGTGCTCTGCTACGGCGGCTGGCGGGTGCTGCGGGGGGCGACCGAGCTGGGGGTACTGGCCGCGTTCCTGCTCTACCTGCGGCGGTTCTTCGAGCCGATGCAGGACCTGAGCCAGTTCTACAACTCGTTGCAGTCGGCGACGGCGGCGCTGGAGAAGCTCGCCGGGGTGCTGCACGAGCGGCCGTCCGTACCGGAGCCCGCCCGGCCCGTCCCGCTGCCCGCGACCCCCCACCCGGGCGCGGTGGCCTTCCGGTCGGTCACCTTCGGCTACCGCGCGGACGCACCCATCCTCACCGACCTGGACCTGACCGTCCCGGCCGGGCAGACGGTCGCGCTGATCGGGCCGACCGGGGCCGGCAAGTCGACCGTCGCCAAACTGCTCGCGCGGTTCCACGACCCGGTCTCCGGGACGATCACCCTGGACGGGGTCGACCTGCGCGACCTGGCCGACGCCGACCTGCGCCGGGCGGTCGTGCTGGTCACCCAGGAGACCCACCTGTTCGGCGGTACGGTCGCGGAGAACATCCGCTTCGGCCGGCCCGGCGCCGACGACGCCGCCGTGGAGGCCGCCGCGCGTGCGATCGGCGCGCACGACTTCATCGCGGCGCTCCCCGACGGGTACGCGACCCAGGTGCACCGCCGGGGCGGCCGGCTCTCGGCCGGGCAGCGGCAACTGGTCGCGTTCGGGCGGGCGTTCCTCGCCGACCCGGCGGTGCTGATCCTCGACGAGGCGACGTCGTCGCTCGACGTGCCCACCGAGCGGACCGTGCAGCGGGCGCTCGGCACCATCCTGGCCGACCGCACCGCGCTGGTCATCGCCCACCGGCTGTCCACCGTGGAGACCGCCGACCGGGTGCTGGTGCTCGACGCCGGCCGGGTCGTCGAGGACGGCCCACCGGACCGGCTCGCCGAGGCCGACGGCCGGTACGCCGCCCTGCACCGCCAGTGGCGCGACTCCCTCGCGTAGGGCCTCACCGCTCGATCTCGATCGTCACCGGTCCGCTGGTGGGCGGCGAGACCGCGTCCGGTTCCGGCGGTTCGCCGGTGTTGTCCGTCCCACCCTGTCGGCGCTCGACCAGGAAGAACACCGCCACCACCAGAGCGGCCGCAGCAGCAAGGGCCGGCGTCGCGAAGGTCCGCGACATCGGCGCGTCCCACGCGTGGGCCAGCCACAGCGGCACCAACAGCTGTGCGCCGAGCAGGAACGCGGCGAATCCGAAGCCCAGCAGACCGGCCACCGGTGCCGCGGCCCGATCCGGCCGCACCGTCACCCGCGCGACCCCGACCGCCCACACCAGACCGAAGCAGAGCAGCACGAGGGTCAGCTGGGCGGCGTCGTCCCGGCCGGCCCGGTGCAGCCGGAGCACCAGCGGGAACGCAGCGGCGACGACCAGCAGGGCGACCGCGTCCCAGGGCACGGACCGGTCGGCGTACCGGACGAGGGCGAAGGCGACCACCACGGTCAGCAGAGCCGCGGGCACCAGCAGGACAGTCACCGACCCACCGCCGCCGGTGGTGTTCCCGAAGGCGTAGAGGGCGGCCGGGCCGACCGCGAACGCGGGAAGCACCCAGCGGACCCCGGCGGCCCGCCAGACATGCCAGGCGTAGCCGGTCAGCACCGCGGCCACCAGGATCGCCAAGCCGGCCGACCAGGGCACGTCCAACGGGACACCGGCCGGGTCGCCGCGCAGGGAGCTGGTGCTGCCGCCCCGCCACACCTGGACCACCTGCACAGTCGTCGCGACGGCCGCGACGACCACCACGGTCCTCCACCGCCAGGCCGCCGACGGGCCGGGGACGGTGAAGCCGCCACCACCGGCCATCAGCGCGGCCACGGTCACGACGGCGAGCGTCACCCACAGCACGAGGTCGACGCCGAAGCTGTCGACGCGGTCGGGTCGGGTCATCGACAGGGCCGGCTGGAGCAGGAGACCCGTCACCAGGGCCGCGCCGACGACCGGGCGGGCCGGGCGGGCAACCTGGCCCACGGCGAGCACCGCACCACCGAGGGCGAGACCGGCGCCCCCGATCGTGACGAGCACCGCGCCCCCCGGCGACGGCCCCGGCTCGTCGGCACCCCCGGCGAGGGCGGGAAGCAGGCCCACCACGGCCTGCACGGCGAGACCGGACGCCGCCAGCCACCACCCGGACACCCGACCGTTCAGGGTCGCCGCGACCAGTGCCAGCAGCAGCACCGGCATCCCGAAGGCGATCGGGCGGGACCATCCGCTACCCATCAGGCCCCAGAGGCCGGAGTGGGCGGCCAGGGGTACCGCGTCGGCGGCGAACACGACGCCGGTCGCGAGCGCAGCGAGCATCCCCACGACGACCTGCCCGACGGACGTGAAACGTGTTTCCGGAGCCACCATGAACCGCCTCCCGGGACATGTGGAGGGGATGGTGTCACACCGGGACGTGGTGCGCGGCCCGCCGGGCCCGTCCTACGGCCCGGCGGGTGCGGCCGCCTCCGCGATGAGGTCGCGGCGAAGACGGCGGACACCAGGCGAAGCCGAAGAGGAGCACCAGCAGCAGGGCGCCCACCGCGGCGAAGACCGGGACGGTGAACGACGGCCCCTGACTTGGCCCGTCGTACTCGAGCCGTACCACGACCGGTGCGAGCGCCGTCGCGGTGAGCACCAGCGCGGCCGGCCCGAGGACGAACACCCCGGCGTCCCCGGCGGGCCGGTCGACGCCCGGCAGGACGGCCTGCACGATCCCGTAGCCCAGCGCCAGGCCGAGCCCCACCACGATCAGCACCGGTCCGACCGTCCGGACGGACGGGAACTCCGCCCGCACCACCGCCGAGGTCAACGGCGTCGCGACGGCGGCGACCACCAGTCCCACCGCGTCCCAGGGCGCGAGGTCCTCCGCGTGCCGGCCCACCAGTGCGCCGCCGACCACCGCCACCAGGCCGAACACCAGCACCAGTGCGCTCCCGGGCGTCGGCGAGATCACGTCGAGCCGGAACCCGATCACCATGATCGGCCCCGCCGCGGCGCAGAGCACCACCCAGCGGGCGGCCCGCGCCCGACCGGCCCGGTAGGCGTACGCCGCCAGCAGGAGGGCGACCACCACGGCGAGGGCGACGGCGGAGAAGTGGGCGAACGGCTCCACCGCCCGCTCCCGGCGGGGACCGGCGAGCCCGTCGGGGCTGTACCGGAAGCCGTCGACGATCCTCAGCCGCACCGCGAGACCGACCGTGAGGAGCACCGTGGCGCCGGTCACCGCCACCAGGGCACCCACGCGCGGCCGGGCGGGGACCGCCGGGACGCCCGAGGCTCGACGGAACGTGACGGCGGCGGCCACGACCGTGGCGGCCACCGCGATCCAGAGCTGAAGGTCGGCAGGCTGGAGCGTCCGAGCGGTCGGCACGGGCCCGTACGGCGCCGGCTCCGGCAGGAACGCGCGGAACAGCGCGCTGCTGACGGGATGCAGAACCAGGCCGCCGACCAGGCCCGCGCCGAGCCACCAGCGGGTGGACCGTGGGGTCTGGGCGACCGCGAGCAGACTCCCGCCCAGGGCCAGGCCGACGCCCGCGGAGACGGCGAACACGACCACCAGCTCGCTGACCGGACGCGACCGTTCGGGCAGCAGCGTGACCGTGGCGTCGGCGACGACCAGGTCTCCGACGAGGACGACCAGCAGACCGACGGCGGCCACCAACCATCCCGACACCCGCGACAGCAGCCCCGGCACGGCGACCGCCACCGTGAGCAGCGCCGCCGCGTACGCCGCCCGGGCCAGCGACGGGTCGGGCACCAGGTCGTCGACGGCGGAGATCAGGGCCAGTGGTAGACCCCGGACCGCGAACAGCACCCCGATCGACGCCGCCGCCACGACACCGACCACGTCGGGCCACGCCGCACGCGCGGGAACCCCCTCGTCCATGCGACCTCCCCGGCACCCGGACGACGGGGACGATGCTGTCACAGCCGGCGACCACCCGCTGTCCCGTGTGCAGCGGACGGGCCTACCAGGTGTCGATGTGCAGCACCTCGTCCAGGGGCTGGCGCTTCGCCGGCCGGAAGCCCTGCCCGATGTAGTACGCGGTGGGGATCAGCGCGGCCTGCCGCACGTCGGCGGGGAGCCCGAGCAGCTCCGCGACCTCCGCCTCGTACGCGAGGTGCAGAGTGGTCCAGGCGGTGCCGAGACCGCGCGCCCGCGCGGCGAGCATGTAGCTCCACGCGGCCGGCAGCACCGACCCCCACAGCCCGGCCTGGTTGCCGGCCGGGAGCTCGCCGCCGCCGTGCGCCTGGAGGCACGGGATGAGCAGCACCGGCACCTCCCCCATCCGGTCACCGAGCCAGGCGACGCTGTCCCCCACCCGGCGCTGGACTTCGGCGCGTTCCGGGTCCCCGGCGAAGAGCCGGGCGGCCGAGCCCTCGGAGGCGAGGTAGCCGTGCACCGCCCGCTGGTAGAGGCGGCCGATCGCGGCCCGCTTCGCCGCGTCGGTGACCACGACCCACTGCCAGCCCTGGCGATTCGAGCCGGACGGCGCCTGGAGGGCGATCTCCAGGCACTCCCGGACCAGCTCCATCGGCACCGGCCGGGTCAGGTCGAGGCGCCGGCGGACCGTACGGGTCGTGGTGAGCAGTTCGTCGGGGCTCAGGGGAAGCGTCGGCATCCGGTCATCGTGACACGGAGATAAGCCGTGGTCCGGTCGATAGCGGCTGCCTACGATCGACGGATGACTGATACGGCGAGGACGGCCCGCGCCGGCGTCCCCGAGCGTCCCACGCTGGACGGGCTCGAGGAGACCTGGGCGCGCCGCTGGCAGGAGGAGGGCACGTACGCGTTCGACCGCAAGAAGGAGCGGGCGGACGTGTACGCGATCGACACCCCGCCGCCGACCGTATCGGGCGAGCTGCACATGGGGCACGTCTTCTCGTACACGCACACCGACGTGGTGGCCCGCTTCCAGCGGATGCGCGGGCGGACCGTGTTCTACCCGATGGGTTGGGACGACAACGGCCTGCCGACCGAGCGCCGGGTGCAGAACGTGTACGGGGTGCGCTGCGACCCGGCCCTGCCGTACGACCCGTCGTGGCAGCCGCCGGCCGCCCCGGTGGACGACGCCGCCCGGAAGGACCCGACACCCGTCTCCCGACGCACCTTCATCGAGCTGTGCGAGCGGCTGACCGTCGCCGACGAGCAGGTCTTCGAGGCGCTCTGGCGGCGGCTCGGGCTGTCCGTGGACTGGTCGCTGACGTACACGACGATCGGCCGGGTGGCCCGGGCGACGTCGCAGCGGGCGTTCCTGCGCAACCTCGCCCGGGACGAGGCGTACCAGGCGGAGGCGCCGACCCTGTGGGACGTCGGGTTCGCCACCGCCGTCGCCCAGGCGGAGCTGGAGGACCGGGAACGGCCCGGCGCGTACCACCGGCTGCGGTTCGCCGGGCCGGACGGGCGCGAGGTGCTCGTCGACACCACCCGGCCGGAGCTGCTGCCCGCCTGCGTGGCGCTGGTCTGCCACCCCGACGACGAGCGGTACGCGGACCTCGTGGGGTCGGCTGTGCGTACGCCCGTCTTCTCCGTCGAGGTGCCGGTGCGGGCGCACCCGCTGGCGGACCCGGCCAAGGGCACGGGCATCGCGATGGTCTGCACGTTCGGCGACCTGACCGACGTGACCTGGTGGCGGGAACTGGCCCTGGACACCCGCGTGGTGATCGGCCGCGACGGCCGGCTGCTGCCGGACGCGCCGGCCGGCGTGCCTCCGCAGCCGTACGCGGCGCTGGCCGGGCAGACCGTCAACGGCGCCCGGCGGACGCTCGTGGAGCTGCTCGCCGACGCGGGCGACCTGGTCGGCGAGCCGCGGCCGATCACGCACCCGGTGAAGTTCTACGAGCGCGGCGACCGTCCCCTGGAGATCGTCTCGACCCGGCAGTGGTACCTGCGCAACGGCGGTCGGGACGCGGCGCTGCGCGACGAGCTGCTGGCCCGGGGCGCCGGGCTGCGCTGGGTGCCGGAGCACATGAAGCACCGGTACGACCACTGGGTGGGCGGGCTGACCGGCGACTGGCTGGTCAGCCGGCAGCGCTTCTTCGGGGTGCCGGTGCCGGTGTGGTACCGGCTCGACAACGCTGGCGAGCCGGACTACGCCCACCCTCTCACACCGGATGAGGCGACGCTGCCGATCGACCCGTCCACCGACGTGCCGCCGGGCTACTCCGAGTCGCAGCGCGGTGCGCCGGGTGGTTTCGTCGGTGACCCGGACGTGCTGGACACGTGGGCCACCTCGTCGTTGACCCCGCAGATCGTCGGCGGTTGGGAGACCGACCCCGACCTGTTCGCCCGGGTCTTCCCGATGGACCTGCGCCCCCAGGGGCAGGAGATCATCCGGACCTGGCTCTTCTCCTCGGTCGTCCGCTCCCACCTGGAGCACGGTGTGCTGCCGTGGCGGGACGCCGTGCTCTCCGGCTGGATCCTCGACCCGGACCGGAAGAAGATGTCCAAGTCCAAGGGGAACGTGGTCACCCCGATGGCGTTGCTGGAGCAGCACGGTTCCGACGCGGTGCGGTACTGGGCGGCGAACGGCAAGCCGGGCATGGACCTCGCGTTCGACCCGGCGCAGATCAAGGTGGGCCGCCGACTCGCCACGAAGCTGCTCAACGCGTCGAGGTTCGCCCTCGGTCTGGGTGCCGCCGACGCGCTGCGCGCACCGGCGACGTCACCGCTGGACACCGCGATGCTCGCCGAACTGTCCACCGTGGTCGCCACGGCGACCACGGCCCTGGACGCGTACGACCACACGGCGGCGTTGCAGGCCGCCGAGTCGTTCTTCTGGCGGTTCTGCGACGACTACATCGAACTGGTGAAGGAGCGCGCCTACGGCACCGGGCCGGGTGCGGACTCGGCCCGCGCGGCGTTGGCCACCGCGCTCTCGGTGCAACTGCGGCTCTTCGCGCCGGTGCTGCCGTACGCGACGGAGGAGGTGTGGTCCTGGTGGCGGTACGGGTCGGTGCACCGCGCGACCTGGCCCACCACGTACGAGGTGGGCCGGGCGGTCCAGGCTCCGGGTGACCCGGCGTTGCTCCGGCTGGCCGGTGACGCGCTCAGCCAGGTCCGGCGGGCCAAGTCGGAGCGGAAGCTGTCGATGAAGGCGGAGGTGCCGCTGGCCGAGGCGCTCGGTCCGGCCGCCCTGCTCGACCAGCTCACCGTGATCAGCGAGGACCTGCGGGCGGCGGGGCGGATCGGCAAGCTCGACCTCCTGCCCGACCGCACCCCGGAGCTGGTGATCGCCTGCGCCTTCTAGCTGCGGCGCGGTGCGGCGCGGTGCGGTGCGGCGCGGTGTAAGGAAGGGCCCCCTATTAACGCCTGATGCATAGGAAGGGCCCCTTGTTAACGCGCGCGCTCCGCGAGCGGCGGTGTTAACAAGGGGCCCTTCCTCTACCGGAGGCGTTAAGAAGGGGCCCTTCCTTACACCTCAGCTGGTTTCGCCGGCCACCGAGAACGAGCGGAGGCGGTCGATCGCCAGGACGGTGAACCCGATCGCGACCACTGCGGTCATCACCGACGCCACCGGAACCGAGACGGTGGTGGAGAGCAGCCCGGTCGGGGCCAGCCGGTCGGCCAGGGCGATCACGTACTGCTGGATGGACAGCACCTTCGTGCCGCTGACGAAGTTGCCGAGCAGCCCCTCCCAGATCAGCACGTAGACCAGACCGAGCAGCACCGGCCGCCGGGTGATCAGGCTGAGCGCCAGGAACAGCGCCGAGTACGCCAGCGCGCCGATCGCCGAGGCGGCGGCGAGGGCCAGCCCGAGGCGTACCGAGTCGGCGAGCACGCCCGCGACGTAGAGCGGCAGGGCGACGGTGGCCGCGGTGACGCCGGCCGCCACCGCCAGCTTCGGAAGGACGATCTGCCAGCGCGGCAGCGGCTTGGTCAGGATGTGCACCACGGTGCCGTCGTCGATCTCGGCACCGAGCACACCGGTGCCGACGATCAGGGCGACCACCGGCAGGACCACGGCCAGGCCGAGGCCGACCAGCACCGGCGGGCCCCACTCCCCCGGGTCGACGCCCAGCGCCCGGGAGAGCACCGCGAGCAGCACCAGCAGCACCGGCAGCGGAAGCAGCAGCAGGAAGCGGCGACGCCCGAACAGCCCCCGCGCGGTGATCCAGGTAACGGTCGACATGTCAGGCCTCCACCAGGTAGGAGAAGACGCTCTCCAGGGACTCGTCCTCGGGCACCAGCTGCTGCACCCGGATCCCCCGGGCCAGGGCGATCTTCGGCAGGGCGCGGGTGAACGCGCCGTAGTCGCCGGCCCGCACGGTCAGCCCGTCGCGGCCAAGCTCCACGCCGGTCACCGACGTCTCGGCCATCAGGGCCACCGCGAGGGCCCGGTCGTCGGTCGAGCGTACGGCGAAGACGTGCGGCCGGTTGGTCATCAGCCGGCGGATGGTGCGGAAGTCGCCGGACGCGGCCAGCCGGCCGGCCACCATCACCTGGACCGTGCCGGAGACCTGCTCGACCTCCTCCAGGATGTGCGAGCTGAACAGGATGGTCCGGCCGGCCGCGCCGAGGCGGTGCAGCAGGTCCATCATGTGCAGCCGCTGGCGCGGGTCCATGCCGTTGAACGGTTCGTCGAGCAGCAGCACCTGCGGGTCGTGCACGAGCGCGGCGGCGACCCGGGCGCGCTGCCGCATGCCCTTGGAGTACGTGCCGATCCGGCGCGCCTGCGCGCCCTCCAGCTCGACCAGGGCGATCGCCCGGCGGGCCGCGTCCTCCGGGTCCGGCAGCCGGTGCAGCTTCGCGCTGGCCAGCACGAACTCGTACGCGGTCAGGAAGGTGTGCACGGCCTCCCGCTCGCTGACCAGGCCGAGCCGGCGGTAGACGTCGGGGTTGCGCCAGGTGGGGCGCCCGTCCAGGGTCACCGCTCCGCGGGACGGGGCGAGGAAGCCGGCCATCATGTGCAGCAGCGTCGTCTTGCCGGCGCCGTTCGGCCCGAGCAGCCCGGTGACGCCCGGGCCCAGCCGCATGCTCACGTCGTTGACGGCGACCACGTTGCCGTACCAGCGGGAGACGCCCGCGAGGTCGAGCGTGCTGGTGGTGGCGGCCGAGACCGCCGCCGTCGGGTCGGTGCTGGTCGCGGTCATCGGGCGGCCACCTTCCGGTATCGCAGGAGCAGCAGGGCGACGCACGCGCTGACCAGCACGACGGCGGCGAGGGCGTAGACCGGGCCGAAGCCGCCGATCGGCAGGCCCCCGCCCTGGCTCTCCGGCTCCAGCAGGTCACCGAGCGCCCAGGTGCCGACGCCGCTCACCAGGGTGGACGGGGAGGCCAGGAAGGCCAGTTCGTTGATCGCCTGGGACGGCATGATCGACAGCGTGCCGACGACCGGCGTGGTCATCAGGAAGACGGCGACGATCCCACCGGCGGCGAAGGCCCGCTTGCCGGTGAACGACGCCACCAGCAGCCCGATCGAGGCGAAGACCACCGCCCAGAGGCCGGCGTACAGCAGGCCGGGCAGCAGGTCCAGCAGCTCGTTCCACACCCCGCGCATGCCCTCCTTGGTAGTGAAGGCGGCACCGAGGAACATCACCAGCTGCGGGCCGCCGAGGAGCAGCCACAGCGCCGTCATCATGGCGAGCAGCTTGGCCAGCGGGTAGTCGGAGCGCGGCAGCGGGCGGGAGAAGTACAGCGGCAGCACGCCGCTGCGCAGGTCGCGGCTGACCAGCTCCGGCGCGGCCACCGCGACGAAGAAGATGACCAGCCAGCTCATCGCGTCGGCGAACTGGGCGTACGTCATGACGACCTCGCCGATCTGGCTGCGGACGGCGGTGACGCCGGCCGCGACCAGGGTGACGATGCCGACCACCAGCCAGGGGAAGATCTTGGCCTTGGCGGTGCGGCCCAGCCCGAAGACGGTCCGCAGGCCGTGCAGGTAGAGCGCGCCGAAGACGTGCCGGCGGCCCAGCCGGGGACCGGTGTAGCGCTGGTAGCCGATGTCGTGGATGACGCCGGTCGGCTCAGGCATGGCTGGGCTCCCTCGTGGCGAACAGCTCGGCGACCCGGTGCCGCCGCTGGTCGAGCCGGTGCAGCGGCAGGTCCAGCTCGGCCACCGCGCCGAGGATCGTGTCGTAGGTGGTGTCGTCGGTCAGCTCGACGAGCAGCAGGCGGCCGTCCCGGCGGACCGGGAGGCGCAGCGCGGCGAGCCGCGCGGCCAGGTCGTCGGTGCCCTCGCTGACCTCGACGGCGAGGACGTCGGTGGCCGTGGTCATGGCGGAGATGCGGTCAGCGCGCAGCAGCCGCCCGCCGTCGATCGCGACGAGCGTGTCGCAGATCCGCTCGACCTCGCCGAGCAGGTGGGAGCAGACCAGGACGGAGATGCCGAACTCGGTGCCGATCCGGTGCACCAGGGCGAGCATCGCGTCCCGGCCGGCCGGGTCGAGGCCGTTGGTCGGTTCGTCGAGCAGCAGCAGGTCCGGGTCGTGCACGAGCGCCTGGGCGAGCTTGACCCGCTGCTTCATGCCGGTGGAGTAGCCGCCGACCGGGCGGTAGCGCTCCTCGTAGAGCCCCACGTGCCGCAGCGCCTCGGAGGCCCGCTCGCGGGCGACGGTGCGCGGCAGGCCGCTCATCCGGCCGAGGTGGGTGACCAGCTCGGCGGCGGAGAGGTCGGGTGGGAGGGCGTCGTGCTCGGGCATGTAGCCGACGCGGGCGCGCACCTGGTCGGAGTCGGTGGTCGGGTCGAGGTCGAGGACCCGGACCCGGCCGCTGGTCGGAGGAAGGAGGCCGAGCAGGATCTTGATCAGCGTGGACTTGCCGGCGCCGTTCGCGCCGACCAGGCCGATGATCCCGGGCTCGACCGCGACGGTCAGGTCGGCCAGCGCGGTGACCCCACCCCCGTACGTCTTGGTCAGCGACTCGGTCGCGATGAGTGTCACGCCGCCAGCGTAGGTAGCCGGCGCACACCGGGACATCAGGCGCGCCCCTGATCCCACCACTAGGGGGCGTAAGAGTCTGGTAATCCCGCGGGAGCCGTCCGGGCGGAAGACTGGTCCCCATGGTCACCCGACTGCCGCGCGGGCCGCTGGTCCGGGGCGCGCTCGCCGTGCTCGTCGTCGTCTCCACGTTGGGACTCTGGTGGTTCCAGCCGTGGAAGCTGGTCACCGACACCGAGGTGGACGAGGAGCTGTCCACCGTCGCCACGGCCGCGCCGCCGGCGGCCGGCCCGACGACCGGTGGGACGGTCCGCGAGCCGGCGGGCGGCGGCCCGTCGGGGGGCCGGACCGCGGCCGGGCCGTTGCTGGTCGGCGAGGGCGCCTTCGTCACCCACGAGCACGCCACCTCCGGCACCGCCCGGATCATCCGTACGCCGGACGGCCGGCACCGGCTGGAACTGGTGGGCCTGGACACGTCGAACGGTCCGGACCTGCGGGTCTGGCTGACCGACCGACCCGTCCGCTCCGGCACCGCCGGCTGGCGGGTCTTCGACGACGGCCGGTGGGTGGAGCTGGGCCGGCTCAAGGGCAACCGGGGCGACCAGGCGTACGACATCCCGGCCGACGTCGACCTGGCCGGTCTGACCAGCGTGTCGATCTGGTGCAAGCGCTTCGCGGTGTCCTTCGGAGCGGCCCCGCTGACACCGGTGGGCTGACCCCGGGAGGCCCTCGTCACCCGACCTCACCCGGCCCGGGTGGAGTGGCACTCGACCGATCACCCGGTGGACTGAGAAACTGTGTGCCGGTCGCGGTCTTGGGGGTCAGATGAGCAACGGGTGGGTGCTGCCCGACGAGGTGCTTCGGGACGCGCCGGCGTACACGCCGCGCCCGGGTGAACTGGCCGACCTGGAGTTGTTGCTGACCGGGGCGTACGCCCCGCTCGCCGGCTTCATGACGCGCGCCGACCTGGTGTCGGTCAGTCGGCGGGGCCGGTTGGCCGACGGCACGCCGTGGCCGGTGGCGGTGACCCTCCAGGTGCCGGCGGCACTGGCGCAGGGGCTGGATCCGCGCGATCCGGCGCGGCGCACGCTGGTGCTCGCCGACGCCGAGGGCGCGCCGGTGGCGGCGCTGGACGTCGCCGACACGTGGCCGGTCCGCGACGGCGTGGCGGGCGTCGGAGGGCCGGTCCACCGGCTGGGTGACGGAGGTCACGGTCCGTTCCAGCGGCTGCGCCGCACCCCCGAGGAGGTACGCGGGCTGCTGCCGCCCGGCCGTGTCCTCGGGGTGATCGCCGACCGGCCGTTGCACCGGCCCCAGCTCGCGCAGATCGCGCACGCCGCCCGCACCCTCGCGGCTCACCTGCTGGTGCTGATCCCGGTGGGCGAGGACGGCGGTGGGGGGTTGCCGCCGGAGGCGCTGGTCCGCAGCGTCTTCGCCGCGCGGGACCGGATGCCTCCGGCCACCCTGGTGGGCGTGCCGCTGTCCCGACGCCGGGAGGAGATCAGCGACGCCCTGCTGCGGGCGCGGGTGGCGGCGGCGTACGGCGTGACCCACCTGCTCTCCACCGGCGAGACGCTCTCCGGTGCCGGGCTGCGGGTGCTGGTGCCCCGCGAGCTGGCGTACGACAACCGGGACGGGCAGTGGCGCTGGCGGGAGGACATCCCGCCGCGTAACCGGCGGCTGGCGCTGACGCAGGCGGAGATCGACGACCTGCTGGACCGGGGTTTCCCGCTGCCCGAGTGGCACACCCCGCCGGCGGTGGCGAAGGAGCTCGTCCGGGCCCGGCCGCCCCGGCGGTACCGGGGGTTGGTGATCTTCCTGACCGGCCTGTCGGGCTCGGGCAAGTCGACGGTCGCCCGGGGGCTCGCCGACGTCCTTCGGGAGCAGGGCGACCGCACGGTGACCCTGCTCGACGGTGACGTGGTGCGGCGGGAACTCTCGGCCGGGCTGAGCTTCAGCAAGGCCGACCGGGACCTGAACGTCCGGCGGATCGGCTGGGTGGCCGCCGAGATCGCCCGGCACCGGGGGGTGGGGATCTGCTGTCCCATCGCCCCGTACGCGCAGGCCCGCGCGACCGCCCGGGAGATGGCGCTGACCGCCGGGGCGGGCTTCGTGCTGGTCCACGTCGCCACCCCGCTGGAGGTCTGCGAGCAGCGGGACCGCAAGGGCCTGTACGCGCGGGCCCGCGCCGGCCTGCTGACCGGGATGACCGGCATCGACGACCCGTACGAGGAGCCGACCGACGCCGACCTGGTGCTCGACACGACCGACATGCCGATCGACGAGGCCGTGCAGGCGGTGCTGCACCACCTGACCGAGACCGGCTGGGTCGAGCCCAAACTGCCGGCCGTCTGAGCCGCACCGCCCTGCTCCGGCGGGCCCGACCGACCCGCTCCCTTCCGTGGTCGCCTCGCGCGCGCTAGTGTTCGTTCTTGTTGGAACACGTTGGACCGCGTGAGAGTGCGCGGCGGGACGGAGGTGCTCGGTTGCTCGCCCAGCAGCGGCAGACCGCCATCCTCGACCGGGTACGGGCCACCGGCGGTGTCCGCGTCACCGAGCTGGCCGCCGAGTTCGGCGTCTCCGACATGACCATCCGCCGCGACCTGGACGTGCTGCACGAACGGGGCCTGCTGGCGAAGGTGCACGGCGGCGCGACGATGACCGGGCCGGGCTCCACCGACGAGCCGGGCTTCCGGGCGAAGTCGGTCCGCCAGCTCGCCGAGAAGGCGGCCATCGCCCACCGCGCCGCCGAACTGGTCCGGCCGGGCGCCGCCATCGCCCTCTCCGCCGGCACCACCACCGCCGAGCTGGCCCGCCGGCTGGTCGACGTGCCGGGCCTGACC
This sequence comes from Micromonospora sp. NPDC049497, assembly GCF_044465805.1. Lineage (NCBI taxonomy): Bacteria > Bacillati > Actinomycetota > Actinomycetes > Micromonosporales > Micromonosporaceae > Micromonospora > Micromonospora sp. NPDC049497. Next base: position 273,467 of record NZ_JBITMC010000001.1, on the reverse strand, counting down.
GTGGTGACCAACTCCCTGCCGGTCGCCGAGATCCTGCACGCGTCCGGGCGGCCCGACCAGACGGTGATCCTGACCGGCGGCGTGCGGACACCCTCGGACGCCCTGGTCGGCCCGCTCGCCGTCGGCGCGATCCGGTCGCTGCACCTGGACCTGCTGTTCCTCGGCGTGCACGGGATCACCGAGCGGGCCGGCTTCACCACACCGAACCTGATGGAGGCGGAGACCGACCGGGCCCTGGTGGCCGCCGCCGACCGCCTGGTCGTGCTGGCGGACCACACGAAGTGGGGCACCGTCGGCATCTCCTCCATCGTCGAGCTCGCCGCCGCCCACGTCCTGGTCACCGACGACCGGTTGCCCGCCGCCGCCCGGCGGGTGCTCGACGAGCAGGTGGACGAGCTGCTGATCGTGACCGGGACGGGCGCGGGACGGGCCACGCCGACGAACGAAGGGGTGGCGGAGTGAAGCGCACCGCGATCGAGCTGGCCGACGGCCGCGAACTGGTCTACTTCGACGAGCGCGACGACGCCGTCCGGGACCAGCCGGACCGCCGCGAACTGCCGCCACCCCCGCCGGCGTCCCAACTCCGGTACGACCCGCTGACCGACGAGTGGGTGGCGGTCGCCGTGCACCGGCAGACCCGCACCTTCCTGCCGCCGGCCGACCAGTGCCCGCTGTGCCCGTCGACCGCCGACCGGCTCAGCGAGGTGCCGGCCCCCGACTACGACGTGGTCGTCTTCGAGAACCGATTCCCGTCGCTCAGCGGGCGGGTCGCCGACGAGCCGGCGGAGATCACCCCGTTCACGCCGGTCCGCCCCGGCCAGGGCCGCTGCGAGGTGGTCTGCTTCACCGACGACCACAACGCGTCCTTCGCCAGCCTGCCGCCGCGCCGCGTGCGTACCGTGCTGGACGCGCTCGCCGACCGAACGCTGGCACTGGCCGAGCTGCCGGGCGTGGAGCAGGTCTTCTGCTTCGAGAACCGGGGCGTGGAGATCGGCGTGACCCTGCACCACCCGCACGGGCAGGTCTACGCGTACCCCTTCCTCACGCCGCGCACCCGGTCACTGCTGGCCGCCGCCCGCCGGCACGCCGAGCGCACCGGGGGCCGCAACCTGTACGCGGACGTGCTCGCCGCCGAGCGCGCCGCCGGCGACCGCGTGGTCGCCGCCAACGAGCACTGGACGGCGTACGTCCCGGCGGCCGCCCGGTGGCCTTTCGAGGTGCACGTCGCGCCGCACCGGCCGGTGCCGGACATCCCCGCGCTGGACGACGCCGAGCGGGCCGCCTTCGGGCCGCTCTACCTGGACGTGCTGCGCCGCTTCGACGGCCTCTTCGACATGCCGATGCCGTACATCTCGGCCTGGCACCAGGCCCCGGTACGCATCGACCGCGAGCTGGGCCACCTGCACCTTCAGCTGTTCAGCATCCGACGGGCGAAGGACAAGCTGAAGTACCTGGCCGGCTCCGAGTCCGGCATGGGCGTCTTCATCAACGACATCGCCCCCGAACGCGCCGCCGAACTCCTCCGCGCCGCGTGAAGGACGAATGGGCCGGGGCGCTCCGGCGCAGCATGCGCCGCCGGCCCGTTCGCAAGGGCCCCTTCTTAACGCCTGCGGTAGAGGAAGGGCCCCTTCTTAACACCGCCTCCGACGCGGCGTCCGCCTCCGATGCGGCGTCCGCCTCGGGCGGGACGCCCGCCTCGGGCGCGGCGTTCTGGAGACAGGGCGCGGGGGGCCCGGGACAGGGCCCCCCGCAGGGAAGGGACGGCTGGCTGTGCACGACAGCCGGGAAGGCTGGCTGATCGGCACGCGGGTCGCGAGGCGACTTCGGTCAACCTTCCTGGACGCGACTGGCATCTCGTCCACCCAGGTCAACGAGGCGCGCCGAGGCGAGTGACGGTATTTGGCGTGTCACACCCCGGACACGCACCGTACCGGGCCTTGACGCACGGAAGCCCGCCGGCGTGGTGCCGACGGGCTCCCGGGCGTACGGGGTGAACTCAGGCGGAGAGCCTGCGCGCCAGGTTCTCGTCGAGCGCGTTCATGAACTCGTCGGTGGTCAGCCACGGGGCGTCCCGCGAGATGAGCAGCGCGAGGTCCTTGGTCATCTGGCCACCCTCGACGGTGTCGACGATGACCTGCTCCAGGGTGTTGGCGAACTCGGTGACCGCCGGGGTGCCGTCCAGCTTGCCCCGGTGGGCCAAGCCACGGGTCCAGGCGTAGATCGAGGCGATCGGGTTGGTCGAGGTCTTCTCGCCCTTCTGGTACTGCCGGTAGTGCCGGGTGACCGTGCCGTGCGCGGCCTCGGCCTCGACGGTGCGGCCGTCCGGGGAGAGCAGGACCGAGGTCATCAGGCCGAGCGAGCCGAAGCCCTGCGCGACGGTGTCGGACTGCACGTCACCGTCGTAGTTCTTGCAGGCCCAGACGTAGCCGCCCTCCCACTTGAGCGCGGCGGCCACCATGTCGTCGATGAGCCGGTGCTCGTAGGTGATGCCGGCGGCGTCGAACTCGGCCTTGAACTCGTTCTCGAACACCTCGGCGAAGATGTCCTTGAAGCGACCGTCGTACGCCTTGAGGATGGTGTTCTTGGTCGACAGGTAGACCGGGTAGTTGCGGTCCAGGCCGTACCGGAACGAGGCCCGGGCGAAGTCCCGGATGGACTCGTCGAAGTTGTACATGCCCATGGCGATGCCGCCGCCGGAGAAGTTGGCGACCTCCATCTCCATCGGGGCGCTGCCGTCGGCGGGCGTGTAGGTGACGGTCACCTTGCCCGGGCCGGGGACGACGAAGTCGGTGGCCTTGTACTGGTCGCCGTGGGCGTGACGGCCGATGATGATCGGCTTGGTCCAGCCCGGCACCAGCCGCGGGACGTTGGACATGATGATCGGCTCACGGAAGACGACGCCGCCGAGGATGTTGCGGATGGTGCCGTTCGGCGACCGCCACATCTTCTTCAGGCCGAACTCCTCGACCCGGGCCTCGTCCGGGGTGATGGTGGCGCACTTGACGCCTACGCCGTGCTCCTTGATGGCGTTGGCGGCGTCGACGGTGACCTGGTCGTCGGTTTCGTCGCGGTGCTGGATCGACAGGTCGTAGTAGTGGAGGTCGACGTCGAGGTAGGGCAGGATCAGCTGCTCCCGGATCTGCTTCCAGATGATCCGGGTCATCTCGTCGCCGTCGAGCTCCACGACCGGGTTGTTTACCTTGATCTTCGCCATCGGCCGGCGCTCCTCTCGGGGGACACGTGCTCAAGCAGTACGAGCGTACTGGAAACTGGCCGGCACCTCCGAGCCGGCCTCGGCCGGGAGAGTGGCCGGGCAGCCGACGCGGGAGATCACTGGCATCATCGGCCGATGCCACTGAGCCGCATCCTCGGGTCTATCACGGTCACCGCACTGAGCGACGGCGAGGGGCCGTTCTTCCAACCGCGCGAGGAGGCGTTCCCGGACGCCACGCCCGGGCAGTGGCGCGCGGCGGACCGGCGTGACCCGGCGTCGACGACGGCGGACGGACGGTGGTGGTTGTCCTTCCGCAGCTTCGCGCTGCGCGCCGGGGACGGGCCGGTCACGCTTGTCGACGCCGGCATCGGTCCGGCCGACTCCCCCGCCGCGAGCTGGGCGCCGGTGCCGGGCCGGCTCCCGGAGGAACTGGCCGCCGCCGGCATCGAACCCGCCGACGTCCGTACGGTCGTCCTCACCCATCTGCACAGCGACCACATCGGCTGGGCGGTGACCGGCACGCCGGGCCGACCGTGGTTCCCGAACGCCGACTACGTGGTCCAGCGGGCCGAGTTGGACGCGACGGAGACCATCAACCCGGGGCTGCCGGCCGGCCTGGTCGCGCCGTTGCGCACCGCCGGCCAGCTCCGGGTGGTCGACGGCGAGACGACCCTGATCCCGGGCGTACGACTGCTGCCGACCCCGGGACACACCCCCGGCCACCAGTCGGTTCTGGTGGAGGCGGCCCACGAGCGACTCCTGCTCACCGGCGACCTGCTGGTGCACGCCGTGCAGCTGGTGGAGCCCACCCTCGCGTACGTCCACGAGGTGGATCCGGCGACCGCCCGGCGGTCCCGCACGACGCTGGTGCGCGACCTGGCCGCGGGTCTCCCGACAACCCTCGCCACCCCCCACCTCTCCGCCCCCTTCACCCCTCTCTGATCCCCTCCCATCCCCGGGCCCTGGACGCGCACGATCGCGCTCGGCGCGAAAGGGGGCACGCCGATGTGCCGGCGTGCCCCCTTTCGGGTCGTGCTGATGGATCACATGCTGGCGACGTCGGCCTGCTTGGCGCGGACAGCCTCGGCGGCCTCCTTGAGACTCGCCAGCTCGTCGGCGTCCAGGTCGGTCTCGACGACCCGCTTGACGCCCTCGGCGCCGATCTCGGCCTCGACGCCCAGGTACACGCCGGCGATGCCGTACTCGCCGTCGACCCAGGCGCAGACCGGCATGACCTCGCCGGAGTCCTCCGCGACGGCCTTGGCCATGCGGGCGGCGGCGGCGGACGGGGCGTAGTACGCCGAGCCGGTCTTCAGCAGCGCGACGACCTCGGCGCCACCGTTGCGGGTCTTGACGACCAGCTCCTCGATCTGCTCGGCCGGCATGGCCTCGCGCAGCGGCTTGCCGTTGACGGTGCTCTTCGACGGGACCGGAACCATCGTGTCGCCGTGCGAGCCGAGGGTCAGGGTCCGGACCGACTTCACCGGTACGCCGAGGGCCTCGGCGACGAAGTTGGTGAACCGGGCGGTGTCGAGCATGCCGGCCTGGCCGAGCACCCGGTTCTTCGGGAACTGGGTGGCGAGCTGGGCCAGCGCGGTCATCTCGTCCAGCGGGTTGGAGACGACGATGACGACCGCGTTCGGGGCGTACTTGGCGACGTTCTCGGACACCTGGCGCACGATCTTGGCGTTGGTCTCCAGCAGGTCCATCCGGCTCATGCCCGGCTTGCGGGGCAGACCGGCGGTGATGACGACGACGTCCGAGCCCTCGATGGCCTCGTAGCCCTCGCCGTTCGGGCCGGTGGTGACGCCGACGACCTTGGTCTCGAAGCCCTCGACCGCGCGCGACTGGTTGAGGTCCAGGGCGAGACCCGCGGGCTTGCCCTCCACGATGTCGGTGATCACGACGGTGTCGAAGACGTCGTACTCGGCCAGGCGCTGTGCGGTGGTGGAGCCGTAGAAGCCGGCCCCGACGACAGTGACCTTCTTACCCATGGTCGTCCCACTCCCTGATACCAGTCGGTTTTCCGGACCGTATCAGTCATCCTGGCACCGATCGGGCCAGGGGCGGCGACCATCGCCGGGATGGGGTGAACGTCACCGCCGTCCGGTCCGGCCCGCTCAGTCGCGCTCGGCCCGCTCGACCACGTTGGTGAGAAGCATGGCGCGGGTCATCGGGCCGACGCCGCCCGGCATCGGGACCAGCGCACCGGCCACCTCGGCCACCCCGGGGTCGACGTCGCCGGTGTAGCGGCCCTTGCCGTCCGGGCCGATCACCCGGGTGATGCCCACGTCCACCACCACCGCGCCCGGATTGATCATGTCGGCGGTGAGCAGGCCCGGTACGCCCGCCGCCACGATGACGATGTCGGCGGCGCGAGTGTGCGAGGGGAGGTCCAGGGTGCCGGTGTGGCACAGGGTCACGGTGGCGTTCTCGCTGCGCCGGGTCAGCAGCAGGCCCAGCGGGCGGCCGACGGTGTTGCCCCGGCCGACGACCGCGACCTTGGCGCCGCGCAGCGCGACGTCGTGCCGGCGGAGCAGCTCCACGATGCCGCGCGGGGTGCAGGGCAGGGGTCCGGGGTAGCCCAGCACGAGCCGGCCCAGGTTGACCGGGTGCAGGCCGTCGGCGTCCTTGTCCGGGTCGATCAGCTCCAGCACCCGCTGGGTGTCCAGGTGGCCGGGCAGCGGCAGTTGGACGATGTACCCGTGGCAGGCCGGGTCGGCGTTCAGGTCGGCCAGGACCGCGTCGACCTGGTCCTGCGTGGCGTCGGCGGGCAGCTCACGCCGGATGGAGGAGATGCCGACCTCTGCGCAGTCCCGGTGCTTGCCGTTGACGTACGCCTGGGAACCGGGATCCGCGCCGACCAGCACGGTGCCGAGTCCCGGCGTGATCCCGCGTTCCGCGAGTGCCTTCACCCGCGTCCGCAGCTCGTCCTTGATCTCGGCCGCGGTCGCCTTGCCGTCCAGAAGCGTCGCCGTCACGCCCAGATCGTCTCACGGCCGCCCCCCACGATCGCGACGACATGCGCAGCCCGTCGGCCGGTCCGCCGGACGCGCCGCCAGGTAACGGTGAGTGAAGTGCGCTTAGTCACCATGCGTAATTTTTTGTTGAGCCCCTCACAGCCGCAACCGACGAGGGGATCGCCGCGGGCGCAAACCGCGTGGGCACCACCAGACGACTCAAGCGTGCCGAACCGGACCCTCCCTCGTCACCACCGACCGCCGACAACCCCCTGGTGAAAGGCACGAGGCTGGCGGCCCCCATAGCAGGAACAGGAGCCGCGGGCAAGACGGCGATGACCGCACCGTTACCGCTTCGCAACGCCCTCGTTGCCGACGGGCGCCGGACGACTTACCGTTGCCCAACGTTGCGCAGCGTCACCCAACGCCGGGCCTGACTGCGCAGCGTGAGGAGATGAGGAGACTTCATGCGAGTTCGTAGGCTGGCTGCCTGGACCGCTCTCCCGCTTGCGGTGACCCTGGGCCTGGTGGCCTGCGGCTCGGGCGGCGGCAGCGGATCCGGTGAGAGCGACCCCAACGCGGCCGTGCGGATCGAGATCGCCGAGCCGCAGCACCTGGTGCCGACCAACACCAACGAGACGAGCGGCTCGCAGGTGCTCGCCGCCCTGTTCAGCCCGCTGGTCGACTACGACGAGGCCAACAAGGCCTACGAGGTGGCGGCCGAGTCGGTGACGTCGTCGGACAACACTGTCTGGACGATCAAGCTGAAGGACGGCTACACCTTCCACAACGGCGAGAAGGTCACCGCCGACAACTACATCGACGCGTGGAACTACGGCGCGTACGCCCCGAACGGTCAGAACTCCAGCTACTTCTACGAGAAGATCGCCGGGTACGAGGACCTGCAGGGTGAGAAGCCGAAGGCCGACAAGCTCACCGGCCTGAAGAAGGTCGACGACCTGACCTTCACCGTCACGCTGTCCCAGCCGTACTCCGAGTTCAAGACCATGCTCGGCTACACCGCCTTCTACCCGATGCCGAAGGCCGCGTTCTCCGCGCCCGGCGTGCTGGCCGAGGGCTACGAGCAGGCGCCGATCGGTCAGGGCCCGTTCAAGATGAAGGGCACCTGGCAGCACGACGCCAAGGTCGAGGTCGAGAAGTACGACGCCTTCCCCGGCGAGAAGCCGAAGGTGGCCGGCGTCGAGTTCCGGATCTACCAGCAGCAGACCGCCGCGTACGCGGACGTACTGTCGGACAACCTCGACGTGATCAAGACGATCCCCACCGAGAACCTGTCGACCGCCTCGACGGACCTGGGCGACCGGTTCAAGCAGAGCCCCGCCTCGACGTTCCAGTTCCTCTCCTTCCCGACGTACCAGAAGGAGTTCAGCAAGCCGGACGTCCGCAAGGCGATCTCGATGGCGATCGACCGCGACGAGATCACCACGGCGATCTTCAAGGACTCGCAGAAGCCGGCGCGCGCGTTCGTCTCGCCGGTCGTCGCGGGCTACCGCGAGAACACCGTCGGCGAGGCCGGCCAGTTCGACGCCGCGAAGGCCAAGGCCCTGTACGTGGCGGCCGGTGGTCCCCGCGAGATCCAGATCTCCTACAACGGCGACGGTGGCCACAAGGACTGGGTCGACGCGACCTGCAACCAGATCAAGGCCAACCTGGGCGTGGACTGCGTGGGCACCGCCGAGCCGAAGTTCGCGGACCTGCTGACCAAGGTCAAGGCCAAGCAGCCGGTGGGCCTGTTCCGCATGGGTTGGGTCATGGACTACCCGTCCATGGAGAACTACCTCGGCCCGCTGTACAGCACCAACGGCTCGTCGAACTACTACGGCTACAGCAACCCGGAGTTCGACAAGCTCCTGGCCGAGGGTTCGGCGGCGGCCACCGAGGAAGAGGCGATCGAGAAGTACCAGCAGGCCGAGGACCTTCTGGCCGAGGACCTGCCGGTGATTCCGCTCCGGTTCGGCCAGAACAACTTCGGTCACTCGACCAAGGTCACGAACGTGGAGATGGATCTCTTCGACCGCATCGACCTGCTGAAGATCGAGGCCGTCAAGTAACACGGCACGACGGGTCGGGCCATCGGCGGACGGTGGCCCGACCCGCCTCCCTCTTCGCCCCTTTTCAGAGAGACTGCCAAGTATGTTCCGCTTCATTCTGCGGCGTCTGCTCCAGATGGTCCTCGCGTTCTTCGGGACCACGCTGATCGTCTACGCGCTGATGTTCGCCGGTCAGGGCGACCCGATCCAGGCGCTCGCCGGCGAGCGTCCGGTCACCGCCGCCCAGCGGGCATACCTGACGGAGAAGTTCCACCTGGACCAGACCGGGGTCGGTGGCTTCTTCTACCGGTACTTCGACTACATCTCCAACCTGCTCCAGGGCGATCTGGGCGAGTCCCTCACCGGCCGGCAGATCGGCGACATCCTCGCCGACGCCTGGCCGGTCACGGTCCGGCTGGCCCTGATCGCCATGGCCGTCGCCGTGCTCTTCGGCGTCACCGCGGGCGTCCTCGCCGGCATCCGGCGGGCCAGCATCTTCGATAACTCGACGCTGGTGCTGACCCTGCTCGTGCTCGGCATCCCGACCATCGTGCTCGCCCCGCTGGCGCAGTACTTCCTCGGCGTCCGGTGGCAGGTCTTCCCGCCCACCGCCGGTGCCGACCCGGACTGGTACGCGCTGCTGCTCCCCGGCATCGTCCTCGGCTCCCTGTCGCTGGCCACCGCGCTGCGGCTGACCCGGACCTCGGTGGCGGAGAACCTGCGCGCCGACTACGTGCGTACCGCCCGCTCCAAGGGCCTGGTCAAGCGCCGCATCGTCGGCGTGCACGTGCTGCGCAACTCGCTCATCCCGGTGGTCACCTTCCTCGGCGTCGAGCTGGGCAACCTGATGAGCGGCGCGATCATCACCGAGGGCGTGTTCAACATCCCCGGTGTCGGCTTCAACCTCTTTCGCGGCATCCGCACCGAGGACGGCCCATTGGTGGTGGGAATCGTCAGCGTGCTCGTCGTGGTCTACCTCGTCTCCAACCTGGTGGTGGACGTCCTGTACGCCGTACTCGACCCGAGGATTCGCTATGAGTGACTTCGAAACCGTGGCGGCCAGCGAGAACCAGGCCGCGCGGCGGGGACCCTCGGGTGAGCCCGGGGCCCCGAACCAGGTCGGCGGCACCTCGACCCTCGCCGGCAAGCCGCGCAGCCTCGCCGGCGACGCCTGGCGGGACCTGCGCCGCAAGCCCATCTTCTGGATCAGCCTCGCGCTGGTCCTGCTGTTCACCGCGATGGCCGCCCTCCCGGGCCTGTTCACCAGCAACGACCCGGCCGACTGCGTGCTGGCCCGCCAGCACGCCGGGCCGTCCGCCGGGGCGATCTTCGGGTACGACTTCCAGGGCTGCGACACGTACGCCCGGGCGGTGTACGGCACCCGGGCCTCGCTGCTGGTCGGCGCCCTGTCGGCCCTGCTCACCGGTGCGATCGCGCTGGTCGTCGGCATGCTGGCCGGCTTCTTCGGCCGCTGGGTCGACGCGGTGCTCTCCCGGGTGATCGACATCGTGCTCGGCATCCCGCTGCTGCTCGCCGCGATCGTGCTCCTGAAGCGGGTCACCAGCGACAGCTCCACGGTCCGCATCGCGGCGATCATCTTCGTGCTGGCGGTGCTCGGCTGGACGACCGCGGCCCGGGTCGTGCGTTCCTCGGTGATCACCGCCAAGGAGCAGGACTACGTCGCGGCGGCCCGGATGCTCGGCGCCGGCAACGGGCGGATCATGTGGCGGCACATCCTGCCGAACGCCCTCGCCCCGGCCGTCGTGGTGCTGACCATCGCGCTCGGCTCGTTCATCGCCGCCGAGGCGACGCTGTCCTTCCTCGGCATCGGTCTCAAGGACCCGACCATCTCCTGGGGCCAGGACATCGACACTGGGCGTGTCCACATGCGCGAGTCGGCCATCCCGCTGCTCGTGCCATCGACCTTCCTCGCGCTCACCGTGCTGGCGTTCATCATGCTCGGCGACGCGATCCGTGACGCCTTCGACCCGAAGCTGCGGTGACAGACTCATGACCCACTCCGCCGTCCACCCCACCCCCGCCTCCCCGACGCCCGAGGGCGGTCACCTGCTGGAGGTACGGGACCTGCACGTCGAGTTCCGCACCGGCGAGGGCGTCGCCAAGGTCATCAACGGTGTCTCGTACCACCTGGACGCCGGTGAGACGCTCGCCGTCCTGGGCGAGTCCGGCTCCGGCAAGTCGGTCACCGCCCAGGCGATCATGGGCATCCTGGACACCCCGCCCGCGGTGATCCGCTCCGGCCAGATCCTCTACCAGGGCCGGGACCTGCTCACCCAGCCGGAGGAGAAGCGCCGGCAGGTACGGGGCAAGGAGATCGCGATGATCTTCCAGGACGCCCTGTCCGCCCTCAACCCGACCTTCCCGGTCGGCTGGCAGATCGGCGAGACGCTGCGCCAGCGGGCCGGGATGTCCCGGGGCGACGCCCGTCGCCGGGCGATCGAGCTGATGGACCTGGTGAAGATCCCGGCCGCGCAGAACCGCCTCGGCGACTACCCGCACCAGTTCTCCGGCGGCATGCGCCAGCGCGTCATGATCGCCATGGCGCTCGCGATGAACCCGAAGGTGCTCATCGCCGACGAGCCCACCACGGCGCTGGACGTCACCGTGCAGGCCCAGATCATGGACCTGCTGGCCGACCTGCGCCGAGACCTCGACATGGCGATGATCCTGATCACCCACGACCTCGGTGTGGTCGCCGGCGTCGCGGACCGGATCGCCGTCATGTACGCCGGACGGATCGTCGAGCACGCCGACGTCCGCCCGCTGTACAAGGCACCGGCCCACCCGTACACGAAGGGGTTGCTGGAGTCGATCCCGCGGATGGACCAGCGTGGGCAGCAGCTGTCGACGATCAAGGGGCTGCCGCCCAACCTGATGCGGATCCCCTCCGGCTGCCCGTTCCACCCCCGTTGCCCGTACGCGCAGCAGGTCTGCGTGGACGTCGTGCCGCACGACCTGGTCCTCGGTGACGGCCGGACCAGCGCGTGCCACTTCGCGCAGGAGGTCCATGATGACAGTGCCCGCTAGCTCCACCAAGGTCCGCGGCGAGACGGTCCTGTCCGTCGAGAACCTGGTCAAGCACTTCCCGATCAGCCGGGGCGTGGTGTTCCAGAGGCAGGTCGGCGCGGTCAAGGCCGTCGACGGGGTGAGCTTCGAGCTGCGCCGCGGCGAGACGCTCGGCATCGTCGGCGAGTCCGGCTGCGGCAAGTCCACCCTCGCCCGGCTGCTGATGCGCCTGGAGACGCCCACCTCCGGCAGCGCCACCCTGGAGGGCAAGGACCTGTTCAAGGCGTCCGGTTCCGAGCTGCGCCGGCTGCGACGCAACATGCAGATGGTGCTCCAGGACCCGTACACCTCGCTCAACCCCCGCATGACGGTCGGCGACATCATCGGCGAGCCGTTCGAGATCCACCCCGAGGCGGCCCCGAAGGGCAGCCGGCAGCAGCGGGTGCAGGAACTGCTGGACGTGGTCGGCCTGAACCCCGAGCACATCAACCGGTACCCGCACCAGTTCTCCGGCGGTCAGCGCCAGCGCATCGGCATCGCCCGCGCGCTCGCCCTGAAGCCGGAGGTCCTCGTCTGCGACGAGCCGGTCTCCGCCCTGGACGTGTCCATCCAGGCGCAGGTGATCAACCTGCTGGAGCAGCTCCAGGACGAGCTGGGTCTGTCGTACATCTTCATCGCGCACGACCTGTCGGTGGTCCGGCACATCGCCGACCGGGTCGCGGTGATGTACCTCGGGCGGATCGTGGAGATCGGCACCGAGAACGAGATCTACGAGCGCGCGACCCACCCGTACACCCAGGCTCTGCTCTCCGCCGTGCCCGTGCCGGACCCGGAGCTGCGCGACAACCGCACGATGATCCGCCTGGTGGGTGACGTGCCGAGCCCGGCCAACCCGCCGAGCGGGTGCCACTTCCGGACCCGCTGCTGGAAGGCCCAGGAGGTCTGCGCGCGCGAGGACCCGCCGGCTGTGCCGCGCGCGGCCGACTCGCACCCGTCCGCCTGCCACTTCGCGGAGCTGCGGGCGTAAGGAAGGGCCCCTTGTTAACGCCTCGCGTTGTACAAGGGGCCCTTCTTAACAGACCGGACCAGCCTCCACGGCCGGCGGGGGCTTCGATCTTCCGCTACCTGCCACCCACCGGGAGGATGGGGTGATGGGTCGACGGGGTGCGGGAAGGGCGGTTGCCGTTCTGCTGGTCGTGGTCGTGACCGCCTGCGACGCCACGCCCTCGCGACCGGACCCGCCTGGAGGCGCCGCCGCTCGATCCCCGGCCGTCGCGGATGGTCCGCCCGTTCCCTGCCCGGCCGATTTCCGCTACGGCACGGCCGGCAACGAGGTGGTCGGGGTGCCGACCACCTCTCGGGCGCTGCTGTTCGCGGCCGAGGTCCGGGCGGGCATCCAGATCAAGATCGCCTTCAAGGTACCCGGTTCGGGCGATCTGACCCTGCGGGCCGAGGGACCGGACGGGGCCGTCGTCGACGTGGCCGACCTGATCCGGCACTCTGGCGGCAGCAGCTGGCAGGCCCCCGGGGAGGAGTGGGGCAGCAACTGGACATTCTCCGCTCCGGGCTGCTGGACCGTACGCGCCGACCGCACCGACGGCACCCGCGCCGCCCTCGCCCTCCGCGTCGGCTGACCTCAGGCCGCAGATACAGAGAAAGAGTGGCCATTCCGCGTGGAATGGCCACTCTTTCGGTGTAACTGCGCGAAGGGCGGCGCGGGTCAGTGGAAGAAGTGGCGGGTGCCGGTCAGGTACATGGTCACGCCGGCCTCCTTGCAGGCCGCGATGACCTCCTCGTCACGGATCGAGCCACCCGGCTGGACGATCGCCCGCACGCCCGCGTCGATGAGGATCTTCGGACCGTCGGCGAACGGGAAGAAGGCGTCGGAGGCGGCGACGGAGCCGCGGACCCGCTCGGCGCCGGCCCGCTCCACCGCCAGGCGGGCCGAGTCGACCCGGTTGACCTGGCCCATGCCGACGCCGACGGTCGCGCCGTCGGAGGCCAGCAGGATCGCGTTGCTCTTCACCGCGCGGACCGCCCGCCAGGCGAAGGCGAGGTCGCGCAGGGCCGCCTCGTCCGCCGCCTCGCCGGTGGCCAGTCGCCAGGTCGCCGGATCGTCGCCCTCGGCGTCGACCGCGTCCCGCACCTGCACCAGCACACCACCGGTGACCTGCCGCCACTCCACCTTCGCGGGGTCGAACGCCGGCGCCCGCAACAGCCGGATGTTCTTCCTGGCCTGGAGGACCTCGGCTGCGCCCTCGTCGTAGCCGGGAGCGACGACGACCTCGGTGAAGATCTCCGCGACCTGCCGCGCCATCTCGACCGAGACGGGCCGGTTGACCGCGATCACCCCGCCGAACGCGGAGACCGGGTCGCACTCGTGCGCCTTGCGGTGCGCGTCGGCCACGTCGGCGCCGACCGCGATGCCGCAGGGGTTGGCGTGCTTGATGATGGCCACCGCCGGCTGGTCGGTGAAGTCGTTCGCGGCCCGCCACGCGGCGTCCGCGTCGACGTAGTTGTTGTAGGACATCTCCTTGCCGTGCAGCTGCTCCGCCTGGGCCAGACCCGCCGGGCTGCCGGGGTCGGCGTACAGGGCGGCCGCCTGGTGCGGGTTCTCGCCGTAGCGCAGCACCGCCTCGCGGCGCAGCGCCTGCCCGGTGAAGTGCGGCCAGCCGTCGGCGGCCGGCACGAGGGAGGCGGCGAACCAGTCGGCGACGGCCACGTCGTACTCGGCGATGTCGGCGAAGGCGCGGGCCGCGAGGGCCTTGCGCTGCGTCAGCGTGAAGCCGCCCGCGTCGAGCGCGGCGAGCAGCGCCGGGTACGCGGCCGGGTCGGTCACCACCGCCACGGAGGCGTGGTTCTTCGCGGCCGCCCGGACCATCGCCGGACCGCCGATGTCGATCTGCTCCACGCACTCGTCCTGGCTGGCGCCGGAGGCGACGGTGGCCTGGAACGGGTACAGGTTCGACACCAGCAGGTCGATCCCGGCGATGCCGTGCTCGTCGAGCTGCGCGGCGTGGGCGTCCTTGCGCAGGTCGGCCAGGAGGCCACCGTGGATCTTCGGGTGCAGGGTCTTGACCCGGCCGTCGAGGATCTCCGGGAAACCGGTGACGGTCTCCACCGCGGTCACCGGCACGCCGGCACCGGCGATGGTCGACGCCGTGCTCCCGGTCGAGACGATCTCCACCCCGGCCGTGTGCAGGGCGCGGGCCAGCTCGACCAGGCCGGCCTTGTCGTAGACGCTGACCAGCGCCCGACGGATCGGGCGGCGCTCGCCCTCAGTGGCACTCACGGAACCGTGACCTTCCTTCCGGTTATCGTCCAACCTTCGCGGACCAGGCGGCCCACCTGCTCGACGAGCTGGCGCCGCTCGGCGGACTTGATGCGCTCGGTGAGCGTGTCCACATCGTCGTCGTCGAGGACCGGCACGGCGACCTGCGCGACGATCGGGCCGGTGTCCATGCCGGCGTCGACGAAGAAGAGCGTGGCCCCGGTGACCTTCACGCCGTAGGCGAGCGCGTCGCGGGGGCCGTGGATGCCGGGGAACGCCGGCAGCAGCGTGTTGTGCGTGTTGAGGTAGCGGTCACCGAAGGCGGCGAGGAAGTGCGGGCCGACCAGTTTCAGGAACCCGGCCGAGATGACCAGGTCGGGCTCGTGCTCGGCGACGTGCGCGGTCAGCGCCTTGTCCCAGTCCTCGCGGGCCGGGTGGTCCCGCACCCGGTCGACGAAGGTCGGCACCCCGGCGGCGGCGGCCAGGTCCAGGCCGCGGATGCCGTCCCGGTCCGCGCCGACGGCGACCACCCGGGCGCCGTACGCGGGGTCGGCGGTGGCGTCGAGCAGGGCCTGGAGGTTGCTCCCGGAGCCGGAGACGAGGACGACGATGCGGGCGGCGGACGCGGGCTCGGTCACCGGGCAACCCTATCGGGCACCGCCGGGCGACCCGACCGGCGGGCAGCGCGCGGTTTCCGGAGGGGCGTGGCGGGTGCCCGGAGGGTGGACGGCCCGTCGTTCACCGGAGGCCGGGCGAGCGGCGACCGGGTACGCTGCCGTCTCCCGGGCCCGGTCCCGTCCGGCCCGTCCCCCGTCCGTGATCCCGGCGCCCCGCGTCGGTCCCCCGCCCGAGGAGTAGGCCGCGATGCAGCCCGGTCAGGACCCGTACGGTCAGCAGCCCCACCAGGACCCGACCGCCCCGCCCCCGCCTCCGGCGCCGTACGGTCAGCAGCCCTCCTCCGGGCAGCCCTACGACCCGTACGCGCAGCCGCCCACCTCGGGCCAGCCGTGGGGTCAGCAGCAGCCGTACCAGGACCCGTACGCCCCGCAGCCGTACGGGCAGCAGCCCTACGGTCAGCAGCCGTACGGGCAGCCGTCGTACGGCGGGACGCCGATGTATCCGAACGCCGGCTACCCGGCGCCCGGTGGGCAGCAGAACACGCTCGGGCTGGTCTCGATGATCCTCGGCATCGCCTCGATCCCGCTGGTCTGCTGCTACCTGGGCCTCCCGGTGGGCATCGCCGCCGTGGTGACCGGCTGGCTGGGCAAGCAGAAGTCGGCCCAGGGGCTCGCCAACAACTCCGGCCAGGCTCTGGCCGGCCTCATCTGCGGCGGCATCGGCGCGGTGCTGGGCATCCTCTACATCGTCCTGGTCATCGTCGGGCTCAACCTGCCCGACACGTACTGACCTTCAGGGGCCGCCACGGGGCGCCCGGCCGGACCGGGCGCCCGGCGGCCGTTCAGCGCGGGCGACCGAGGAACCAGGTCGCGGCGGCGCCGAGCAGCGCGCCGACCGCGGTGACCGCGGCGGCGACGGCCCCCACCTGCCAGGCGACCGGCCCCATCTCGGCCAGCCGGCCGCCGCCGACCGGCCCGGCCGAGGCCGCCGCGGCGACTCCCAGTAGCAGGCCGGCGACCGGCCCGGCGAGCGCCGCCGCGGTCAGCACGGGACCCCAGCGCGGCGGCTTCCGGTCGTCGGCGGCGAGCCGCAGCAGCCGGCGCGCGAGCAGCCAGCCGGCGACCATCCCGGCGAGGACCGGCACCGCGAGCAACGCGGTCCCGAACCCGTCGACCGGGCCGCGCGGCAGGCCGGCCAGCAACGGTACGGCGGGCAGTGCGCCGACGGACACCTCGCTCGTGCGGACGGCGGTGTCGGTGCCGACGGCGAAGCCGGGCCCGAGCAGGTAGCTGGTCGACCAGATCGCCGCGTTCGGGGCGTAGGCGAGGCTGACCAGGGTGATCCCGGCCTGCCCGGCGACCCCGGTGCGGTACGCCCCGATCAGGTCTGCGGCGTCGCCGCCCCCGGTCGCCACCGCCAGCCCGGCCGCGCCCGCGCCGGCGCCGAGCAGCAGCAGCCCGGCGACCAGTCCGGTGCGTACCCCGTCGCGCAGCGGCGCCACCGCCCGTTCGGCGAGCAGGCCCGCGACGCCCGTGGTCCGTGCCGCGCCGACGAGCGCGGCGAGCGTGCCGACCACCGCGAGGGTCAGCCCGGCCCGCACCGGGGCGACGTCCGTTCCGCCGGTGCCGACCAGCAGCGCGGCGAGGACACCGAGCAGCGCGTACGCCAGGCCGACCGCCCCGGCGGCCGCGAGCGTCCGGTGGGGTGACCGGCCACCGCGGGCCCCGATGGCACGGCTGGTGTGCACGCCCGCCCGGGCGAGGCGCCAGAGGGCCAGCCCGGTCAGTGCGAGCGGGGCGAGCCCGAGCGGGCCGGCGGCGGTGGTCACCGGCACCCCGTGCCCGAGCAGCCAGCCGGCCAGGCCCGCGCGCAGCGCGCCGCCGAGGGACGCGGCGTCCTCGCTGAGCTGGAACAGCCAGAGCACCACGGCGACCGGCAGCCAGGAGGTCAACGCGGCACCGCCGGCGGCCACCGAGGCCGCCACGGCGAGCGGGGCACGGCGGCGGGCCGGCTCACCGGAGCGCGGCGCGGGGACCCGCCGGGCGGGGCCGGGACGGCCGGGCGGCCGGGGACCGGCGCCGACCCGTGGGGCGGCACTTCTGGGCTGTTCGGGGGTGACGGACGACATCGGGGTCTACTCTGGCATGCCGCACCGGCGACGGCAGTCCGATACCGCCTCCGACCGGCTACGAGTTCCCTGATCCACCGCCGGGCAGCCGCGGATCCGGTCTAGCCTCGGCGCGGGGGGACGACCGCACGGCACCCGACACTGGAGAGGGAAGTCGTGAACGCTCCGTACCCGCCGCCCCCGCCACCGCCGGCTGCCGGCCGGGACCGCACGACCCTCTGGGGCGTACTGGGCATCATCACCGGTCTGCTCTGCTGCGGCATCCTGGGCATCGTCTTCGGCTACCTGTCGATCCGCGACGCCAAGCGCTACGGCCAGTCGCCGATCCTCGGCTACCTGGCCATCGCCTTCGGCGTGCTCAACATCATCGGCAGCGGGATCCTCTGGGCGGGCGGCAACTACCCGCTCTACGACAACGACTGAGAGGGCCGACCGGAACCCGGTCGGCCCTCTCGTCGTACGTCGTGCGGGCTCAGCCCGCGGACATGATCTCCCGCATCAGCTTGGCGGTCTCGGTCGGCGTCTTGCCGACCTTGACGCCGACGGCCTCCAGGGCGGCCTGCTTGGCCTCCGCGGTGCCGGCCGAGCCGGAGATGATCGCGCCAGCGTGACCCATGGTCTTGCCGGGCGGGGCGGTGAAGCCGGCGATGTAGCCGACCACCGGCTTGGTGACGTTCGCCTTGATGAACTCGGCGGCCCGCTCCTCGGCGTCGCCACCGATCTCACCGATCATGACGATGGCGTCGGTCTCCGGGTCGGCCTCGAACGCGGCGAGCGCGTCGATGTGGGTGGTGCCGATGATCGGGTCACCACCGATGCCGACGCAGGTGGAGAAGCCGATGTCGCGCAGCTCGTACATCATCTGGTAGGTCAGCGTGCCGCTCTTGCTGACCAGGCCGATCCGGCCGCTGCCGGTGATGTCGGCCGGGATGATGCCGGCGTTCGAGGCGCCCGGCGAGGCGATGCCGGGGCAGTTCGGCCCGATGATCCGGGTCCGCTCGCCCTGCGCGACGTTGTACGCCCAGAACGCGGCGGTGTCGTGCACCGGCACGCCCTCGGTGATCACGACGGCCAGCGGGATGCCCGCGTCGATGGCCTCGACGACCGCGCCCTTGGTGAACTGCGGCGGTACGAAGATCACCGTGACGTCGGCGCCGGTCTCCTTCATCGCGTCCGCGACGGAGGCGAAGACCGGCAGCTCGGTGCCGTCGAAGTCGACGGTCGTGCCGGCCTTGCGCGGGTTGACGCCGCCGACGACGTTGGTGCCGGCGGCGAGCATCCGCCGGGTGTGCTTGGAACCCTCGGAGCCGGTCATCCCCTGCACGATGACCTTCGAGTCCTTGGTCAGCCAGATAGCCATGATCAGACCCCCGTAGCTGCCAGCTCGGCGGCCCGCTCGGCCGCGCCGTCCATGGTGTCGACCCGCTGGATCAGCGGGTTGTTCGCGCCGTCGAGGATCGCCCGACCGGCCTCGGCGTTGTTGCCGTCGAGGCGGACGACGAGGGGCTTGGTGACCTTCTCGCCGCGCTGCTCCAGCAGGGCGAGCGCCTGCACGATGCCGTTGGCGACGGCGTCGCAGGCGGTGATGCCGCCGAAGACGTTGACGAAGACGCTGCGCACCGACGGGTCGGAGAGCACGATCTCCAGGCCGTTGGCCATCACCGCGGCGCTCGCGCCACCGCCGATGTCGAGGAAGTTGGCCGGCTTGACGCCGCCGTGCCGCTCGCCCGCGTACGCGACCACGTCCAGGGTGGACATGACCAGACCCGCGCCGTTGCCGATGATGCCGACCTCGCCGTCGAGCTTGACGTAGTTGAGGTCCTTCTCCTTGGCGGCCTGCTCCAGCGGGTCCACCGCGGCCTGGTCGACCAGCGCCTCGTGGTCCGGGTGCCGGAACGCGGCGTTCTCGTCCAGGGTGATCTTGGCGTCGAGCAGCAGGAGCCGCCCCTCACCGGTCGTCGCCAGCGGGTTCACCTCGACCAGCGTGGCGTCCTCGGCGACGAAGGCCTTCCACAGGCCCACGGCGACCTCGACGACCTGGTCGGCGACCTCGGCGGGGAAGCCGGCGGCGGTCACGATCTCGCGCGCCTTCGCCTCGTCGACGCCGGTGTTGGCGTCGATCGGGGCCTTGACGACCTTCTCCGGGGTGTCGACCGCGACCTGCTCGATGTCCATGCCGCCGGCGACGCTGGCGATGCAGAGGAAGGTGCGGTTCGCCCGGTCGAGCAGGTAGGAGAAGTAGTACTCCTCGGCCACGTCCGCGGTCACAGTGATCATGACCTTGTGGACGGTGTGGCCCTTGATGTCCATGCCGAGGATGTCGGTGGCGCGGGCCACCGTCTCCTCCGCGCCCTCGGCGAGCTTCACGCCGCCGGCCTTACCGCGGCCGCCGACCTTCACCTGCGCCTTGACGACCACCCGACCGCCGAGGCGTTCGGCGATCGCGCGGGCCTCCTCCGGGGTCGTGGCGACGCCGCCGGCGAGCACGGGCAAGCCGTGCCGCTCGAACAGGTCCCGCCCCTGGTACTCGTACAGGTCCACGATTGCGCGTCCCGTCCCGTCTCCGCGGCGCGCCGTCGCGCCGCCACCAGCGTTATGGAAAACAGTTTGACGCCTGTCATCAGTTGAAACAGGCCATTGGGCGCAGCCTAGCGAGGTGGGCACCGCTAGCAACCGAGCGGGTGCGCGGTGTGCGGTAATGCACAACCGGCCCGTCGGTGCACCCGTCCTGCGCGGACGACGCCCGATCGTCAGCCTTCCGGGCGACATTGCGCCGGGTGCGTAACCCCTCCCGGAGGGCGTCGTTGAGTCAGGTGTCGGCGCGCTGATTCAGCGCGACGGCGGGAGACGGCCGATGCCCTGTCGGTCGAGGGGTGGCGGCGGGGCATCGTGCATAGAGGGGCCGGACGTGTGAGGGGTGCGTCCGGCCCCTCCCCCTGCCCGTACACCGGCGGACCGGCACCTGCGGGGCTCGCCCCGCCCGGCGTCAGCCGACCGGCTGGGCCACGTTCTGGCGCACCCACTCCACGATCGACCCGGTGGTCGCGCCCGGGGTGAAAATCTTGGCGACCCCGAGCTTCTCCAGCTCCGGGATGTCGGCGTCCGGGATGATGCCGCCGCCGAACACGACGATGTCGCGGGCGTCCCGCTCGCCGAGCAGCTCCAGCACCCTCCGGAACAGCGTCATGTGCGCCCCGGAGAGCACGGACATACCGACGGCGTCGGCGTCCTCCTGGATCGCGGTCTCCACGATCTGCTCCGGGGTCTGGTGCAGGCCGGTGTAGATGACCTCCATACCGGCGTCCCGGAGGGCACGCGCGACGACCTTGGCGCCGCGGTCGTGGCCGTCCAGGCCCGGCTTGGCGACGACGACCCGAACACGAGAGCTCATCTGCGCATCCCTTTCACCGGCTTCGCGGCTTCACCTGAACGAACGGTAACCCGACCGGGCCGGCCCGGGAAATCCGGGCGGCCCCGCTGTCCGACGGTGGTCGTCGGCCGGGCACCGTTCCGGCCCGCCGGACCCTCGTCGGGCTGCCACACAGAAGAGCACACACCGGAGCCGGGTCACGGTGGCCGTCAAGCGGGACGACTCCGCCGTTCGGTCACGGTGAGCGACGAACGGGGGAGGACGGGGACATCTTTTCCGTGGCACGAGCCATGACAATCATGGACGCAAAGGGACAGAATGCGGCACTGTTTCGGCGCTTCGGCTTGTGACGGACGTGGCGGTTGGCTAACGTGTCCACGGTTGTCATCAGGTCCACGGACGGGTGACGACGCGGCCAGCCGAGGTTCATCCGAGCTTCACGGGCACGGCGGGCCGCTTCGGAACCCCGACAACGGAGGGTGTGCGTGCGCCAGCGCCTGTCGTCTGAGCCCGATAGATATCGCGGTCGTCGCCGCGTACCCACCCCGCCCCGGAGCCGCTACGCCGCCGTCGTCACCACCGCCTTCGTCGGCGCCGGTGTCGTCGCGCTGGGCGCGGGCGCCATGCCGGACGCCAAGAGCGTCAACCCGTCGGTCCTCGACGAACTCAAGGCCGCCTCCACCCTGGACCAGGGCGCTGCGGAACGCGCCGAGGCCGCCAACCGCGCCTCGCGGGACAACGATCGGGGCGCGGACGAGGCCGCCGAGGACGAGGTCTGGCTGCTCCCCCTCCAGGGCTACGACTTCAACTCCCCCTACGGCATGCGGTGGGGCAAGCTGCACACCGGCGTCGACCTGGTCGCACCGGAGGGCACGCCCTACGTCGCCATCCACGACGGCACCGTCACCAAGGCCGGCTGGTTCGGCGGCTACGGCTACACCGTGATCGTGCAGCACGCCGACGGCAGCGAGGCGATCTACGGCCACTCCTCGGCGGTCAGCGTCAGTGAGGGTCAGCAGGTCAAGGCCGGCGACCAGTTGGGCCTGGTGGGCAACACGGGCCACTCGTACGGCTCGCACCTGCACCTGGAGGTCCATGTCAAGGGCGAGCCTCGCGACCCGGTGCCGTGGCTCCAGGAGCGCGGAGTGGACATCAAGCTCCAGATCGAGGCAATCTACAGCGAGGTAGCCGCTTCCTGACGCTGCGTATCGACCGTTGACCGCCCGGATCGACAGATCCGGGCGGTTTTTCATTGCCGGCGGACAACGAAAGTCATCCAGGTCACAGATCGAAATGTGACCGGGAACACGGCGACGCATGATCACTTACCGGGACGAAGACGTCGCTTCCCGGACACAAGCGGCAGCGCACCCTCGACGTCGCGGCCGGCGTACCGGTCCCGGTACCCGTCCCCGGACCGGGCGACACCAGTATTTCGAGGTCAAGTGCCCCTCGATCCAGTGAAGGTCCGCCCGTGCAGGAAGACAACTTCATCCCGAACGAGAACACCCCGGACAGCCCCGGACGGCACCGGCAGCCATCCGGCCGGCGTACCCGTCACCTGATCGTCGCCGCGGTGGCCCTGGGCGCCCTCGGCATCGGCGGCGTCGCGGTCGCCGCGACCACCGGGGCCGACGAGGCCACCGTCCCGGCCGCCGCCATCGACGCCCAGGCCCGGGCCGAGGCCGCCGACCGTGCCGACCGCTCCACCCGCGAGTCGAGCGCTCCCGCCACCCCCTCGGCGAGCCCGGCCAGCCCGACGCCCAGCCCGTCGACGGCCCGCCCGTCCGCCAAGCCCAGCCCCAAGGCGACCACCGCCAGGCCGCAGCCCACGAAGACCGCCAAGCCGAAGCCCACCTGGGTCATCCCCATGAAGGGCGCGGAGATCACCTCCTGCTACGGCCCGCGCTGGGGCACGCTGCACGCCGGCATCGACTTCGCGTTGCCCGCCGGCACACCGGTCCGCGCCGCCTTCGGCGGCACCGTCACCAAGGCCGGTGACGTCGGCGACGGCTACGGCATCTCGGTCGTCGTCGACCACGGCAACGGCTACCTCACGCAGTACGCGCACCTGAGCACCGCGTCGGTCGGCGTGGGCGAGAAGGTCGGCGCCGGCGAGACGATCGGCCTGGAGGGCTCCACCGGCGACTCCACCGGCCCGCACCTGCACTTCGAGGTGCACCAGGGGCAGATGTGGAACCAGATCGACCCGGCGCCGTTCCTGCGCGCCCGGGGCGTCGACGTCGGCTGCTGAGCCCGTGGACGACGAGGGCCCGGGTCCGGCGTACCCCGCCGGCCCGGGCCGCGTCATGTCAGGCGTCGGCGCCTCCGCCGGTGTCCCTGCCCGTCAGATCTTGTCGATCGGGGCGTGGCGCAGCACCAGCCACATCGTCTGGTCGCCGAAGTCGATCTGCGCTCGCGCCCCCGGGCCGTGCCCCTCGACGGCGAGCACCCGACCCAGGCCGTACCGCTGGTGGTTGACCCGGTCCCCGGCCGCCACCTTCGGCCCCTGGGGCAGCTCGCTGGCCGTGGTCAGGCGGCTGCCGTCGACACCGAGCCGCTTGGCGAGCTGCGCCGCCCTCGGCGTACCCCCGGTGAAGCCGCCACGCCCGCCGGGCGCGCGGTCGGCACGGCCGCCCACGCCGCCGCCCCCACCGGCCCACGAGGTGTACGACCCCTCGGTGCGCTCCCAGTGCACCAGCTCGGTGGGCAGCTCCTCCAGGAACCGTGACGGCGGGTTGTAGGCCGGCTGCCCCCACGCCGAGCGGGTGACCGCCCGGGAGAGGTAGAGGCGCTGCCGGGCCCGGGTGATGCCGACGTACGCAAGCCGGCGCTCCTCCTCCAGCTCGCGGGTGTCACCGAGGGAGCGCAGGTGCGGGAAGACCCCGTCCTCCAGGCCGGTCAGGAAGACCACCGGGAACTCCAGGCCCTTGGCCGTGTGCAGGGTCATCAGGGTGACCACGCCCTGGTGGTCGGGATCGTCGGAGGGGATCTGGTCGGCGTCGGCGACCAGCGCGACCTGCTCCAGGAAGCCGGCCACGGTGGCCCGCTCCCCCTCCTCGCCCAGCGCCTCGATGCGCTCCGTGTACTCCCGGGCGACGCTGACGAGCTCCTGGAGGTTGTCGACCCGGCCGGCGTCCTGCGGGTCGAGGCTCTCCTCCAGCTCGGTCAGGTAACCCGAGCGGGTGAGCAGCGCCTCCAGCACCTCCTCCGGGGTGCCGGTCTCGGCCAGCTCCCGTGCGCCGTCGAGCAGGGCGACGAACTCCGCGATGCCGTTGGCGGCCCGGGTGGAGATGCCCGGCGCGTCCTTCGCCCGGCGCAGGGCCGCGCCGAAGGAGATCCGGTCCCGGCTGGAGAGCGCCTCCACGCAGGCCTCCGCGCGGTCACCGATGCCCCGTCGCGGGGTGTTGAGGATCCGGCGCAGGCTCACCGTGTCGTCGTCGTTGACCACCGCCCGCAGGTAGGCCAGCGCGTCGCGGACCTCCTTGCGCTCGTAGAAGCGCACCCCTCCGACCACCTTGTAGGGCAGGCCGGCCCGGATGAACACCTCTTCGAAGACCCGGGACTGCGCGTTGGTGCGGTAGAAGACCGCGACGTCCCCCGGGCGGGTCTCCCCCGCGTCGACCAGGCGGTCGATCTCCCGGCCCACCCAGTCCGCCTCGGCGTGCTCGGTGTCGGCCACGTAGCCGACGATCGGATCGCCGGCCCCCGCCTCGCTCCACAGCCGCTTGGGCTTGCGGGAGGTGTTGCGGTCGATCACCGCGTTGGCGGCGTTGAGGATGGTCTGGGTGGAGCGGTAGTTCTGCTCGAGCAGGATCGTCCGGGCGTCGCCGAAGTCCCGTTCGAACTCCAGGATGTTGCGGATCGTCGCGCCCCGGAACGCGTAGATCGACTGGTCCGCGTCACCGACCACGCACAGCTCGGCCGGCTCGATGCCCTCGGTGCCGGAGACCAGCTCCTTGATCAGCACGTACTGGGCGTGGTTGGTGTCCTGGTACTCGTCGACCAGCACGTGCCGGAACCGCCGGCGGTAGCTCTCGGCGACGTGCGGGTGCGACTGGAGCAGGTGCACCGTCGTCATGATCAGGTCGTCGAAGTCCAGTGCGTGCGCCTCGCGCAGCCGCCGCTGGTAGAGCGTGTACGCCTCGGCCAGCGCCCGCTCGTTGGGCCCCTTGGCCCGACCCGCGAACTCCTCCGGGTCGACAAGCTCGTTCTTCAGGTTGGACACCTGGGCCGCCAGCCCGCGCGCGGGGTAACGCTTGGGGTCGAGGTCCAGCTCGCGGGCGACCATCTGCATCAGCCGGCGGGAGTCGTCCGCGTCGTAGATCGAGAAGGTCGACTTCAGGCCGGCGTGCTCGTGCTCGGCCCGCAGGATGCGGACGCACGCGGAGTGGAACGTCGACACCCACATCAGCCGGGCGCGCGGACCCACCAGGTGCGCCACCCGCTCCTTCATCTCGCCGGCGGCCTTGTTGGTGAAGGTGATCGCGATGATCTCGCCCGGGTGCACGTCCCGCGCGGCGAGCAGGTAGGCGATCCGGTGGGTGAGCACGCGCGTCTTGCCCGACCCGGCACCGGCGACGATCAGCAGCGGCGAGCCGGCGTGGGTGACCGCGTCCCGCTGGGGACCGTTGAGGCCCTCGACCAACTGCCGGGGATCGAGGTGCGCGGACGGCCCGGGCCTCCGGGGCGGGGTCCGGGCAGGCTCGGGCGCGGGAGGGGACGCGGGGATGTCGAAGAGAGGATGCATCGCACGGCGAGTCTATGCCGCCCGCCGGACACTTCCGCCGACGCACGCCCGCGGTGCAAGGAAGGGCCCCTTCTTAACGCCTCCGGTAGAGGAAGGGCCCCCGCTTAACGTCCGCCGAGGCGGTCTTCGGGGGTTTCCTTGCGCGGCCCGTGCCCGGGCGGCATACTCGACGGCGTGTTCGGTCAGCGCTTCTACTTTTACTACGGCACCGGGAGTCCGGCAGCCGTAGGTCGCGCCTGAACGACAAGACCTACGAAAAGCCCCGGGCTCCGAGAGCCCGGGGCTTTTTCGTCCCGGGATCCGGGCACCGGGCCCGACGTCCGAGGGGTACGGCGATGATGGCAGACGTGGCGGAGCAGAGCGGCAGCCTGGCGCGACCGGAGGCCGGTGGGACCGACGGCAGCCCCGGCGACACCCGTACGGGCACCACGGAACCGATGGCGGCGGCCCGGATCGCCGAGATCCGCAAGCGGATCGACGAGATCGACAGCGCGCTGATCGACCTGTGGCAGGAGCGCGCCCGGCTGTCCCAGGAGGTCGGGGCGACCCGGATGGCCTCCGGCGGCACCCGTCTGGTGCTCTCCCGGGAGCAGGAGATCCTGGAGCGGTTCCGGTCCGCCCTCGGCGCGGACGGCACGCAGGTGGCGCTGCTGCTGCTCCGGGCCGGCCGCGGGCCGCTCTGACCTTCGGATCCGACGGGTGCGGTCCGCAGCGCCCGGCCCGCACCGCCCGTGCCCGTCGCCCGCGTTCCGCCGGCCCGGCCTCGGACGGGCGAAACGAGGACCGGGGCGCCGACCGTTGTGCGGTCGACGCCCCGGATCACTGAGGAGGCACTACCTTCACCGCCGGCCCGGTCTGCGGTGGCCGGGCGACGGCGTCTGGGCGGTCAGTCGACCGCGTGCACCACGTCGCGTACCTCGGCGAAGTGGCAGGCGCTCGGGTGCGGCGACTTCGCCTGCGGCACCAGGAGCGGCTCCTTCTCGGCGCAGATGTCCTGGGCCTTCCAGCAGCGGGTCCGGAACCGGCAGCCCGACGGCGGGTTGGCCGGCGACGGCACGTCACCGGTCAGGACGATCTGGTCCCGCAGCCCGCGGAGCTTCGGGTCCGGGACCGGCACCGCGGAGAGCAGCGCCTGGGTGTACGGGTGGGTCGGGTTCTCGTAGATCTCGTCCTCGGTGCCGATCTCGACGATCTTGCCGAGGTACATCACCGCGACCCGGTCGGCGATGTGCCGGACCACCGAGAGGTCGTGCGCGATGAAGACGTACGACAGACCCAGCTCGTTCTGGAGTTTCTCCAGCAGGTTGATGACCTGCGCCTGGATGGACACGTCCAGGGCGGAGACCGGCTCGTCGCACAGGATGATCTCCGGGTTGAGCGCGAGCGCGCGGGCGATGCCGATGCGCTGGCGCTGACCGCCGGAGAACTGGTGCGGGTACCGGTTGATGTGCTCGGGGTTGAGACCGACCAGCTCCAGCAGCTCCTGGACCCGGGCCCGGCGCTTGTTGCGTGGGACCACGTCCGGGTGCACCTCGAACGGCTCGCCGACGATGTCGCCGACGGTCATCCGGGGGTTGAGCGAGGTGTACGGGTCCTGCATGACCAGCTGGATGTTGCGCCGGCCACGGCGTCGATCGGCGCCGCCGACCTTCGCCATGTTCCGGCCCTGCACGAACAGGTCCCCGGAGGTCGGGTTCTCGAGCCCGACCAGCATGCGCGCCAGCGTGGACTTGCCGCAGCCGGACTCGCCGACGATGCCGAGCGTCTCGCCCCGGCGCAGCTGCAGGTTGACCCCGTCGACCGCGCGGACCGCGCCGATCTGCTTCTTGAAGAGGATCCCCCGGGTGAGGGGGAAGTGCTTCACCAGGTCGCGGGTCTCCAGCACGTAGTCACTCATCGCCCTTGACCTCCTTCCAGAAGTGGCAGGCGGCGGTCCGGACCGGCGACACCTGGTACAGCGGCGGCGACGGGTCCTGCCGGCAGACGTCCTGCGCGTAACGGCACCGCGGGTTGAACGCGCACCCCTTGGGGATGTTCGTCAGCGCCGGCGGCAGCCCCTTGATGGCGCTCAGCTCCTGGCCCTTGAGGTCCAGTCGCGGAATCGACTCCAGCAGGCCCTTGGTGTACGGGTGGGCGGGGCTGGCGTAGATGTCCTCGACCGGCGCCTCCTCGATGACCCGACCGGCGTACATGACCGAGATCCGGTCGGCGACGTCCGCGACCACGCCCATGTCGTGCGTGATCAGCACCAGGCCCATGTTCCGCTCGCGCTGGAGTTCGGCCAGCAGCGCCATGATCTGCGCCTGCACGGTCACGTCGAGCGCGGTGGTCGGTTCGTCGGCGATCAGGATCTCGGGGTCGAGGGCGAGCGCCATCGCGATCATCACGCGCTGGCGCATACCGCCGGAGAACTGGTGCGGGTACTCGTTCACCCGCTGGCGCGCGGCCGGAATCTTGACCAGGTCCAGCAGCTCGATGGAGCGGGCCTTGGCGTCCTTGCGGGACATGCCGCGGTGCTTGCGGAACAGTTCGCCGAGCTGGAACCCGACGGTGAAGACCGGGTTCAGCGCGGAGAGCGCGTCCTGGAAGATCATCGCGATCTTGTTGGCCCGCACCTTGCGCCGCTGCGACTCGGGCAGCTTCAGCAGGTCGACACCGCGGTAGAGGATCTGACCGCCGGTGATGAACCCGGGCGGCGTGTCCAGGATGCCCATGATGGCCTGGGCGGTGACGCTCTTGCCGCAGCCGGACTCACCGAGGATCGCCCGGGTCTCACCCGCCCGGAGGTCGAAGCTGACACCGTTGACCGCGTGCGCGATGCCGTTGCGGGTGCGGAACTCGACGTGGAGGTCCTTGACCTGCAGCGGCATGGCGTTCGGGTCGAGGCCGGGAATGGCGTCCATCTTGACGTTCACATCAGTGCTCATGGCGCTCACCGGAACTTCGGATCGAGGGCGTCACGCAGGGCGTCACCCATGAGGATGAAGGACAGCACCGTGCCGACCAACAGCCCGCAGGGGAAGAGCAGCAGCCACGGGTCCTCCAGGAAGTAGACCTGGTGGTCCGAGATCATGATGCCCCACGACTGGGCGGGCGGCTGGAGACCGACACCGAGGAAGGTCAGCGTGGCCTCCGCGGCGACGAACGAGCCGAGCACGATGGTCGCGTACACGAGCATCGGGGCGACCGCGTTGGGCAGGATGTGCCGGAACATCAGCCGGCCGTTGCCCGCGCCCACGGCCCGCGCCGCCTGCACGTAGTCGAGGTCCTTCGACGAGATGACGCTGCCTCGGATGATCCGGGCGATCGTCGGCCACGCCAGCAGGAAGAGCACCAGCGTGATGGTCCAGATGTTCTGCCGCTTGATCACGGTGAGGAACACGATCGCGCCGAGCAGGAACGGCAGCGAGAAGAAGATGTCCATGATGCGCGAGATGATGGTGTCGACCCAGCCGCCGTAGTAGCCGGCGAGCAGGCCCAGCACACCGCCCACGAGCACGATCGCGCTGGTGGCCATGATCGCGATGACCATGGACGGCCGCGCGCCGTAGATGGCGTGCGAGTAGTAGTCACAGCCCAG
Source organism: Micromonospora sp. NPDC049497 (assembly GCF_044465805.1). Classification (NCBI taxonomy): domain Bacteria; kingdom Bacillati; phylum Actinomycetota; class Actinomycetes; order Micromonosporales; family Micromonosporaceae; genus Micromonospora; species Micromonospora sp. NPDC049497. The sequence goes on along the minus strand of NZ_JBITMC010000001.1, from coordinate 244,498 downwards.
CGTGTTGAAGCCGAAGGGGTGGTCCCAGCTCGGAGAGATCCGCGAGCGGTCGGTGCTGCAGTCACGCGGATCCTGGCTGGTCCACAGGCCCGGGAGGGCCGCCATGGAACTGACCACGAGGATGTAGGCGAAGGCGAGCATGAAGACCGGGTCCCGGACCAACTGCCGGCGGGCGTCCGCCCACAGGCTCGCGCTGCGCTCCTTGCCGCCGGTGGCCGGCTCGTCCGGAGTCGGGCCTTCGCCGCCGATCGGAGCACCGCCGACGGCGGTGCTGGCGCCCGTCAGGTCACTCATGTCCACACCTCGTTTCGATCTGCCCTGCCGCGGGCGGCCAGGAGACGCTGCTCCCGCCGCCGGTCGCTCACCACGGTCCGGTCACTCATAACGGATCCGCGGGTCGAGCACGGCGTACAGGATGTCGACCAGCAGGTTCGCGATCAGCACCACCAGCACCAGCATGGTGACCACACCGACCACCACCGAGGACTCACCGGTACGCGCCGAGAGCGTCACCAGCCGGCCGATGCCCGGCACGTTGAAGATGGTCTCGGTGACCACGGCGCCGGCCATCGAGGAGCCGATGTCGACACCGAGGAAGGTGATGACCGGGATCAGCGAGTTGCGCAGCGTGTGCACGCCGATGACCCGCTTGTTCGCCAGGCCCTTGGCCCGCGCGGTCCGGACGTAGTCGGCCCGGATGTTCTCCATGATGCTGGTCCGGGTGAGCCGGGCGGTGACGGCGAGCGAGGTCGCGCCGAGCACCATACCGGGGATGATCAGGCTGGCCCACGGGTAGTCGGGCTTGAAACCGGGGCTGAACATGCCGTTCGCGATGACCTCGGGCACCCAGGCCTGGTCGCGCAGGACGTTGCCGAACTTGACCCCGACGAACTCCCGCACCAGCACGCCGAGCACGAAGATCGGCACCGAGATCACGAACACGGTGGTGATCTTCACCAGGTTGTCGGCGAAGCTACCGCCCCGCAGGCCCGCCCACACACCAGCCGAGATACCGACGATGGTCTGGAAGACCATGGCGATCACGAGCAGCTTCAGGGTGTACGGGATGGCGTCGGCGACCAGCTCGGTGACCTCCCGCTGCCGCAGGTTGATCCCGAAGTCGAAGCGGAAGAAGACGTCGGTGACCCGGTCGACGAACAACCCGAAGCAGGGGTTGCCCCTCTGGTCGAGGCAGGGGTCGGCGTAACCGAGTCGCTCGGTGATCGCCTCCAGCAGGGCCGGCGGCGGCGTCCGGTCACCGAACAGCGCCCGAACCGGGTTCCCGCTGAACTGGATCGCCAGCGAAGTCAGGTAGTGGAGCAGGAACATGGTGCCCAGCATGGTCGGGATGAACTGGAGCAACCGTCGAATGACGTAGCGCCCCATGTCGGGGTCTCCTCTCGGCGCTGACGTGGCGGCAACGATCACCCGGTGGGGAGACCGTTGCCGCCACGTCGTGTTACGGCTTGATCAGGACTCTGAAGCTCAGTTCTGCTTCAGCGAGGTCGAACCGTAATCAGCGTCAGCGACGGGGTTCCAGACGAACTTGTCCACGTTCTCGCCGTAGACCGCCGCGGTCTTGCTCCACCACATCGGGATGACCGGGAGCTCCTCGACCAGGATGTCCTCCGCCTTCTGGTAGAAGGGGATCGCCTCGTCGATGTTCTTGGCGGCGTCACCCTGCTTCAGCAGCTCGTCGAACTGCGCGTTGCTGAAGGTCGAGTTGTTGCTGTCCGCACCGGTGCTGTACAGCGGAGCCAGGTAGGTCTCCAGGTACGGGTAGTCCGGGCCCCAGCCGAGGCGGAACGGACCGGTGAACTTCTTGCTGTCCGCGGTCTCCAGGTACTCGGCGAACTGCAGGTTGACCTTCAGCTCGTAGTCGATGCCCAGAGCGGCCTTGATCTGGTCGCCGACCGCCTGCAGCCACTTCTCGTGACCGGCACCGGCGTTCGCCCACAGGGTCAGCTTCTTGCCGGCGGGCCAGCCACCGGCCTGCTGCAGGAGCTGCTTGGCCTTCTCGACGTCCTTCTTGCAGTACTGGCAGACGTTGTCCCGAGCGCCCTGGAAGGACGGCGCGACGTAGCCGGTGGCCGGGGTGAACCGGCCGTCGAAGACGGCGTCGATGATGGACTGCCGGTCGATCGCCAGCGAGAGCGCCTGGCGGATCTCCTTCTTCTGGAACTCCGGCTGGTACATCGGCATGCCGACGTAGGTGAAGCTGTCACCCGGCTGCTCGAAGAGGCGGTCGGCGTAGGTCGACTTCGCCTCCTTGTACCGCGCCGGCGGCAGGGTGTACATCACGTCCAGCTCACCGGCCTGGAAGGCGGCGTAACCGGCGTCGACGTCCGCGAAGATCCGGTAGGTGATCTTGTCGGGCTTGCCCGGCTCACCCTTCCAGCTGTCGCTGCGGACCAGGTTGATGGCAACGTTGTGCTGCCAGCTGCCCTCGATCTTGTACGGGCCGTTGCCGATCGGCGTCTCGTTGCACTTGTCGGCAGCGTCGACACACGCCTTGGCCATCGGGGAGAAGCCCGGGTAGCCGATCGTGGTCGGGAAGCCGGAGAACGGCGAGTCCAGCTCGACGGTGAAGGTCAGGTCGTCGACCTTCTTCAGGCCGGAGAGCTCCTTGGACTTCGGCTCGGGAGCCTTCTTCGGGCCCTCGCCGTCCGGGTCGGTGGACGAGACGTCCTTGATGCCGGCGATCCGCTTCATGAAGTAGCCGTTGTTCTGGGCGTTCGGCCCGTAAGCGGCGTAGTTCCACGAGCGGATGAAGGCGTCCGCGTTGACCGGCTCACCGTTGTCGAAGGTGTAGCCGCTCTTGATCTTGATCGTCCAGACCTTCTGGTCGGTCGACTCGATCGACTCGGCCAGGTCGTTCTCCGGAGCACCGGTCTCGGTGTTGTACTTGACGAGACCGCGGTAGAGCTGCCGGATCACGTACAGCGACGGCTCGTCGTCACCGGCGGACGGCAGCAGGAACGCCGGCTCCGACGCGTAGACGCGAAGCTCGCCACCGGCCTTGCCACCGGCCTCGTCGGCCGTGTCATCGCCGCCACCGCTGCATGCGGTGGCCAACATAGTGATGGCGGTCGCCGCGACCGCCACCTTCAGGAATTTCCCGCGCATGGGAGTGCCTCCTCAAGGGCGCTCAGCTCACGAGGGGGTTGTGAGGTGCCTGCAACTGTGACACCCGATGCGTCCTGGCGGGAAGGCGTGTTATCAACCCGATACCCGGCCGGGACGGTGCCGACATCGACGCCGAGGCGAGTCGTCGCCGCCCGCCGAGGCGTGGTAGGACCTGCGCGAACGCTCCTCGCGAGCGCTCACACCGCGAGGACGATCGGCGTGCGTGGCGTTCCCACGCTCCGCCACGCCCCTGGCCGACGTCCGCCGGGCGCCCGCCACCTTCGCCCGTCCGGACGATGTCGACTTCGGCTGTGCGGACACCCGTCGCCACCGGGGGGAGGCGGGCAGCGACGTGGGCACTCTTGATCACGCAGAGTTACTACGTGGTTGCGACGACGCTCCCGCGTCGAGGTGGTGCGGGCGCCGGGCGGAGGAGCGACGGGCCGACCCCGTGGCGGTCGGGTCGGGCGGATCGATGCTGCCACCGCTACCCGGACGGCACGCTGACCGCGACGCCCGCCCGGCGGCGGGACGATCCGCCGGCTCCGCCCGACCGGGGTGCTGACCAGCGCACCTCCGCGTCGGCGGAACCACCCGGCCAGGCCCGCCACCGGATCACGTGGCTGTCGAGGAGCCGGCGACGTGCGTGATCCACCCCGGACGCCTGCACCGGAACGCGTGCGGAGACCTGCTCGCGGCCGGACCGGAGCCGTGGGTCGTGCGGGGGTCCGGTACGCCGCCGGCCGGACAGGAACCTGCCATCGACGTCACCGACAGTCATGACGTCACGTCGGTCGGCGGATCACACCAGGCGTCGGTCCGCCGCCCACCGGGACAACTCGTACCGGTTGGACATCTGGAGCTTGCGGAGCACGTTGGACACGTGCGTCTCGACCGTCTTGATCGAGATGTACAGCTCCTTGGCGATCTCCTTGTAGGCGTATCCCCGGGCGAGCAGGCGCAGCACCTCCCGCTCCCGGTTGGTGAGCTGGTCCAACTCGGGATCGGCCACCGGGGCGTCGGGCCGGGCCGCGAAGGCGTCCAGCACGAAGCCGGCCAGCCGGGGACTGAACACGGCGTCACCGTCGGCCACCCGGCGGATCGCCGCCGCCAACTCGTCCGGCGAGATGGTCTTCGTGACGTACCCCCGGGCACCGGCCCGGATCAGCCCGATCACGTCCTCGGCCGCGTCCGAGACGCTCAGCGCCAGGAACTTGACCTGCGGGTGCGTACGCCGCATGGCGTCCAGCACCGCACGCCCCCCGCCGTCGGGCATGTGCACGTCGAGCAGGACCACGTCGGGCTGCGTCGCGGCGATCCTGGTGACCGCCTCGGCCACCGTGCTCGCCTCGCCGACCACCTCGACGTGGGCGCCGAGTTCGGCACGGACCCCGGCCCGGAACATGGCGTGGTCGTCGACGAGGAAGACGCGCAGCCGCTCCGGCCCCGCACCCGCGCCCTCGGTCGGCTCCATCGACAGCTCGCCCATCATTTGTCCCTCTCCGCCGTGGCCTGGTCCTTGCTGATCGGAAGGATCAACCGGACCTCGGTCCCCTCCCCCGGCCCGGACCGGATCTCCGCCCGGCCGCCGTGCCGCTTCATCCGCCCGATGATCGAACCGCGGACGCCGTGCCGGTGGTCCTCCACCGTATCCGGGTCGAAGCCCTTGCCCCGGTCGCGGACGAAGACGCTGACCTGATCGGGCTCGACCTCCGCGTACAGCGAGACGGTCTGCACCCCGGCGTGCCGCGCGGCGTTCACCAGCCCCTCGCGGGCGGCGGCGACCAGCGCGCCGACCCGTTCGTCGGTCTCCCGGTCACCCACGACGACGGCCTCGACGGTGATCGCGTAGGTGTCCTCGACCTCCGCGGCGGCCTGCTCCAACGCCGCGGCGAACCGCTCGTTCGGCGAGGCGGTGGGCTTGTAGAGCCAGTTGCGCAGGGAGCGCTCCTGCCCCCGGGCCAGCCGCTGCACGGTCTTGACGTCACCGGCGTTGCGTTGGATCAGGGCGAGGGTGTGCAGCACCTGGTCGTGCACCATGGCGGCCAGCTCGGCCCGTTCCTGCTCGCGGATGCGCCCCTCGCGCTCCGAGCGGAGCTGGTTGTACGTCCGCCACAGCACCGGCGCGGCGACCACACCGACACCGGCCAGCCCGACCAGCGCGAAGATCACGCCGTTGAGCACGGCGTCGAAGTTCTGCGCCGGCGAGTAGACCGCCGCGACGCCGATGATGCCGACGGCGACCAGCACCCCGCCACCGATGAACCGGAGCACGAAGGCCCGCCGGTCGCTCTCCTCCACCACCGCGCCCAGCCAGGGCACCGGCATGGAGTCCCCCCACTGGCGGCGGCGTTCCGGCGCGGACTGGTGCCAGATCACGCCGGCGCCGACCGCGATGATCGCGACCAGCCAGCCGGCCGTGCCGGTCGCACCGATCGAGTCGAAGACCACCATCTGGACCACGAGGACGACCAGTCCGATCGCCACGAACGGAAGCAGTTGGCCGACATCGCGCCGGGGCGGCGCGGTGGTGTCGCCGGGACGCAGCGGCACCACCGCCCAGAAGGCGGCGTAGAGCAGCAGACCGAGGCCGCTGAGCCCGAGCAGCACCATGAAGGCGACCCGCACGCGCAGGACCGAGATGCCGAGATGCTCGGCGATCCCGGCGGCCACACCGGCGGCCATCCGGTGCTCGGGGGCGCGGTAGAGGCGTGGTGGCTGGGTCACGGCGCTGATCGGAGGCTCCCCTGGTGACGGCGGGTACGGCGCGGGCAACAGTCCGCTGCCGGCGCCGGCTCGATCGTCACACGCCGGCCGGCCCCCCGACCACGGGGACGCCCCCGACATTCGGCCCTCCGGTATCTCAGGGTGGGGTCAGGGTCCCCTCCTGAGGCCGGCGGGGCCGGTCAGGGAGCAGGATCGGGGCATGAACGACGAAGCTGCCCAGCCCCCGGCCCCGGGAGCGGCACAGCCGGGCGGACCGCCACCGGCGACACCGACTCCCGGTGCGGCCCCGCCGGTCGCGGCACCGGCCGCCGCCGGGTTCCCGGGCGCGGACGCCACCGGCGGGGCCGCACCGCCGGAGGGCGCCGCGCCGACCGCCGTCCCGCCGCCTCCGCCCGGTGGCGCCGGCTTCACCTCCCGGTACGGGCTGGTGCGTCCCCGTGACGGCCGCTACCTGGCGGGCGTCTGCGCGGCGATCGGCCGGGCCACCAACACCGACCCGGTGGTGTGGCGCGTGCTCCTGGCGGTGCTGGGCTTCTTCGGCGGCATCGGCATCCTGGTCTACGTCACCGCCTGGCTGATCATCCCCGGCGAGGGCGACAGCGCCTCGCCGGTCGAGTCGATGCTGGGTCGGGGCCGGTCCAGCATGTCGCCGGTCACCGTGATCGTGCTCAGCATCCTGGTCGCGGTCAGCTTCGCGTACATCGTCACCGACGCCTTCCGCGCGCTGCTGCTGGGCGCGACGATCCTGGTGGGCGGCTCGCTGCTGCTCAACCGTGAGAACCGCGACCGGCAGCCTGGCCCGCCGGCCGGCGCCGTGCCTCCGGGGCCTGCCGCCGCACCTCCGGGTCCGATCCCCCCGGTCACCTACCCCGGCCCGGCCGCCGCGCCGCCGCCGGCCGCCGCGCCCGCCACCCCGTGGGCGTACGCCGACCCGCTCGCCGCCCCGGCCGTGCCCGCCCCGCCGACGGTCCCGGGTACGCCGACCGAGCCGACCGCCGAACTGCCGGCCCAGCCCACGCCTGCCGCTCCGCCCGGCGCACCGACCCCCGGCTGGCCGGCGCCGGCCTTCCCCACCTCCGGCTGGCCCGCGCCACCGGTCACCGGCACACCCGTCGTTCCTCCCGTGAGCGCTCCCCCGGCCCGCTCCGGTTACCAGCCACCGTTCGCCCCGTACGGGCCGTACGCCGGGCGACCGGTCCCGCCACCACCGCCACCACCGGTCAAGCCGCCGAAGCGGCCCCGGGAACGGTCGCCGCTGGGTGCGGTCACCTTCTCGCTGATCTTCCTCGCCCTGGGCACGGTGGCGGTTCTCGACCTCCTGCACGTCTTCGACATGGGTGCCTCGGCGTACTTCGCGGCGGCCCTGGCCACCATCGGGCTGGGCCTGCTGGTCGGCACCTGGTTCGGTCGGGCACGCTGGCTGATCGCGCTGGGCCTGGTCACGTCCGCCGCCCTGGCCGTGGCCACCGTGGCCGAGTCGTACGACCGGATCCGGGGCGTGGACGGCGCGGTGACCTGGGCACCGACCAGCCACACCGAGCTGGCCACCCGGTACGAGAACAGCTTCGGCGACGCGGTCCTGGACCTGCGCGCCGTCGACTTCGACAAGAAGACCACCGAGATCACCGTCGCGATCAACTTCGGCGAGGCGACGGTGGTGGTGCCTCCGAACGTCGACGTGACCACGCTGGCCGACGTCAACGCCGGGGATGCGACCGTCTTCGGCCGGCGCTACCGCACGCTGGACGACCGCGCGCGGGGGGTGGACGGACCCCTGCGGGAGACCACCGACCTGGGCGCCGACGGCGCCGGCGGTGGCACACTCCGCCTGCTCATCCACGTCAACGCCGGCAATCTGGAGGTGACCCGGTGAGCGCGAGGAGTGAGCCGGGGTTGCGAGCCCCGCAGTCGCGAACGACAAAGAGCCCGGTGAGCGCGAGGAGTGAGCCGGGGTTGCGAGCCCCGCAGTCGCGAACGAAGGAGACCACCCCGTGAGGGCCCACCGCACCGACCTCGTGTCCCTCGCCTTCGGCCTGCTCTTCCTCGGGTTCGCCGTCTGGTGGCTGGTGGCCCAGATCCTGGGGCTCGTCCTGCCGCCGGTCGGCTGGTTCCTGGCGGGCGCCCTGCTCGTGGTCGGTGTGCTGGGGCTGGTGGGGGCGCTGCGGTCGGCGCGGCGGGCGGTGGGGCCGCCGTCCGGCGACACGCCGGCTCCGGGCACCGACGAGTGGCCCTCGCAGGCCGTCACCGACCACGACGACCGGGCGGACGAGTGGCCCACCGAGGCGGTCACGGATCGCGACGAACGCGCCGACGAGTGGCCCACGGACCGCGACGAACGGACCGACGAGCGGCCCATCCTGCCGTCCGCCGACGACCGGGAGCGTCCCCCGAGCTGACCTGCGGCGGTGCCGACCCCCGCCGAAGCCGCCTATGCTGGCCGGTGGAGACCCGCCTCCGCCGGCCCGGCCCGCGCCGCCGGGCCGCCTCCGGCGCAGCGACGCCGGTCGGGGCGGTCCCGCCGCGATCTCGTCCCCATTTCGTCAGGAGCCCGACCGACATGACGCAGTCCCCCGCCGTGCGCACCTCCGGCCGGTCCGGTCCGGTCCGCATCGGCGAGCGAGCCGCCCGCACCCTCGTCGCCGAGCTCGCCCGGATGAACGACCCGAAGTCCGCCCTGCTGGTCGGCGCGACCCCGGAGTCCGCGGTGCTCGCCGCGGCGATCGACGGGCTGCTGCCCGGCGACACGCTCACCCTCGTGCCGGCCGCCTCGACCGACGCCCGGCTGCTCCGGGAGCACGTCACGGCGCAGGGACGCTGGGTCGCCGAGCGGGTCCGGGTGGTCGACACCCTCGCCGAGGCGGAGCCCGCTGCGGTGGTGGTCGCGGGCGAGCCGTTCACCGGCACGCCCGAGGAGACCCGCGCGGTCGTGGGGGAGCTGGCGAAGTACCTCACCGGCGGCGCCGTGCTGAGCGTCGCGACGACGGCCACGCCCGGGCGTACCGCCGGAGCGGCGGCCGAGCTGGATCGGCAGGGGGCGCTCTACGGGGTCGGCAGTGACCTGGTGCTGCGCAACACGCCGCCGCTGCGCGTGCACCGGCTCCGCTTCACCCCGGCCGACGCCGCCGCGGCCGACCGGCTCGCCCCGGCGTACCGCCCGTCGAGCGTCCCGCTGACCCGCGGCATGCACATCGACTCGAACGGGGTGGCCGCCGCCGGCATCACGCTCGGGCTGGCCGCGCTGGCCCGGCTGACCCGACCGAGCTCGAAGCTGTGGCTGCTTCCGGCGCTGGCCGCCGCCCCGGTGGCCGCCTTCTTCCGCGACCCGCAGCGGGACGTGCCGGAGGACCCGTCGGCCGTGGTCGCGTCGGCGGACGGCCAGGTGCTGTCGGTGCAGCGGCTGCACGACGAGCGTTTCGGCGACGGTGAGTGGTTGCGGATCGCGGTCTTCCTGTCGGTGCTCGACGTGCACGTCAACCGTGCTCCGGTGGCCGGCAAGGTGGTCGACTACTTCGTGGCCGACGGTGGCTTCGTCAACGCGATGAAGCCGGACGCCGAGCACAACGTGGCGGCGTACACGGTGCTGGACACCGCGCGCGGCACGGTGGTTGTGGCGCAGCGCACCGGGCTGATCGCCCGGCGGATCGTGCAGCGGGCGCCGATCGGCGCGCTGCTGGCGAAGGGCGAGCGCTTCGGCCTCATCCGGTTCGGCTCGCGCACCGACGTCTACCTGCCCGCCGAGGCGGCGGAGCCGCTGGTCGGCCCCGGCGACAAGGTGGTCGGTGGTTCAACGGTCATCGCCCGCTGGCGCTGAGGTCCGCGGACGGAGAAGGGGCGCCGCGATCGTCGCGGCGCCCCTTTCTGCGTACGGGGTCAGGCGGTGCGGCGCTGGCGCAGCCAGAGGACCGGGCCGCTGACCAGGTAGCCGACCACGATCAGGGCGAACGTGACGCGGACGTCGACCAGGGCGCCGACCACCGGGGCCAGCCACACCCACGGCGGGAGCTTGACCAGCCGGGCGAGCTTGGCGTACGGGAAGCTGGACACCATCGCGAAGGCGAGCAGGCCCACCCCGGTGACCAGGACCAGCCCCGGGATCGGCAGGCCGATGGCGACGGTCAGCGCGAGCACGGCGGCGGCCATGGTGGTCGGCACGCCACAGAAGAAGCGCCCGTCCTTCGGCGAGACGTTGAACCGCGCGAGCCGGATGGCGGCGCAGGCCGCGACGAGTGCGCAGGCGACGGCGGCGGCGGCCGGGGGCACCGAGCCGGCGAGCGAGGCGTAGACCACGACCGGGGCGGCGAGGCCGAACGAGCACATGTCGGCCAGCGAGTCCATCTGGGCACCGAACGGGCTGGCGACGCCGAGCTTGCGGGCGAGCGCACCGTCCAGGCCGTCGAAGGCGACGCAGGCGATGAGGCACAGCGCCGCGATCCGGGCCTCGCCCTGCATGGCGAGGAAGATCGCCAGCATGCCGAGCATCAGGCTCGCCAGGGTGCAGGCGTTGACCAGCGCGAACTTCATCCGGCGGGCCATCGTCCGCTCACCGGGCAGCAGCGGGATCGACCGCGCCGTGTCGTCGTCGACCGGGGTGACGGGGCCAAGGGCGGGGCTGACCGGGACGACCGCGTCGACCTGGGCCCGCTCGTAACGGCTCAGGCCGTACCGGCGACGCGGCCGGTCGGTGTACCGGTGCTCGGGCAGCGCCAGGTCTGTGGCTCCGCGCAGGTCGCCGTCGCGGCGGCCCACCCGGACCAGGAGCACCTGCCGGGCGAACGTGCCGCTGCGGCGCAGCGGGCCCGCCCAGCGGCGCCCTGCGGGGCGCGGACTGTCAGTGGTACGACGCCGGCGCCAGGGGGCTCTCGGCACGTTTCCTCCATCACCGGATCGGTTGACCGCCACTCCGGGCGGGCGTCCGGCTGTCTCGTGCCGGACCATCATCTGACCCGGCAGCCGTTTTGCGGAGTACACCATCGCACAGGGGTACGGGGATTGGCGATAGCTGCCGGCGGTACTTATATCTCCCTTAAACCGCGCGAACCGCTCTCTTATTCCCATCTCGGGCTTCATCGCCCGTTTCCTCCATCAACCCCACGCCAAATGTACCGGACCCTTGCAGTACCGGCTCGCCGAGCGGGTGCCGCCTGCCCGGAAGTCCGGTTCCAGTCGCGGTGGGGCGAGGCCACGCCTACGGACGGTAACCGAGCGGTCGACCGTCGACCACCCGGGCGGCGATCTCCGTCAGGCGCAGGTCGGCGAGCTGCTCCGGGGTGAACCAGCCGGCCCGGGCGGTGGAGCCGCCGGCCAACTCGGTCACCTCGGGTTCGGTGGGCAGGTCGACCGCCACCCGGTAGACCACCCGTACGCCGTGCCAGTCCAGCGGGCGGCCCTCGGGCCCCAGCGCGGCGGGGTTGTGCAGGTTGTCCACGCCGATCAGGTCCACCACCCGGCCGAGCTGGCCGGACTCCTCGACGAGCTCCCGCAGGAGTGCGGCCACCGGCTGCTCGCCGTGGTCGGTGCCGCCGCCGGGCAGATGCCAGCGGCCGGCTCCCGGGTAGCCCTCGGCGATCATCGTCAACAGCACCCGCCCGGACGGGTCGGTCACCAGCCCGTACGCGCCGAAGCGCAGCCGCCGGTCCGCCGGCGGGGTGGCGAACGGCTCGCGGCGACGCAGGGCCCCCGGTGGCAGCGGGGTGACCGGCAGGCCGAGCGCCTCGGCGGTGAAGGGCAGCAGCGGCAGCTCACCGGCCTCGGCCGGGCGCAGCCAGCGGGCGAGATCGGTGGTCCCGTCCCCTTCGTCGCGCAACGTCCCGGCGGTGGCGATGACGTCGAAGACCAGCCGGTCGGTGTGCAGCGCCACCCGGAGGTCGGCGTACGGGACGACGTCGGCGACCACCGACCGCAGCCCGGTCACCTCGACGGTCAGCCCGGTCTCCTCGGCTACCTCACGGACGACGGCGTGCGCCGGGTGCTCGGCGTGCTCCAGCCCGCCCCCGGGCAGCGACCAGACCCCGGGAAAGTCGGCCCGGGCCGAACCCCGCACGAGCAGCACCCGCCCGGACGGGTCCCCGACGACCCCGTACGCCCCGACCCGCCGCCGTTCCTCCATGGCACCCACCAATCCCCCGCCCGATCCGTCGACCACGACGGTGTCAACCCGTGATCGCCGTGTCCTGACGATAACGTCATGATCGGCGCGGCGTGCCGCGCTGCGTCGACGGTCGAGCGCGGCGCGCGGGACCGTCGGCGCCGGTCGGTCCGGCTGGCGCGGCGGAGGGCGATGTCGCATTCGGTGAGTGGAACGTCATGTACGTCACCCGGCTGCCGTGACAGCCATGGAGTTCCACTCGGCACAGAGCGCTGGCGCTTGCCGCCGGACGCACACGCATGTCCCGGGGACCGGGATCACCGCACGGCGTGGGAGGCGAACCGCCCGGAGGCTACGTCACCGGCCGGGAAAGGACGGCCTCGAGGCAGGGATGGGAGTCAGGTGAGGCGGGCGGCTTGGACGGCTTCGGCCGTGACCTCGGTGAGGCGATCGGCGGGGAGGGCGCCGAGCTCCTCCCTGGCGAACCAGCGGGCCTCGCAGGTGGAGCCGCCGATGTCGGCGACGGTGGGCGGGGCGGGCTGGTCGACGACCACCCGGTAGAAGGCCCGGACGCCGTGCCAGTCGATCGGGTAGCCCTCCGGGCCGAGCGAGGCGGCGTCCCGGTGGCTGGCCACCCCGAGCAGCTCGACCAGGCGGCCGGTCTGCCCGGTCTCCTCGACCAGCTCGCGGATCAGGGCCGCGCCCGGCTGCTCGCCGTAGTCCGTGCCGCCGCCGGGCAGGTGCCAGCAGCCCGCGCCCGGGTAGCCGTCGGACACCCGGGTCAGCAGCACCCGGTCGTCCGGGTCGGTCACCACGGCGTACGCGGCGAAGCGCTGCGCCCGGTGCAGCCCGTCCGGGCCCGGCACCGCGTAGAAGGAGGGAAACTCCGGCGCCTCGTCGGGGACGATGTCGGCCGACGAGGCGGGCAGGCCGAGGGCGCGCGCCGTGAACGAGCGCAGCGGCAGCTCGCGGGCCTCGTCGAGGGTGAACCAACGGGCCAGGTCCGTGGGCCGGTCCACGCGGTCGTTGAGCGTCCCGCCCCGCACCGAGACCTGGTAGACCAGGCGGTCGGTGTGGATCGTGATGCCCCGCTCGGGCAGCGCCCGCATGTCGGCCAGCACGTCGTGCAGGCCGGCGACGGAGACCGAAAGCCCGGTCTCGGCCGCCGTCTCACGGACGACGGTGTGGTGGGGGTCCTCGCCGTGGTCGACCGCCCCGCCGGGCAGCGACCACGTGCCGGGGGTGCCGGAGCGCTCCGATGCGTGGACCAGCAACACTCGGCCAACTGAGTCAGCACAAACTGCGTATGCCGCGATCCTGCGGAGCGGCTCCAGCAAGGTGGTCACGGAGCCAAATTCTCCCCGTCCCGGGTTACCTCCATCGAAAAGAGTCAGATTCCTGACTCAATGCTCGCGGATCAGGGGCGCATCAGGGTATGGATCCGGGCGGTCACCGAGGTCGCCCGGGACACCGGCGCGGACCGTGGAGGCATGACAACCACCACCCCTCCCCAGGCCCCGTACAAGCAGCTCCGCCGCCCCACCCACGACCGGATGGTCGCCGGGGTGGCCAGCGGGGTCGGCCGCTACTTCGCCGTCGACCCCAACCTCGTCCGGGTGGTCTTCGCCGTCGGCGGCCTGCTCACCGGCGGGCTCGCGCTGCTCGCGTACCCGATCATGTGGTTCCTGATGCCCGAGGAGCCGGCCGGCGCCCCCGCCTGGCCGCACCCGACGGGCACCGCGCCGCAGCCCGCACCCGCCGCGACCACGCCGCCGACCGTCGTGGGGCCGACCTGGCCGACCAGTCAGGCCGAGCCGCCGACCGTCGCGACGCCGACGACCCCGACCACGCCGCCCACCGTGCCGCCGGCGGCGTGAGCCGGGCTCACTCCCACTCGATGGTGCCCGGCGGCTTGCTGGTCACGTCCAGCACGACCCGGTTGACCTCGGCGACCTCGTTGGTGATCCGGGTGGAGATCCGGGCGACGACGTCGTACGGCAGCCGGGACCAGTCGGCGGTCATCGCATCCTCGCTGGAGACCGGGCGCAGCACCACGGGATGCCCGTAGCTGCGCCCGTCACCCTGCACTCCGACGCTGCGGACGTCGGCCAGCAGCACCACCGGGAACTGCCACACGCCCCGGTCGAGGCCGGCGGCGGTCAGCTCCTGGCGGGCGATCAGGTCGGCCCTGCGGAGCACGGCGAGCCGCTCCTCGTCGACCGCGCCGATGATCCGGATGGCCAGGCCGGGGCCCGGGAACGGGTGGCGCCAGACCATCGCCTCGGGCAGACCCAGCTGGATGCCGAGCGCGCGGACCTCGTCCTTGAACAGCGTTCGCAGTGGTTCCACCAGGGCGAACTTCAGGTCCTCCGGCAGGCCGCCCACGTTGTGGTGGCTCTTGATGTTGGCGGTGCCGGTGCCGCCGCCGGACTCCACCACGTCCGGGTAGAGGGTGCCCTGCACCAGGAACTCGACGTCGCCGTGCGCGGCGATCTCCCGGGCGGCGGCCTCGAAGACCCGGATGAACTCCCGACCGATGATCTTGCGCTTCTGCTCCGGGTCGATGACGCCGGCCAGCGCGCCCAGGAACCGCTCCCGCGCGTCGACCACCTTGAGTTTGATGCCGGTGGCCGCGACGTAGTCCTTCTCGACCTGCTCGGCCTCGCCGGCCCGCAGCAGGCCGTGGTCGACGAAGACGCAGGTCAACTGGTCGCCGACGGCCCTGTGCACCAGCGCCGCGGCCACCGCCGAGTCGACACCGCCGCTCAGGCCGCAGATGACCTCCTTGTCGCCCACCTGCTCCCGGATCTGGGCGACCTGCTCGTCGATGATGTTCTCCGACGTCCAGGTCGGCTCGATGCCCGCGATGTCGTAGAGGAACCGGGTGAGCATCTCCTGCCCGTGGGCGGTGTGCCCGACCTCGGGGTGGAACTGCACACCGGCCCGCCGCCCGGCCAGGTCCTCGAACGCGGCGACCGGGGCGCCCGCCGACTCGGCGGTCACCGTGAAGCCCTCCGGGGCCTCGGTCACGCAGTCGCCGTGGCTCATCCAGACCGGCAGGTCGGCCGGCAGATCGCGCAGCAGCACGCCGGGGTCGAGGAGGCGGGGGCGCAGCGGGGTGCCGCCGTACTCGCGGTTGCCGGTCCGTGCGACCGTGCCGCCGAGGGCCTGGGCCATCGCCTGGAAGCCGTAGCAGATGCCGAACACGGGGACATCCGAGGTGAACATCCGGGCGTCGACCTGCGGGGCACCGGGCGCGTAGACGCTCGACGGGCCGCCGGAGAGGACGATCGCGGCCGGGTTCTTCGCCAGCATGTCGGCGACCGGCATGGTGTGCGGGACGATCTCCGAGTAGACCTTCGCCTCGCGCACCCGGCGCGCGATGAGCTGGGCGTACTGGGCTCCGAAGTCCACCACGAGGACGGGGCGAGGCGTGCTCATGGCCGCAGATCCTACCGACCGTGACCGGCCCGCCCACGGCGGCCGGCAGGTCCGCCACGATCCGTGATCCCCCCACGGGGCAGGGCCACCTCGTCGTCGACCGCGTGACCGAACCCCTCGGCGGCGCTGACCTTGCGGGCGATGACGCCGAGCAGGACGCCGTAGACCACCTTGGAGGTGATGTCGGCGAGCGTGTACGTCATCTGCCGGGCCACGACGCCATCGGCGGAGTCCCACATCGCCGGCATCAGATAGGCGCCGGGGTAGAGCATCCAGGAGACCAGCACGAGCCACCAGACGGCTCGGGCGACACCCCGGGCGGACTCCGGCAGCCGGGCCAGGTTGCCGAAGATCACCCACGCGACCAGGGCGAGCAGGAGCAGGAAGAAGACCGTGCTGACCAGGCCCCAGATCCAGAACGGTGCAGAGCGTTCCACCTCGTGGAACTGCCCGGCGTACCCGGTGTAGATCATGGCCAGCCCGCCGGCTACGAACGCCGCCCAGATGTGGTGGAACCGGCGACCGGTGATCCCCATCACGACCAGCAACTGGATCAGCAGTACCGGCACGTCGATCGACCAGTTGACGTAGCGGTAGCCGTTGGAGAAGAGCGTGCCGGACTGCACGAAGGCGCTGCCGTCCCACCGGAACGCGCCCACCCAGCGTTGGTAGAGCAGCAGCAGCTCGAAGAAGGCCGAGACCATCACGACGGCGGACAGCACCGAGGTGAGCCGGTACCGCGGCGCGATGGAGCCGGCGGTGACCAGGAAGTAGACGAGGCCGGCGGCCATCACGGCGAAGCCGAGACTGAGCACGTGGGAGACCAACGTGTACTGGTCGACGTTGTACGAGAACAGATTCTCGAAGTTCACGGCCCCTCCTCCGACACCTGCGCGGAACGCCGAGTTCGCCCCGGTAAAGATGGTTTTCCGCTTTACCGTATGGGGCGGGGCCAGCGCCCCCGAGCGGAATCGGCGGGCCCGACCGAACGGAGGAGTGAGCGGATGACCGGGTGGTGGCTGTGGCTCTACGTCGCCGCCATGGCAGCGGGCCTGCTGCTTTTCGTCCGGTGGGCAGCCGACCCCCGGGGCGTCCCCCGGATCGAGTACCACGTGGCGATCGCCATCCCCCTCTGGTCCGGGTTCTGGTACACCGTCACCGCCCTCGGGGGCGGACAGACCGATGGCGGCGGCCACCTGACCTACTGGGCCCGGTACGCGGACTGGGCCGTGAGCGCCTCCCTGCTTCTCGTCGCCTTGGCCCTCACCGCGACGCACGCCCTGCCCCGTCGGCACCCCGCGCTCCTCGCCGCACTGATCGGCATCAACGTCGCGATGATCCTCAGCGGCCTTCTCGCCGACCTCGCCGACGGCCTGCTGACCCGCTGGCTGCTCTACGCGTTCGGCGCGGTCGCCCTCCTCGTCATCTACGCCCTGATCTGGGGGCCGCTGCGCAGCCTGGCCCGCCGTCAGCCGAGCGGGTTGCACCACGCCTACTGGGAGGTCGCCCTTCTGCTCACCGTGCTCTGGGCCGGGTACCCGGTGATCTGGCTCCTCGGCCCGCCCGGCCTCGACCTGCTCGGCGCATCCGTCGACACCGCGCTGTTCGTCCTGCTCTCCATCGTGTCGAAGGTGGGCTGGAGCATCCTCGACCTCGGCCGGCTCCGGCAGTTGGCCGCCCGCGGCGAACTCCCGGTGCTCCGGTGACCACCCCGACCCCGGCCGTTTGGCGATCGCCTCCCCCGAACCGTCCCGCCCACCGCGCCGCGTACCCGCTGCTGGCCCGCGCCAGGCTGGCCCCGCCGCTGGGCGTCGCGACGCTGCTGGCGCTCGCACCCCTGCTCGACCGGTACGGTTTCGGCGCCTCGCCGGTGTACCTGGTGGCCGGGCTGCTCCTGGGGCTGCCACACGGCGCGGTCGACCACCTCGTCCCCGCCTGGCTGACCGTACGGGCGCGTCCGCTGCCGGTGCGGTTGGGACTGACCCTGGCGTACGCGGCTGTCGCGGCCGTCGCGTACGCGGCCTTCCGCGCCGCGCCAGAGGTCGCCCTGGTCGGGTTTCTCCTGCTGTCGATCGCCCACTTCGGCACCGCTGACGAGGCATTCCACGCCGAACGGGATCGCCGACCCGGCCGTCCGACGGTGTCGGGAGTGCTCGCTCACGGCGGCCCACCCGTGGTCGTGCCGCTGCTGCTCTGGCCGGACGCCGTGGACCCACTGCTGGCGGCGGTGGCACCCGGCGTACCACCGCTGCTCACCGTCGAGGTCCGCGCGGTGGCGGCGGCCTGCCTGATCGTGGCGGCCGCCTGCACCGTGCTCCGCCGCCTGCGCGCGGGACGGCTCCGGGAGGCCGTCGAACCGGTCCTGCTCATCGGCTTCTTCGCCGCGGTGCCGCCCGCGCTGGCGATCGGGGCGTACTTCGCCGGCTGGCACTCGCTGCGGCACGTCGCCCGCCTCCTGCACGCCGACCCCGGGAACCAGGCCGACCTGACCGCCGGCCGGCTCGGCCCGCCGCTGCGTCGCTTCGCCCGGCGGGCGGCTCTGCCCACCGTGGCCGCCTCGGCCGCTCTGGCCGCGCTGGTCGGCTGGCCCGACCAGCCGGCCGACGCGCTGCCCGCCATGGTCGCCGTGCTGGCGGCACTGACCCTCCCGCACGCCGCGCTCGTCGCCTGGATGGACCGGCGGACCGGTACCGAGAAACCGCCGCCGGCCGGTGAGGGATCGATGAGGGCGTTAAGAAGGGGCCCTTCCTCTACCGGAGGCGTTAAAGGGGGGCCCTTCCTTACCGCAGGGCCCCGGGGGCGTCCGCCGGCACCGCCGGGCTGCGCGGGGGCACCGGCTCCAGACGGGTGTACGGCGCACCGAGCGGCGGCCGGGGATCCTCCTCGCCCCTGTTCGGCCAGAAGGACATCGCCCGCTCCGCCTGGGCGGTGATGGTCAGCGACGGGTTCACGCCCAGGTTCGCCGAGACGGCCGCACCGTCCACCACGTGCAGCCCCGGGTGTCCGTACACCCGGTGCCACGGGTCGATCACGCCGTCGGCCGGGGACGCGCCGATCACCGCCCCGCCCAGGATGTGCGCCGTCATCGGGATGTTGAACGGCTCCGTCAGCGCGCCGCCGGGGGTGCCGCCGATCTCCTCGGCGAGCAGCCGGACCGCGTTGTTGCCGGCCGGGATCCAGGTCGGGTTCGGCGCCCCGTGCCCCGGGCCGGAGACCAGCCGCCGACCGAGGAGGCCGCGCCGGACCCGGGTGGTGAGGGAGTTGTCCGCCGACTGCATGACCAGGGCGATCACCGTACGCTCCGACCAGCCGCGGACGGACAGCATCCGGGCGGCCAGGCCGGGCTGCCGGACGATGCTGCCCAGCCACCGGCGCACCCGGTGCGGGCCGCCGTCGACCAGCAGCGACTGGAGCAGACCCATCGCGTTGGAACCCCGGCCGTAGCGGACCGGCTCGATGTGGGTCTGCGGGTCGGGGTGGAACGAGCTGGTGATCGCCACGCCCTGGGTGAAGTCCGTCCGCTCGGCCCGGGCCCGCTGCCTCGGCACCGAGGCGCCGAGGATGGCCTCGGAGTTGGTCCGGGTCAGCTCGCCCAGCCGGGACGACAGGGCGGGCAGCGCTCCGGTCGCCCTCATCTCGTGCAGCAGCCGCTGCGTGCCCAGCGCCCCGGCCGCGAAGACCACCTGGTCGGCGTGGACCACCCGGCGCCGCCGGCGCAGCCAGGCCCCGGTGCGCTCGGTGTGCACCTCGTACCCGCCGTCGGCGGCCGGGCGGACCGCCGTCACCGTGGTCAGTGGGTGGACCTGGACGCCGAGCCGTTCGGCCAGCCACAGGTAGTTCTTGACCAGCGTGTTCTTGGCGCCGTGCCGGCAGCCCGTCATGCAGGAGCCGCAGTGGGTGCAGCCGGTGCGCTCCGGGCCCGCGCCACCGAAGTACGGGTCGGCCACCCGCTCGCCGGGCCGGCCGATGTGCACCCCGACGGGGGTGGCGTGGAAGGTCTCCCCCACCCCCATCCGGTCGGCCACCGCCCGCATCGCCCGGTCCGCGCCGGTCATCCTCGGGTACGTGGTGACGCCGAGCATCCGCTTCGCCTGGTCGTAGTGGCGGGCCAGCTCGGCGCGCCAGTCGGTGATGTCCCGCCACTGCGGGTCGGCGTAGAAGGCGTCCAGCGGCTCGTAGAGCGTGTTGGCATAGACCAGGGATCCGCCGCCGACCCCGGCGCCGGAGAGCACCATGACGCCGCCGCCCGCCTTCCGGTCGGCCGCGCGCAGCAGGGTGATCCGTTGCAGGCCGTAACAGCCGAGCCTCGGCGCCCACAGGAAGCGGCGCAGCCGCCACGAGGTGCGGGGGAACTCGTCGTCGGCGAAGCGGCGGCCGGCCTCCAGCACCCCGACGCGGTAGCCCTTCTCCGCGAGCCGGAGCGCCGTGACACTGCCGCCGAAGCCGGACCCGATGACGACCACGTCGTACCGCATGGACGAATCATTACCGGCGGGTAGACATTGCGCCAGGGGACGATTCGACGCATCGTGCATGATCCACCCGGCGGCCGCAACCCGATGCCCGTCTCGGAGCGTTGAGTCACGTAGGAAAGGGGCGGGCATGGTCCTCGGAATGGGAGTGCCGCGGCGCCGCTGGCTGCTGGGCCTGGCCGTCCTCGCCGCGGTCCTGCTCACGGCGGGCACGGTGGCGGTGGTCCGGCTGACCGGCGACCGGGACGGGGGCCGGCCGGGACCGGCGAGCCCCGGGGCGAACGCACCGGCCGCCACCGCGACGCCCTCGCCGTCACCGACCGGGCCGCCACCGGGTGCGAACCTCACCGGTCCGTTGAACCTGCTGCTGGTCGGGGTGGACACCCGGGTCAGCCAGCCCGGCTGGGAGCCGCACGGCGACGCCGTCCTGGTGCTGCACGTGCCGACGGGGCTGGACCGGGCGTACCTGTTCTCGCTCCCCCGTGACCTGCTGGTCGACATCCCGGCCTTCCCGAAGGCCGGCTACCGGGGTGGCCGGACGAAGCTCACCCACGCGATGAGCTACGGCAGCCGGGTGCCCGGCAAGCCGAAGGAGCCGAGCGCCGCGCAGGGGTACGAGCTGCTGCGCAGCACGGTCAGCGGCTACACCGGGCTGCGGATCGACGCCGGCGCCGCCCTCACCTTCGGCGGCTTCGACGAGCTGGTGGACAGCCTCGGCGGAGTGGACATCTACGTCGACCAGAAGGTCGTGTCGCTGCACCGCCGCCCCGACGGCCGGCACCGGGACCCGCAGCCCGGCGGCGGCGGGTACGTCGGGCCGCAGATGGTCTACGAGAAGGGCGACCGGCACCTCAACGGCTGGCAGGCGCTGGACTACGCCCGTCAGCGCTACCTCACCGGCGGCGACTACGCCCGCCAGCGGCACCAGCAGCAACTCGTCAAGGCACTGGTCACCAAGATCCTCGGCGAGGACCTGGCCCGGCAGCCGGACCGCGTCGAGCAGGTCGTCGCCGCCCTCGGCGACGCGCTCCTCTACGCCGGCGGGCCGCGCATCGTCGACATCGCGTACGCCCTCGGGGGGATGTCCCCGGACCGGTTCGTCGCGGTGGGTCTGCCCGGCGCCTCCGTCGGCCGGGGCAGCGGCTACCGGGGCGAGCAGTTGACCCAGGTCGGCCGGACGTTCCTCACCGAGCTGCGCGCCGGTCGCGCCGAGGCGTACCTCGACGCCCACCCGGAGCTGCGCGTCCGCCGTTGATCACCGCGGCTCCGGGCGGGCCGGACGCTCGGTGCCGTAGAGCCACGCGTCGAAGAGCGGGTCCAACTCCTTGCCGGAGACCCGCTCGGCCAGGGCGACGAAGTCGGCGGTGGTGGCGTTGTCGTCGCGCTTCTGCGCCGACCAGGTCTTCACCAGCTCGAAGAACGCCTTGTCGCCGACGGCGACCCGCAGCGCGTGCACGGTCATCGCGCCCCGCTCGTAGACGGACTCGCTGAACAGGTTCTCCCTGCCCGGCCTGCCCGGCGGCGTACGCCAGACCGCACTCGACGAGCCGCCGTACGCCGCGTCGAACGCCTCCTGCGCGGTGCCCTCGCCGTCGTGCTCGGCCCAGAGCCACTCCGCGTACGTGGCGAGGCCCTCGTTGAGCCAGATGTCCTGCCACCTCGCCAGCGCCACGCTGTTGCCGAACCACTGGTGGGCCAGTTCGTGCGCGACGACCCCGGTGTTCTCGCCGCGGCGGAAGAACCCGGCCGAGTAGACCGGCCGGCTCTGCGTCTCCAGCGCGTACCGGATCCGTGAGTCGGAGACCACCACGCCGCCGTACGACTCGAACGGGTACGGTCCGAAGACGCTCTCCAGGTAGTCCGCGACCTTCACCGTCCCGGCGATGGACCGGTCCGCCGCGCCCTGCGGGATCGACGACGTCACCGCGTGGAACACCGGCCGTCCCTTGTGCTCCGCCTGGGTCAGCCGGAACTTCCCGATCACCACGGTGCTCAGGTAACTGGCCATCGGGCTGCGCTCCGCCCACTTCCAGGTGGTCCAGCCGCCGGAGGTGCTCTTTCCCTGCGGTACGCCGTTGCTCACCGCCGTCAGGTCCTGCGGCACGGTCACCGCGAAGTCGTACGTGGCCTTGTCGGAGGGGTGGTCGTTGACCGGGAACCAGGTGCTCGCGGACTCCGGCTGGCCCAGGGCGATCGCCCCGTCGTCGGTGTGCAGCCACCCACCGCCCCCGAGCACCTCGTTCTCCAACGGCTGCGGCTCACCCTCGTACGCGACCTCGACCACGAAGCCGTTGCCCGAGACCAGCCCGGCGGCCGGCGTGACGACCAGCTCGTCGTCGGTGCGGGTGTGCTTCGCGGGGGCACCGTCCACCTTGACCGACGTCACCGTCAGACCGGCCAGGTCGAGGTTGAACGCGGACAGGTCGGCGGTGGCGGCGGCCCGCACGGTGGTGGTGCCGGTCAGCCGGTCCTTCTCCGGGTCGTACCGGACCTGCACGACGTAGTGGCCGACGTCGTAGCCGCCGTTGCCGTAGGTCGGGAAGTACGTGTCGCCGACACCGGCCGCACCCGGCTTGAACTGGCGGGACGGGCTGGGCGCGGCACTGGCGGCGGTCGACGTCGGCTCGGCCGGCGATTCGCACGCCGTCAACGCGAGCACCCCGGTCATCAGCAGCCCGGTGCTCCGGCGCAACAACGTCATCGCCCTGTCCTCCCCTGTGCCGACGGCCCCTGTCGACGCGGGCAGCCTACCCAGCGAGGATCCACCGTGGGTCACGGCAGGGCGGGGGCGGAGGTCCCGGTCAGCCAGGTGTCGAGGAACGACCGGAGCGACCGCCCGGAGACCCGCTCGGCCAGCGCCACGAAGTCGTCGGTGGTGGCGTTGCCGTCCCGCCGCTCAGTGGTCCACGTGCGCAGGATCCGGAAGAACGCGTCGTCGCCGACCGTACGCCGCAACGCGTGCACGACCAGCGCACCCCGCTGGTAGACCGCCGTGCCGAACAGCCGTGCCCGGCCCGGGTCCAGTGAGGCCCGCGACCAGTCCGTGACCGCGTACTCCCGCTCGAAGCTCTGCTGCGCGGTCCGCCCGCCGTCGTGCTCGGTCCACAACCACTCCGCGTACGTGGCGAAGCCCTCGTTGAGCCAGATGTCGCTCCACCGGTTCAGCGCCACGCTGTTGCCGAACCACTGGTGGGCCAGTTCGTGCGTGACCACGTCCAGGTTGGGCCGGCCGTCCCTGAAGAAGCCGGGCCCGTAGACCGGCCGGGACTGCGTCTCCAGCGCGTACCCGATCCGCTCGTCGGTCACGGCGACCCCGCCGTACGAGGAGAACGGGTAGGGGCCGAAGCGGCTGGCCAGGAAGTCGGCGATCGGGCCGGTGCGCGCCAGCGACCGTGCCTGCGGGCTGTCCTCCGGCATGCTCGCCGGGACGGCGGTGACGATCGGCCGGCCGGCGTGGGTGCCGGTGGACACCCGGTAGTCACCGATCACCAGGAACGCCAGGTAACTCGCCATCGGCGACGCCTCCGACCAGCGCCAGGTGGTGCGGCCTCCGGCGCTGGTCCGCTCCCCCGGCACGCCGTTGGCCAACGCCTCAAGCCCGTCCGGAACGGTCACCTCGACGTCGTACGTGGCCTTGTCGGAGGGGTGGTCGTTGACCGGGAACCAGGTGGCCGCCGAGTACGGCTGGCCGAGCGCGATCGCCCCGTCGGCGGTGTGCAGGAACCCGCCGGTGCCGAGCTGGCCGTCGTCCTTCGCCGTCGGCACGCCCGCGTAGTCGACCTCGACGGTGAACCGGCCGCCCCGCGCGATCCCCGCGTCCGGTGTCACCACCAGTTCGTCGCCGTCGCGCCGGTGCTCGGCGGGGCCGTTCCCGACGCGCACGGCCGTGACGTCCAGGCCGGCGAGGTCCAGGTTGAAGCGGGACAAAGCCTCCGTCGCCGTCGCGGTGAGCACCGCCCGGCCGGTGAGCCGGTCGCTCGGCGGGTCGTAGCCGACCGCGAGGCGGTAGTGCGACACCTCGTAACCGCCGTTGCCGCTGCCCGGCACGTACGGGTCGGCGAGGTCCACGGCGCCGAGGCGGAAGCGGTCGCCGTCGTCGGACGCGATGCACCCGCTGACCACCAGCGCCGCCGCGACGGCCACGACGAGAGCCGGCCGGATCCGGTCCGAGGTACGACGCACCGGTCGAGCCTAGCGGCGCGACCGGTGCGTCTGCGGCGTCTTGGGACGGGTCAGCGGTCCAGGACCAGGCCGACCTTCTGGAACTCCTTGAGGTCGCGGTAGCCGCACTTGGCCATCGCGCGGCGCAGGCCGCCGAAGAGGTTGAGCTGGCCGTCCGGCTCGTCGGCCGGGCCGAACAACAGCCGCTCCATCGAGCCGAGCGGCTCGCCGGCCACCTCGAACGCGCCACGGGGCAGCGACGGGTGGCTGGCGGCGGAGTGCCACCAGGCGCCGCCGGCCGGGGCCTCCTCGCAGAGCGACAGCGCCTCGCCGAGCATGACCGCGTCCGCCCCGCAGCCCAGCGCCTTGGCGATGTCGCCGGAGGTCTGGATGTCGCCGTCGGCGATCAGGTGCACGTATCGTCCGCCGGTCTCGTCGAGGTAGTCCCGCCGGGCCGCCGCGGCGTCCGCGATCGCGGTCGCCATCGGCACCCGGATGCCGAGCACCGACTCGGTGGTCGACCAGTCGTCGCCACCGATGCCGACGATGACGCCGGCGGCGCCCGTCCGCATCAGGTGCAGCGCGGTCTTGTAGTCGGTGCAGCCACCGACGATGACCGGCAGGTCCAGGTCGGCGATGAACTCCTTGAGGTTCAGCGGCTCGTCGGTGGTCGAGACGTGCTCGGCCGACACAATGGTGCCCTGGATGACGAGGATGTCCACGCCCGCGTCGAGGATCACCGGGGCCAGCGCCAGGGTGTGCTGCGGGGAGACCCGCACCGCCACGGTGCCGCCGCCGGCACGCAGCTCACGCACCCGCTCGGCGATCAGGTCGGGGCGGATCGGCTCCGCGTACACCTCCTGGAGGCGCTTGGTGGTCCGGGAGTCCTCGTCCAGGCCGGCCAGCTCCTCCAGCACCTTGGTCGGGTTCTCGTAGCGGGTCCACAGGCCCTCGACGTTGAGCACGCCCAGGCCGCCGAGCTGGCCGAGCCGCACGGCGGACCCGGGGCTCATCGTCGCGTCCGAGGGGTGCCCGACGCAGGGGATGCCGAACGGGTACGCGTCGAGCTGCCAGGACGTGGAGACGTCGTCGACGTCCCGGGTCCGGCGGCTGGGCACGATGGCGATGTCGTCCAGGTGGTAGCCGCGCTGCGCGGTCTTGCCCAGCCCGATCTCGACCACGTCACGCATGGGGGACTCCAGGTGGTTGGGGGTGGTGGGTCAGCGGGTGTGGTAGTTGGGCGCCTCGACGGTCATCTGGATGTCGTGCGGGTGGCTCTCCTTGAGCCCGGCCGCGGTGATCCGGATCAGCTGGCCCCGGTGGTGCAGATCGGGGATGTTCTCCGCACCGGCGTACCCCATCGCCAGGCGCAGCCCGCCGACCAGCTGGTGGGCCACCCGGGAGAGCGGCCCCCGGTAGGGCACCTGACCCTCCACGCCCTCGGGGACCAGCTTGTCGTCGCTGAGCACGTCCTGCTGGAAGTAGCGGTCCTTGCTGTACGACTTGGCCTGGCCCCGGGACTGCATCGCGCCGAGCGACCCCATGCCGCGGTACGCCTTGAACTGCTTGCCGTTGACGAAGATCAACTCGCCGGGGCTCTCCTCGCAGCCGGCCAGCAGGCTGCCGAGCATCACCGTGTCGGCGCCGGCGACCAGTGCCTTGGCGATGTCACCCGAGTACTGGATGCCGCCGTCGCCGATCACCGGGACGCCCGCCGGCCGCGCGGCACGCGCGGCCTCCATGATCGCGGTGATCTGCGGTACGCCCACACCGGCGACGATCCGGGTGGTGCAGATCGCGCCCGGCCCGACCCCGACCTTGACGCCGTCGGCGCCGGCGTCGACCAGTGCCTTCGCCCCGGCGTAGGTGGCGACGTTGCCGCCGACGATGTCGACGGTCACGTCCTTCTTGAGCCGGCGGACCATGTCCAGCACGGCTCGCTGGTGACCGTGCGCGGTGTCCACGATGATCACGTCGACGCCCGCGTCGACCAGAGCCCGGGCCCGCTTGTACGCGTCCTCGCCCACGCCGATGGCGGCGGCGACCCGGAGCCGACCGGCGTCGTCCTTGGTGGCGTCCGGGTACTGCTCGCTCTTGGTGAAGTCCTTGACGGTGATGAGGCCACGCAGCCGGCCGGCGTCGTCCACGATCGGCAGCTTCTCGACCTTGTGCCGGCGCAGCAGGGCGAGGGCGTCGTCCTTGCTCACCCCGACCGGCGCGGTGACCAGCGGCGTCCGGGTCATGATCTCGTGGACCGGGGTGTCCGGCTCGGAGACGAAGCGCATGTCGCGGTTGGTGACGATGCCGACCAACTGGCCGTCGCGGTCGACCACCGGGACGCCGGAGATGCGGTACCGCCCGCACAGCTCGTCGACCTCGCGGAGGGTGTCGTCGGGGCTGGCCGTCACCGGGTTGGTGATCATGCCGGACTCGGAGCGCTTGACCAGGTCGACCTGGAGCGCCTGGTCCTCCAGGGACAGGTTGCGGTGCAGCACGCCGATGCCGCCCTGACGGGCCATGGCGATCGCCATCCGCGCCTCGGTCACCGTGTCCATCGCGCTGGACAGCAGCGGGATGGACAACTCGACGTTGCGGGTGAGCTTCGTCCGGGTGTTGACCCTGCTGGGCACCACGTCCGACTCGCCCGGCTGGAGCAGCACATCGTCGAAGGTCAGACCAAGCGGGACCACCCGGGCCGACCCGGCGGGCAGCTCCGGCAGGTGGCCGCCCAGCTCGCCGTTGTCGGCGCCGGCCGGAAGATCGGTGCTGGGCGAAATATCCACTGTTGCTCTCCTGAGCTGCTTGAACGGGCTTCAGCGAGGTGGCGCGGGCGGGCACCGGCGCACGCCGGGTGACGGCGCGTCGTCCCATCGTACCCAGTGGCCTGCCCGTCCCCCGTCGGTGGCGGGGCAGGTCACCGGGCGCACCGGGGGCGGGCGTGGGCGGGGCGTTGGGTCTACGGTGAGGGGGTGCACGACGAGCCCATCGACCCGTTCAACGGCGACCCGGCCGATCCGGCAGCGGGGCTGCACGATCCCGGCGACGACCCGCTCGACCCGCTGACCGACGTCGAGCGGCAGGACGTGCTGGAGGACCTCGCCGACCTGGAGATCTACCAGGCGCTGCTGGCGCCGATCGGGGTCCGCGGGCTGGTCATCGAATGCGAGGACTGCCGGGAGCCCCACTACTTCGACTGGGACCTGCTCCGGGGCAACCTGCGCCACCTGCTCAGCTCCGGTCGCCCCCGCGTGCACGAGCCGGCGTACGACCCGGACCCGGACCACTACGTCACCTGGGACTACGCGCGGGGCTACGCCGACGGGGTGCACGACACGCTGACCGAGAACGCCGACGAGGAGCCCGGCGACCGCTGAGCGGTAAGGAAGGGCCCCCTCTTAACGCCTGGTGTAGAGGAAGGGCCCCCTCTTAACGCCGCGCCGCCGTGCCGCCGTGCCGCCGTGCCGCCGCGATGTTCAGGCGACCAGGCCGGCCCGGAAGCCGGCGGCGACCGCATGGGCCCGGTCACGGGCGCCCAGCTTGCGGAAGAGCCGCCGGGCGTGGGTCTTGACGGTGTCCTCCGACACGAACAATTCGCGGCCGATCTCCGCGTTGCTCTTGCCCTCGGCCATACCGAGCAGCACCTGCAACTCGCGCTCGGTCAGCCCGACGGACGACCGGCCGTTGCGCCCGGTCACCCCGTTCCGCGTACCGCCGGTGGTGGCCTGCTCCGGCTCGGCGGCCGGGTCGCCCGGGTCGTCGCCGCGCTGTACGGGCACCATGGCCGGAGCGGCGCCGGTGCCGTCGGCCGTACCGGCCGGCCACGGCGTCGACTCGGCCGGTGACCGGCCCGGCGGCGTGGAGCGGGCCGTCCCGCCGACCGCCGCCGTGTCCCGGGCCGGATCGGTGATCCGGTGTCGCGCCGCCCGCCCGGGGGCGGAGAGCAGCAACAGGGCCTTGGCCACCGCGCTGGTCAGGTCGTGGTCGGTGCCCTGGATGAGTCCCCGGGCTCCGGCACTGATGGTGGCGGCGGCGGCCTCGGACTCCTCTGTCCCGAGGAGCACCACGGCGGCCTGCGGCGCGCGGGCGAGCACCCGCCGGACGAAGCCGGCGCTGTCCGGCCGGGTGAGCGCCGTGTCGGCGAGCACCACGTCGGCCGGGCGTTCTGCCAACCGCAACATCACCTCGGGGTCGGAGACGGCCGTCCGCACGACCGCGGCCAGTCCCAGCCGCGCCGCCGCGGAGGTCAGATGTTGCGCCGCAAGCGGTGTCCGAACGCACACGAGAACCGTACGCACAGTGGGTCTCCTCTCCGATCACGAGCAGACCACGAGCGGGTCGGCTCGGGAGGAGGTTCCGGGCAATCCTCCGAACTTTTCCGACATCTAGGGCATTTGCCGCGCGTTGTCCGACGTTTTCGATCACAGACGTGTGAGTCGGGAAGGACGGGGGTACCGGGACGTCAGGCCGGAAACGGCGCGCCTGCGCGGACCGCCGCCCGGACGCCGGTTCACATGATCTCCGCGGTGCCGCGCGGGAGGAGGGGTGCTGATGTCGAACGTACGCAGACTGCCCGGACCCATCGTCGACCTTTGGGACTGGCAGCGTCTCGGTGCCTGCCGGGGCCGCGACAGCGCCCAGTTCTTCCACCCGGACGGGGAGCGGGGCTCGTCCCGCCTGCGCCGGGAGTCCGGCGCCAAGGCCGTCTGCCGCGCGTGCCCGGTCCGGGCCGAGTGCGCCGCGCACGCCCTCTCCGTCCGTGAGCCGTACGGCGTCTGGGGTGGCTTCAGCGAGTCCGAGCGGCTCCGCCTGCTGGCGCTGGGCTGGGAGGACCTGGCCGACCGCCGCCAGAGCCGCGTCGACATCGCCCGGCTGGAGGCCCGCCTGGGCCGGCCGCACAAGTCGGCCGTCCCGGACCAGCGCAAGGTCGCCTGACCCAGCCACCCCCCGAAGACACCGACGCCGCGTCCCCGAACGGAGACGCGGCGTCGCGTCGTGCGCGTTCCTCTGACCCGCACGGCTAGATCCACTCGGGTTCAGTGAAGTCGGGGCATCCCGCGGGGCCGGACACCCCGACATCAATGAGGTCGAGTGGATCACGGGCGAGGTACCCGGGTCGGCGGGGCGGGCCGCCGGGCGGCGGGCCGCCGGACGCCGGGCGGCGGGCCGGCGGGCGGCGGGCGGCGGGCGGTCAGCGGACGGTCACGGGGACGGTGTGCCAGCCGGTGGCGCCGTCCGGGGCGACCGGCGTCCGTCGCTCCGCCTGGGTTTCACCGGTGGAGTCGGTCGCCCGGACCTGGAGGGTGTGGTCGCCCGGGGTCGCTTCCCACCGCCAGGACCACTGCACCCAGGTGTCCACCGACACCGTCGCCGCCAGCGCCGCCTCCTGCCACGGGCCCTCGTCGACGCGTACCTCCACGCGGCGGATGCCCCGCTGCTGGGCCCACGCCACGCCGGCCACGGTGACCGGCCCGGCGGTCAGGCGGTTACGCCGGCGGGGCGTGTCGATCCGGGACTGCGTCTTGATCGGCCCCTGGGCGGACCAGCCGCGCGGAACCCAGTACGCGTCGAAGTCCGCGAAGCTGGTCAGCTCCAGCTCGGTCACCCACTTGCAGGCCGACACGTACCCGTAGAGGCCCGGCACCACCATCCGCGCCGGGAACCCGTGCTCGACCGGCAGCGGCTCGCCGTTCATGCCGACCGCCAGCAGCGCGTCGCGGCCGTCGCGCAGCACCGCCGTGGGGGTGCCGCACGTCCACCCGTCGACCGACCGTCCGACGACCTGGTCGGCGCCGTCCTCCGGCTGCGCCTCGTCCAGCAGCTCGCGGATCGGCACCCCCAGCCAGCGGGCGTTGCCGATCAGGTCGCCGCCCACCTCGTTGGACACGCAGGCCAGCGTGATGTGGCGCTCGACCATCGGGCGGGCGAGCAGGTCGTCGAAGGTCAGCGTGATCGGGTTGCGGACCCGGCCGTGGATCCGCAGTTCCCAGGTGGTCGGGTCGACCTGCGGCACGACCAGTGCCGTGTCGATGCGGTAGAAACCGGAGTTGGGCGTCACGTAGGACGCGAGCTGGGCGAGCTTCAGGTCGGCCGCCGCCGGGACCGGCGACGCGACCGACGACGGCGTGGGCAGCGCCACCGCCGTCCGGGCCGCCGAGACACCCCGTTGGCCGGCCAGCCAGCGACCGCCCAGACCGGCCGCGCCGGCCGCGCCGAGGAGCACCGCCGTGGAGGTGAGGAAGCGCCGTCGCGACTCGGGGTCGGTGGCCCGTACCTCCGCCGGCCCGGCACCGGCCGCGGCGACCTCCGGCACGGCCGACGGTGACGCGGCGGCCGGTCCGTCGGGACCGGAGGCGGCCGGAGCCGGTGGAGACGCGGGGGCCGGCGAGGCCCAGGGCCAGGGGTCGAGCTCCAGGGGGCCCGCGACGAAGGCCCAGAGCACCACGGCCCCCAGCCCGGCGCCGACCAGCGACGGCAGGGCGTCGGCCGGGTCCGCGCCGGCCCGGGTCAGGGCCGCGGCCACGCCGAGGGCGGCGAAGGCCGCGATGCCGGCCAGGCCCACCCACAGCCGGCGCAGCGCCAGGACGCCGAGCAGCGCGGCGAACGCGCCGAGCAGCAGCGCCGTCCCCACCAGAAGAGCGATCTTGTCGTACGTGCCGAAGAGCGCGATGCCGAACTGCTTGAGCGGCTCGGGCACGGTGTCCACGACCAGTCCCCCGACCGCGACCAGGGGCGCCGAGCGGGGGCCGGTCAGCACCGCCACGATCTCGGCGGAGCCGATCGCCACGGCGGCGGCGGTGAGCCCGGCCAGGGCGGCGTACCGGGGGGTCGTGGTGCTCATCGGACCAGTCTTTCCGATCACGGGACCGGCGACCAGTCGCGTCAGCGTTCCGTAAGCACCGGGGCCCGAACGGCGTCGGGGCGCGCCGCCGAGTACCGGCGACGCGCCCCGACGAGGCGTACGGCGAGGGTCAGAAGCCCGGGCCGTGCTGGTGGCCGTGGCCGTGACCGTGACCACCGGCGGCGGCCGGCTCGGCCTTCTCCGGCTTCTCCACCACGAGGCTCTCGGTGGTGAGCAGCAGCCCGGCGATCGACGCGGCGTTGGAGACCGCGTTACGGGTCACCTTCACCGGGTCGAGGATGCCGGCCTTGGCCAGGTCGACGTACTCGCCGGTGGCGGCGTTGAGGCCGTGGCCCCAGTCCTTGCCGGCGACCTTCTCCACCACCACGTAGCCGTCGTGGCCGGCGTTCTGGGCGATCCAGCGCAGCGGCTCGACCAGCGCCTTGCGCACGATCGAGACACCCACCTTCTCGTCACCGGTGAAGCCGAGGTCGTCGTCGAGCACCGACCGGATCTGGACCAGGGCGGCGCCGCCGCCGGGGACCGTGCCCTCCTCGACCGCGGCCTTGGTCGCGGCGATGGCGTCCTCGATGCGGTGCTTGCGCTCCTTCATCTCGACCTCGGTCGCCGCGCCCACCTTGATGACGGCGATGCCGCCGGAGAGCTTGGCGAGCCGCTCGGAGAGCTTCTCCCGGTCCCACTCGGAGTCCGAGGCCTCGATCTCCTTGCGGATCTGGGACACCCGGTCGGCGACCTCGGCGGACTTGCCGCCGCCGTCGACGACGGTGGTGTTCTCCTTGTCGACCACGACACGCCGGGCGGTGCCGAGCACCTCCAGGCCGACTTGGTCGAGCTTGTAGCCCAGCTCCGGGGCGACCAGCTCGGCACCGGTCAGGACCGCCATGTCCTGGAGCATCGCCTTGCGGCGGTCACCGAAGCCGGGGGCCTTGACCGCGCAGACCTTGATGGTCTTGCGGATGGCGTTGACCACCAGGGTGGAGAGCGCCTGGCCCTCCACGTCCTCGGCGATGATGAGCAGCGGCTTGCTGTTCTGGAGGACCTTCTCCAGCAGCGGCAGCAGCTCCTCGATCGCCGAGATCTTCTGGGTGGTGATCAGGATGTACGGGTCCTCGAGGACCGCCTCCTGCCCCTCCACGTCGGTGACGAAGTTCGGCGAGATGAAGCCCTTGTCGAACTGGAGACCCTCGGTGACCTCCAGCTCGGTGGTCAGCGTGGAGCCCTCCTCGACGGTGATGACACCGTCGCGGCCGACCTTCTCCATCGCCTCGGCGATCAGCTCGCCGATCGTGGCGTCCTGCGCGGAGATCGTCGCGACCTGCGCGACCGACTCCTTGTCCGAGACCTCGACGGCCTTGCCGAGCAGCGCCTCGGAGACCTTGGCGGCGGCCGCGTCGACACCCCGCTTCAGGCCGGCCGGGTTGGCGCCGGCGGTCACGTTGCGCAGACCCTCGCGGACCATGGCCTGGGCCAGCACGGTGGCGGTGGTGGTCCCGTCGCCGGCGATGTCGTTGGTCTTGGTCGCCACCTCCTTGACCAGCTGCGCGCCAAGGTTTTCGTACGGGTTGGTGAGCTCGATCTCCTTGGCGATGGTCACGCCGTCGTTGGTGATCGTGGGCACACCGAATTTCTTGTCCAGGACGACGTTGCGCCCGCGCGGGCCGAGGGTGACCTTGACCGTGTCCGCGAGGGCGTTGACACCGTGCTCCAGCAGGTGTCGGGCGTCGTCCGAGAAGCTCAGGATCTTCGCCATGAATGTCCCTTCGAAGCGACGTTGCCCCGGCCCGGCGAGCCGGACCGGGGCAACGACACTGATCGGTTGCTTACTTCTCGATGACCGCGAGGACGTCGCGGGCGGAGAGCACCAGGTACTCCTCGCCGGCGTACTTGACCTCGGTGCCGCCGTACTTCGAGTAGAGAACGGTGTCGCCGACCTTCACGTCGAGCGGCACGCGGTTGCCGTTGTCGTCGATCCGGCCCGGGCCGACAGCGAGGACGGTGCCCTCCTGCGGCTTCTCCTTGGCGGTGTCGGGGATCACGATGCCCGACGCCGTGGTGGTCTCAGCCTCGTTCGCCTGGACCACGATCCGGTCCTCGAGCGGCTTGATCGCAACCTTGGTCGCGGTAGTCACGGGCATACCCTCCTGGGGTACTGGTTTCGTTACCGGTCGACCGGAGCCGACCAGCGTCAATCTGCCACATGCCACCGGGCGGGGCCGTCGTCGCGGGTGCCGGTCCGCCTGGCGTTCAACGACCGGGCGCAGGCCCGGAAGTTGGCACCCTCAGGGTGAGAGTGCTAATCGCAGGTTATTCCTCGGCTAGCACTCCGTCAAGGAGAGTGCCAACGGTCGCCGCTCCGTGTCGCCACTCCTGCGCCACTCTTCACCGCGACACGCCGGCACTCGCTTCCGTGCCGGGTGAGCGCGGCCTTACGTTCCGACACCAGTCGGCACACGGAGGGCAGCGAATGAGCGACGTACCAACCCTGGGATTCCTGCGCGACCAGTTGCGCCGGGCCCGGCAGGCACGCGGCCTCAGCCAGGAGGAGCTGGGCAGGCTGATCAACTACTCGTCGTCGGCGGTCAGCGCCGTCGAGGTCGGACACAAGCCGCTGAGCCCGGACTACCTGGCCCGGGTCGACACGGTGCTGGAGACCGGGGGTCTCTTCATGAGCCTGCTGGAGCTGATCCGGCTGCACGCCGCGCCGGACTGGTTCCGCCCGTGGGAGGAGGTCGAGCGGGACACCGTCTCGCTGCGCTGGTGCGATCCGACGGTGGTCCCCGGCCTGCTCCAGACCGAGGCGTACGCGCGGGCGATGCTCCGGGCCGGCCCGCTGCTGGCCGACGACGAGATCGACGAGCGGGTGCTGGCGCGGATGGCCCGGCAGGCGGTGCTGACCCGCGACCGGCCGCCGCAGCTCGTCGCCGTGGTGGACGAGCAGGCGCTGCGCCGGCTGGTCGGCGACCGGGCCACGATGCGGGAGCAGCTGGAACACCTGCTGACCCGTGGTGCCGAGCCGCACGTGCAGGTGCGGATCATCCCCGCCGAGACACCGTGGCACGTCGGGCTCAACGGCCCGTTCGTCCTGGCCCGGCTCGCCGACGGCACCGAGGTGGCACACCTGGACAACCAGCTCCGGGGCCACACCGTGGACGGCCCGAACGACCTTGCCAGCCTGGGACGGCGTTGGGAGACTGTGGCCGGTGAGGCGTTGCCGCGCCGGCAGTCCGCCCGCCTGATCGAGGAAGTGGCGAAGACATGGACCTGACCCGCGCCACCTGGCGCAAGTCCACCCGCAGCAACAGCAACGGCGGTGCCTGTGTCGAGGTCGCCGACAACCTGCCCGACATGGTCGCCGTCCGGGACAGCAAGGACCCGTCCGGGCCGGTGCTGTCCTTCACTCCGGCCACCTGGCGGGACTTCGTCGCCGCCGTTCCCACCTCGCACTGACACCGCCGTCCCGGCACCCCGACCGGGGCCGGAACAATGAGCGGGTGAACCTGGAACAGCTGGCCGCACTGCGTACGCCGGAGGGGTCGGCCGCACTGGACGCGGCCGCGCGCCTGGCCGGCGGTGATCCGCTGTCGGCGGCGGCCGCGCTGCGGTCCGGCGGTATGCCGCCCGGACTGGCCTCGGCGGCGCTCACCCAGGCCGAGTTGCGCCGCCGCGCGGTCGGCAAGTTCGGTCCGGCGGCGGCCGGCATGTTCCTCACCCGGGCCGGCCTGGAGCAGGCCACCCGCGGCGTCGTCGCGGCCCGGCGGGCGGACCGGCTGCGCGCCGCCGGCGTGACCCGCCTGGCCGATTTGGGGTGCGGGCTCGGTGCCGACGCGCTCGCCGCCGCCCGCGCCGGCATCCGCGTGTACGGGGTGGAGGCTGACCCGCTGACCGCCGCGATGGCCGCCGCGAACGCCGAGGCCGCGGGGCTGGCGGACCGGTTCACCGTGGAGTGCGGCGACGCCACCGCGTTCGACGTGTCCGGCGTCGACGGGGTGTTCTGCGACCCGGCGCGACGGAAGGCGGGCACCGGCCGGCGGATCTTCGACCCGAATGCCTACTCGCCGCCGTGGGACTTCGTCACCGGGCTGGCCGAGCGGGTGCCGCGCACCGTGGTGAAGGTGGCCCCGGGCCTGGACCACGCGCTGATCCCGGCCGGCGCGGAGGCCGAGTGGGTGAGCGTCGACGGCGACCTCGTCGAGGCGGCGCTGTGGTGCGGCGCCCTCGCCGAGGTCCCACGCCGCGCAACCATCCTGAAGGAAGGGCCCCCGCTTAACGCCTTCGGTAGAGGAAGGGCCCCCTGTTATCAGCTGACCGGCTCCGGCCGGGAGGAGGCGGCGGTCGGCCCGGTGCGGCGCTACCTGTACGACCCGGACGCGGCAGTGGTCCGTGCGCACCTGGTCGCGGAGCTGGCCGCCGACCTCGACGCCACGATCGCCGACCCGAGCATCGCCTACCTGTACGCCGACCACCCGACCGCGACGCCGTTCGCGCGCTGCCTGGAGGTCACCGACACGCTGCCGTTCTCGCTCAAGCGGCTGCGCGCGCTGCTGCGGGAGCGCGGCGTGGGGCGGGTGGAGATCCTCAAACGCGGCTCGGCCCTGGAACCGGAGAAGCTCCGCCGCGACCTGCGGCTCGCGGGCGGCGAGGCGGCGAGCCTGGTGCTGACGCGGGTGGCCGGGGCGCCGACGGTGCTGGTGTGCCGCCCGGTCGCGGCATGACGCGACCCTGCCGCCCGGTCGCGGCATGACGCGGCGGCGATTCCCGCTGGCCGGTCCGGGGTGGCGCGGCTAGGTTGACGATCGTGGCAGGACAGGGCACTCCGGCGACGGCGCTGCTGGCGAAGCGGAAGGTGGCACACCGCACCCATCCGTACGACGTCTCCCCCGACGCGCCGAATTACGGCGCCCTGGTGGCGGCGGCCCTGGGGGTGCCGCCGGAGCGCGTGTTCAAGTCGCTGGTCACCGAGGTCGACGGTGCGCTCGCGGTGGCGGTGGTCCCGGTGACCGGCGAGCTGGACCTGAAGGCCCTCGCCGCGGCCCTCGGCGGCAAGCGGGCCGCGATGGCGGACCGCACGGTCGCCGAGCGCGCCACCGGCTACGTCCGGGGCGGCATCAGCCCGCTGGGGCAACGCAAGCGACTCCCGACGGTGCTCGACGAGACGGCGCTGCGACACGACACCGTGTACGTCTCGGCCGGCCGCCGCGGCCTCCAGTTGGAGCTGTCCCCCGAGGACCTCGCAACCCTCACCAACGCCACCACAGCCCCCCTCTCCACCACCTGACCCGCTCCCCCAGCCCGGCCCGGCCCCGTCCGTGCGGCGATCTTGCCCATTCGGCGCCGGTGATCATGGGGTTGGCGGGTGGTGGAGGTCCGATTTCGCCCGTCAACCTCATGATCGACAGGCTTGCCCCGGCTGGGGTGGGATGAGAGCGCTTCCTGGTCGGTGACGCTGGGGCGTCGAGCGCGTTGCCGAATTGTTACCGCCCCCAACAAACTCGTGGCCTCGGCGGTCTTGTGTGCGGGGTCTCACGCGGAATACGTTGCCGGGCACAACAAAAGAACCACCATCCCCCACCCCCGAAAGGACCCTGCACATGCGCAAGGGCTTCCTCGCCGTCGCCGCCGTGGGCCTCCTGGCCACCGGCAGCATGGCGGCCTGTGGCGACAATTCCGGCGACGGCGACCAGGCCGGCGCTCAGCGGACACCGAAGATCGGCGTGATCCTTCCGGACAGCAAGTCCTCCGCCCGCTGGGAGGGCGCGGACCGCAAGTTCCTGGAGGAGGCGTTCAAGGCCGCCGGCGTCCAGTACGACATCCAGAACGCGCAGGGCGACAAGGCGAACTTCTCCACCATCGCCGACCAGATGATCACCAACGGGGCGACCGCCCTGATGATCGTCAACCTGGACTCCGGCACCGGCAAGGCCGTGCTGGAGAAGGCGAAGTCCCAGGGCGTCGCCACCATCGACTACGACCGGCTCACCCTCGGCGGTGGCGCGGAGTACTACGTCAGCTTCGACAACGAGGCAGTCGGCAAGCTCCAGGGCGAGGGCCTGAGCAAGTGCCTGACCGACAAGGCCGCCAAGAACCCGGTCGTGGCGTACCTGAACGGCTCGCCGACCGACAACAACGCGACCCTGTTCAAGAACGGCTACGACTCGGTGCTCAAGCCGAAGTTCGACGCCAAGGAGTACACCAAGGGCCCGGACCAGGCCGTTCCGGACTGGGACAACGCGCAGGCCGGCGTGATCTTCGAGCAGATGCTCACCTCGACCAAGGGCAAGATCGACGGCGTCCTCGCCGCCAACGACGGCCTCGGCAACGCGGCCATCTCGGTGCTCAAGAAGAACAAGCTCAACGGCAAGGTGCCGGTGACCGGTCAGGACGCGACCCCGCAGGGCCTGCAGAACATCCTCGCCGGTGACCAGTGCATGACCGTCTACAAGGCGATCCGCGAAGAGGCGAAGGCCGCCTCCGACCTGGCCATCGCCCTGGCCAAGGGCGAGCGCAAGAACACCGGCCAGACGGTCAAGGACCCGGAGTCCGGCAAGGACGTCGCCGCCGTCCTGCTCACCCCGAAGGCGATCTACAAGGAGAACGTCAAGGACGTCATCGCCGACGGCTTCGTGACCAAGGACGAGGTCTGCACCGGGGAGTACGCCAAGCTCTGCGCCGACGCCGGCATCAGCTGAACCCCGCCGTGGTGAGGCCGCCCGGCACGGGCAACCCCCGTGCCGGGCGGCCTGCCGCCACCGGACGGGCCCCGAGACCTCCCCTGAGCGCGTAAGGAGACCCCCGTGTCCGCGACCCCCCTGCTGGAGCTGCGCGGGATCGACAAGAGCTTCGGTCCCGTCCAGGTCCTGCGCGACGTCGCCTTCGCCGCCTACCCCGGCGAGGTGACCGCGCTGGTCGGCGACAACGGCGCCGGCAAGTCCACGCTGGTCAAGTGCATCAGCGGCATCTACCCCACCGACGCCGGGGAGTTCCTCTTCGACGGCGCGCCGGTGACCATCAACAGCCCCCGGGACGCCGCCTCGTTCGGGATCGAGGTCGTCTACCAGGACCTCGCGCTCTGCGACAACCTGGACATCGTGCAGAACATGTTCCTCGGCCGGGAGAAGCGCAGCGGTGTCGTGCTCGACGAGCCGACCATGGAGCAGATGGCCGCCGAGACCCTCGCCGGGCTCTCCGTCCGCACCGTGAAGTCCCTGCGCCAGCACGTCTCCAGCCTCTCCGGCGGCCAGCGGCAGACCGTCGCCATCGCCAAGGCCGTGCTGTGGAACAGCAAGCTGGTGATCCTGGACGAGCCCACCGCCGCGCTCGGCGTCGCGCAGACCGCGCAGGTGCTGGAACTCGTCCGCCGGCTGGCCGACAACGGCCTGGCCGTGGTCCTCATCTCGCACAACATGAACGACGTCTTCGCCGTGTCCGACCGGATCGCCGCGCTGTACCTCGGCCAGATGGTCGCCCAGGTGAAGACCACCGACATCACCCACGCCCAGGTGGTCGAGCTGATCACCGCCGGCCGGTCCGGCGGGCTCGGCCTCGGCGGGGGCAACGGGCAGTCCGACAACGGCGGCGAGCCCGCCGCCAGCACCCCGGGAGCCGTCCGATGACCACCACCACCGTCCGCCAGGAGGGGCCGGCGTCCGTCACCCCGGCGCCCACCGTCGGAGGTCACGTCCGCAACTACCTGGCCCGCGTACGCGGTGGTGACCTCGGGTCGCTGCCGGCGGTCACCGGCCTGCTCGTCCTCTGCGTCGTCTTCGCGATCGTCCGGCCGGTCTTCTTCTCGGCGGCGAACTTCGCCAACCTGTTCACCCAGGGCGCGGCCGTCACCGCCATCGCGATGGGCCTGATCTTCGTCCTGCTGCTCGGCGAGATCGACCTCTCCGCCGGCTTCGCCAGCGGCGTCTGCGCGGCGATCCTCGCCAACGTGGCGACGGTGCTCGGCTACCCCTGGTACGTCGCGGTCGCCGCCGCGCTCTTCACCGGCATGGTCATCGGCCTCACCCTGGGCGTCCTGGTCGCCAAGGTCGGGATCCCGTCCTTCGTGGTGACGCTCGCCGGCTTCCTCGCCTTCCAGGGCGTGGTGCTGCTGCTCATGGAGGAGGGCACCAACATCTCGATCCGCGACGAGACGATCATCGCGATCGAGAACCGCTGGGTCCCGCCGCTGATCGGCTGGGTGCTCGTCGCGGTCGCCGTCGGCGGGTACGCCGCCGCGCAGTTGCTGCGCCACCGCAACCGTACGGCGCGCGGCCTGGTCACCGACCCGATCATGGTGGTCGTCGGACGCATCGCCGCGCTGGCGGTCATCCTCGGCATCGCGGTGTACGTGCTCAACCAGGAGCGCAGCATCAACCCGCTGATCAGCTCCAACAAGGGCATGCCGATCGTGGTGCCGATCCTCGCCGTGCTGCTGGTCTTCTGGACGTTCGTGCTGAGCCGGACCGCGTACGGCCGGCACCTGTACGCGGTCGGCGGCAACCGCGAGGCGGCCCGGCGGGCCGGCATCAACGTGGACAAGATCCGCATCTCGGCGTTCGTCATCTGCTCCGTGATGGCGGCCGTCGGCGGCATCATCGCGGCCAGCCGGGACAGGTCGGTCGACCCCAACACCGGTGGCAGTAACGTGCTGCTCTACGCCGTCGGCGCGGCGGTGATCGGCGGCACCAGTCTCTTCGGCGGCAAGGGCCGGATCATCGACGCCGTGCTCGGTGGCGCGGTGGTTGCCGTGATCATCAACGGGATGGGCCTGATGGGGTACAGCTCCGGCGTCAAGTACGTGCTGACCGGCCTGGTGCTGCTGCTCGCCGCCGGTGTGGACGCGCTGTCACGGCGGCGGTCCGCGGCCACCGGCACCCGCTGACTCCGGCTTCACGGAAGTAACGACCCCATGCGCGCAGGACCCACTCAGGACGAGATCCGTCGGCAGAACCTGGGTGCCCTGCTGCGCCACGTACACGTGCACGGCGCGACCTCGCGGGCGGAACTCACCACCACGCTGGGGTTGAACCGGAGCACCATCGGCGCACTCACCACCGACCTCGCCGCGGCCGGCCTGGTGAGCGAGGGGGCGCCGAAGGAGACCGGCCGGGCCGGACGACCGTCGCTGGTCGTCCGGCCCGAGTCGGCCCGTGTGCACGCGTACGCGTACAGCATCGAGGTGGACCGGCTGCGGGTCGCGCGGATCGGTCTGGGCGGCGCGGTGCTCGACCGCCGGGAGCTGGCCCGGCCGCACAACCTCACCGCCGCGGAGGCCGCGCCGCTGCTGGCCGGCGCGGTGAAGGAGATGCGGCAGGTGGTGCCGCCGGACGCGATCTGCGTCGGCGCCGGCGTCGCCGTGTGCGGCATGGTCCGCCGCGACGACGGCCTGGTCCGGCTCGGGCCGACCACCGGCTGGGTGGACGAGCCGATCGGCGCGGCGCTCGGCGAGGAACTGGGGCTCGACGTGCCGGTCGTGGTGGGCAACGTCGCCGACGTTGCCGCGTTCGCCGAGCACGCCCGGGGTGCGGCGGCCGGCTGCGACAACGTCATCTACCTGTACGGGGACGTCGGCGTCGGCGCCGGCATCATCGTCGGCGGGCGGCGGCTGACCGGGCACGGCGGGTACAGCGGCGAGGTCGGGCACATGGTGGTGGTTCCCGGCGGGTCACGCTGCGCGTGCGGGTCCCGGGGCTGCTGGGAGACCGAGATCGGCGAGCACGGGCTGCTCCAGGCCGCCGGCCGCGCCGACGCCCGCGGCAAGGACGCCCTGCTGGCCGTGTTCGACGCCGCCGACCGGGGGGACGCGCGGGCCCAGACGGCCGTACGCCAGGCCGGTGACTGGCTCGGCTTCGGCGTGGCGAACCTGGTCAACATCTTCAACCCGGAGATGGTCATCTTCGGGGGCACCATGCGCGACCTCTATCTCGCGGCGGCGGCCCAGGTGCGCAGCCGGCTCAACTCGATCGCGCTGCCCGCCTGCCTGGAGCATGTCCGGCTGCGGACCCCGACGCTCGGCGACGACGCGCCCCTGCTCGGCGCGGCCGAGTTGGCCTTCGAGCGACTGCTGGCGGACCCGCTCGACGTCGGCTGATTCGCGATTCGCAGTGAACTGATTCGGCGCTCAATCCGTACCTGTGGACGGACGGGCGGCCGGTGGGTGCGGCGGCCCGGGCAACCTGTGTACCGGTCCGGCCCCGAGGAGGCACCGCAGACATGGCACCGCTCAGATCCGCCCGTAGCCGGCAGGGGCACCGGACCCGCGTCGCGGTGCTGCTCGTCACGATCGCCGCCGGGCTCGGGCTGCTGCCCGGCGCCGCCCTCGCCGCCCCGGCCGGGCAGCAGCTCAACGCCGCCGACGCGGCACTGCTCGCCGGCGTACGGCTGGCCGGCCTGTGGGAGATGCCGGCCGGTCAGATGGCCGCCGAGAAGGGCCAGAACCCGGTCGTACGCCAGATCGGTGCCGAGATCGCCAAGCAGCACGAGGAGTTGGACCGGATCACGGTCGACGCCGCCAACAAACTCGGCGCGGCCATCCCGACCGACCCGACCGCCGAGCAGCAGGGCTGGCTGAAGGAGATGAAGGACTCCACCGGCGCCCGCTTCGACCAGATCTTCGTGACCCGCCTGCGGGTAGCCCACGGCAAGATTTTCCCGGTGATCGGCGCGGTCCGCGCCAGCACCCGCAACCCGGTCATCCGCGACCTCGCCGAGGCCGCCAACACCTTCGTCAACGACCACATGACCATGCTGGAGAGCACCGGCCTGGTCCGCTGGGCCGAACTGCCGCCGGCCGCGCTGCCCGCCCCGGCCGAGGACGGCCTGCTCGCCGCCGCCTCGGCCAACACCGGCCCCCAGATGAGCGTCAGCACCACGGTGGTGTGGCTTGTCTTCCTCGCGGCGCTCGGCACCGGCGGCATCGCCACCTGGCGCATGCTCCGCCGCACCTGATCCCCCGGACACCGGCACCGCGATGTCGACGGTGACGTCCCCTGCCCGAGGAGAACCGCCGCACGGACGTACCCGTGCGGCGGTTCTGCTCGGGCTGGTCCTGGCCACCCTCGGCGGCGCACTGGCCCCGGCCGGCCCGGCCGCTGCGCACGCCGTCGTGGTCTCCACGGCGCCGCAGCACGACGCGGTCGTCGGCTACGCCCCGCGGGAGGTGGTGGTCACCTTCAGCGAGCCGGTGACGCCGGTACCGGGCCGGGTGCGGGTGCTCGCCCCGGACGGCAGGCGCACCGACGTCGAGAAACCGGAGGTACGGGGGACGACGATGCGGATCCCCGTCCGGGTTCCCGCGCGACCGCTCGGCACCTATCTCGTGAGCTACCGGGTCATCTCCGCGGACGGCCATCCCGTCGCCGGCAGCTTCACCTACTCCGCCGGGGCGCCCTCGGCCGCGCCACCGCAGCCCACGTCCGACGACGCGTCGCCCGGCGGGTCGTCGGTGCCGGTGGCCCGGTACCTCGGCTACCTGGGGCTCGTCGCGGCGGTCGGCCCGCCGCTGCTGGCCGCCACGATGTGGCCCCGCCGGCGCTCCCGTCGCGGGGCGCTCCTCCTGGCGTGGGCCGGTCTCGGCCTGGTCGCCGTCGCCACGGTCGCGACCTGGGCGGGGCAGGCCGCCGAGGCCGTCGGCGTACCGGTCGGCGAGCTGACCCTCGCGGATCTCCGGACGGCGTGGGCCGGCGGCGTCGGCCCGGTGCTCGCCGCGCGGCTGGCGCTGGTGGGCGTCGCCGCGGCGCTGCTGCCCGCCCTCGTCCGTGGCGCGGCGAGCCGGCGGCGCACCGCCGTGCTGGCGGTGGTGGGGCTGGCCGGGCTGGCCACCTGGCCGCTCGCCGGGCATCCGGTGGCCGCGCCCCTGCCGGCGGTGAGCGTCGCCCTGGCCACCGTCCACGTCGCCGGGGTGACCGTCTGGCTGGGCGGGTTGCT
Organism: Micromonospora sp. NPDC049497; assembly: GCF_044465805.1. NCBI lineage: Bacteria > Bacillati > Actinomycetota > Actinomycetes > Micromonosporales > Micromonosporaceae > Micromonospora > Micromonospora sp. NPDC049497. The sequence continues at coordinate 201,717 of NZ_JBITMC010000001.1, read as the reverse complement.
CACCCTCACGGTGTTCCTCCTGCGCCGGACCCACGAACGGGTGCTCGCCCGGATCCTGCCGGCCTGGTCCCGGTGCGCCACGGTCGCGGTGTGCTGGCTCGTCGTCGCCGGCCTGAGCCAGGCCGCGATCGAACTCGGCCGGCCGTCGGCGCTGCTCGGCAGCACGTACGGGCGGCTGCTGTGCGCGAAGGCGGGACTCCTGGTCGTCGTCCTCGCGGTGGCCGCCGGGCAGCGACACCTCGTCCGGCGCCGGGTCGCCGCGAACCGCCCCCGGTGGGTCGTCCGCGCGGCCGGTGTCGAGCTGGCCGTCACCGCGGTAGTGCTGGCTCTCACGGCGATGCTCGTGCAGATCCCACCGGGCCGCACCGCCGGCACGGAGGCCGCCGGAGCCGTCCGGGAGGGTGTCGCCCGGTCCCTCGACACCGACCTGCTCACCGTGCAGTTCGACGTCTACCCCGCACAGGCGGGCACACCGAACAGCCTGCACGCCTACGTCTACACACCGGAGGCCAGACCGCTGCCGGTCGTCGAGTGGACCGTCACCGCCGCCCTGCCGGCCGCCGGCATCGAACCGATCACCGTCGGAGTCGACACGCCGGAGCCGCACCACGCCAGCGCCGAGCTGCGTTTTCCCGTACCGGGCGACTGGACGGTGCGGATCACCGCCCGCATCTCCGACCTCGACCAGTCCACCGTGACCGCCACGGTGCCGATCCGCCCGTGACGCCGGCGGAGAGCGCTGGCGGCGCACCGTTAGGCTGCTGCGGAATGCGAGCCATCGACACTCCACAGTCGATCCAGGATCGAGGTGTCCCCGTGACCGACCAGTACGACCGGCCGGACGGCCTGCTCGGCCGCTTCACGGCCACCCGCGCCTCCGCCGTGGCGGCGGACGGCCTGGTGCACCTGACCGTCGACGGCACCGGTGACCTCCTCGACCTCGACCTCGACCCGCGCGCCCTGCGCCTACCGGCGGCGGACCTCGCGGCGGCGATCCTGGAGGCGTTCGCCGCGGCCCGCGCCGAGGTGCAGGCGGCCCTCCAGGAGCAGCTCACCGCCGCGCCGGTGACCCTCCCGGACGGGCTCGGCCCGCTGCTGCGCGACGTCGGCTCGACCGCGCAGAGGCGGCTCGACGACATGACCGCCGCGGCACAGCAGATCGCCGACCGGCTCGGCCGACCGAACTGACGGGAGACGCCTGATGAAGCCGATGCACACCGAACCGGAGGTGCTGGCCGGTTCGGCCCAGGCCATCGCCGGGGCCGCGGTCGAGCTGGAGGACGGGCTCGCCGCCCTGAGCGCCACGGTCACCTCCGAGAACCCGTGGGGCGCCGACGAGCCGGGCAGCGTCTTCGGTGCCGCCTACACGGAGGTGCTGTCACACGCCCTGGAGACGTACGGCTCGCACGTGCAGCAGCTGCTCGGCGCGGCCGAGGGGCTGGCCGACTGGGCCGCGCAGGTGGTCGAGACGGACCAGCGGTCGGGCGAGCTGTTCCAGTCGCTGCACGGCCGTCTCGGCGGCTGAGCCGTGGGCCTGGAGCTGCCGGCCGAGCTGACCGAACCGCTCAGCTGGGTCGGCCTGGAGTGGCCGGAGGCCGACGAGGAACTGCTCTTCGCCGCCGGGCAGCAGTGGCTGGCCTTCGGGGCGCGGTTGCAGGGTGCCGCCGACCGCGCGAACGACGCCGCCGACGCGGTGTGCCGGCACAACACCGGGACGACCACCGACGCGTTCGGGCGGTGGTGGAACGCCGACGACGGCCCACGGCGGCGCCTGCTGGAGGACGCGATCGCCGCCCAGCTCATCGGCAGCGTCCTCATCGTCTTCGCGGCCATGACGCTGGCCCTGAAGATCGCGTTCTTCGTCCAGCTCGTCATCCTGCTGGTCCAGGTGACGATGGCGATCGCCGCCGCGGTGGCGACCTTCGGCGCGTCCACCGCCACCGTGCCGGCGTTCATCGCCGCCACCCGCCTCGCCTGCCGTCAACTGGTCAAGCAGGTCGTCCAACAGGTTCGCACCCTGCTGAAACAGATCCTCGACCAGGCGAAGAAGCTGCTGAAGCTGGTGCGGACGGCCGGGGCGAAGCGGGCCGCCCGCAAGGTGGAGAAGCGCATCGCCGACGACCTCGCCCGGGTGAACCCGAAGTTCGACACCAGCACCCCGCACTACTCGGCCAACTGCACGCACTGCGTGCAGGCGTACGAGCTGCGCCGCCGGGGGGTCGACGCGGAGGCGACCGCCCTTCCCGACCGGTTCCACCTCTTCCGCGGACGCCCTCTCGCCGACCTGGAGAACGCGTGGGGCCGGACGTTCACCCCGGGGGCCAGGGGGGACATCGAAAAGGCGTTCGAGACCTTCGGGCCGGGGTCTCGTGGCGTGGTCTACGCCAAGTGGCAGGGCAACGGCGCCCACGTGTTCAACGTGGAGAACGTCGGCGGCACCGTGCGGTTCGTCGATGGTCAGAACGCCGGCGTGGACGTGGCCAGCTACTTCGACATCGCCAAGGACACGTCCTTCGTCCGCTTGGACGATGTCCCGACGCCGTCCCACCTCAGTGAGTTCGTCCGGACCCGCCGATAGGATCAGCCGCCATGACCGTCACGTACGAAGAGGCTCGCGAGATCGTCCGTCAGGCCACCGAGCCGGAATGGCCGTTCGGCACGTACTGCCTCGACGACCGGCAGATCACCGAGAACGACGAGCGGTACGTCTTCGAGGTCGGCTCCCGGGAGTACCTGCTCGACGGGAACCTGTCCTACGCGATGGCCGGCTCCGTGCCGACCGTCACCAAGAGCGACGGCACCCTGGAGTGGCTGCCGTCAGTCACCGTGGCGATGGACCGGTCCATGCGGACGCGACCCAATCCGGCTCCCACGCTGCGGGTCTGAGCACGGTCAGCGGTCGACCTGGGTGAAGTCCCAGGAGTGCGGTGGGCGGGCGAGCAGCATGGCGGGCGGGTCCGGCAGCGGTCGCGGGTTGCTGCGCCACTTGGAGATGACCACCACCCGGTGGTCGGTGGAGGAGAACACCTCGCTGGCCACGTGCAGCGGGTCGTGGTCGAAGTCCGGCAGGGCGGTGTCGCAGACCCAGGTGACGAGGTCCGCCATCCCGTACGGCTCCGCCCGCGCCTCCCACATCCGTACGATCACGTTGGCCGTCCCCTCCCTCACACGCTGACCCTGGTCAGCGGCATCGCCGAGTCGGCGGGCAGGTCCAGCCGGCTGGCCGCGACGCCCGCGGCGACGAGGTGCGAGCCGAGCGCGGCGACCATGGCGCCGTTGTCCGTGCAGAGCTTCGGGCGGGGCACCCGGACCCGGATCCCGTGCTTCGCCGCCCGGTGCTCGGCCATCGCCCGCAGCCGGGAGTTGGCGGCGACTCCCCCACCGATGACGAGGGTCTCCACGCCGTTGGTCCGGCAGGCGTCCAACGCCTTGCCGACCAGCACGTCGCAGACCGCCTCCTGGAAGGACGCGGCGACGTCGGCGACCGGCACCGGCTCGCCGGCCCGCTGCCGCGCCTCGACCCAGCGGGCCACCGCTGTCTTCAGCCCGGAGAAGGAGAAGTCGAAGCGGTGGGCGGCCAGGTCCTTGGGCGCGGTGAGCCCGCGCGGGAAGGCGATGGAGGCCGGGTCGCCGGCCCGGGCCTCCCGGTCGACGTACGGGCCGCCGGGGAACGGCAGGCCGAGCAGCCGGGCGATCTTGTCGAACGCCTCGCCGGCCGCGTCGTCGATGGTGGCGCCGAGCGGGGTCACGCCCCGCGCGAGGTCGTCGACGAGGAGCAGCGAGGAGTGCCCGCCGGAGACCAGCAACGCGACGGCCGGCTCGGGCAACGGACCGTGTTCGAGGGTGTCCACGGCGACGTGCGCGGCCAGATGGTTGACGCCGTAGACGGGCTTCTCGGCGGCCAGCGCGTACCCCTTGGCGGCGGCCACTCCGACGAGCAGGGCGCCGGCCAACCCGGGTCCGGCGGTGACGGCGATCGCGTCGACGTCGGCGAGGGTCACGCCCGCCTCGCGCAGGGCGCGGTCCATGGTCGGCACGATGGCCTCCAGGTGGGCGCGGCTGGCCACCTCCGGCACCACGCCGCCGAAGCGGGCGTGCTGGTCGACGCTGGAGGCGAGGGCGTCGGCGAGCAGGGTGTGCCCGCGGACGATGCCGACGCCGGTCTCGTCGCAGGACGTCTCGATGCCGAGGACCAGGGGTTCGTCAGCCATTGCTCACTGCCTCTTGTCGCTGCATGACCAGCGCGTCGGTGTTGCTGGGTTGGTAGTAGCCGCGTCGCACGCCGATGATCTCGAACCCGTACGACGCGTAGAGCTTCTGGGCCGGGCCGTTGTCCGCCGCGACCTCCAGCAGGGTGCTGCGGGCACCGAGCCGTGCGGCCTCGGCGAGCAGCGCCTCCAGCAGCAGGCGGCCGATGCCGCGCCGCTGGGCGTCGCGCCGGACCGCGACGTTCTGCACCCACGCCTCGTCGGACGGGGCGGCGGTGAGGCCCGCGTACCCGAGCACGGTGTCGTCGTCGACGGCGACCAGGTAGTGGTGGCCGTTGGCCAACTCGTTCCAGAACATCGCCGCCGACCACTGCTCCGCACCGAACAGGTCCGCCTCGATGGGCAGCACCTCGTCGATGTGCCACCAGCGGAACCGTTCCAGCCGTACCCCGCTCACGGCAGGACCGGCTTGCGCGCCGTGGCCGCCACGGCGTCGGGCCGACGCAGGTAGAGCGGCGTGAGCGTCTCGCCGGGCGCACCGGCCCGGATGCGCTCCGCCGCGAGGGCCGCCAGCACGCCCGCGTCCGGGTAGCGCGGCTCGGCCCGCACCGGCAGGCCCAGCGTGTCGGCGTACCGGTGGGCGCCGTCGCCGACGGCCACCGTGACCGCGAGGTCGCGGGCGCGCTCCGCGGCGACCGCCGGCGCCGACACCTCCGGCCCGACGATCCGCTGCCCGGCGCCGTCGTAGACCGCCCAGTAGATCTCCCGGCGGCGCGCGTCGCTCGCGGCCAGGACCGGTTCGCCGGCGGCCGCCGGGTGGCCGATCCCGTCCAGCGAGCAGACACCGTACGTGGGGACGCCGAGCACCTGCCCCATCGTGGCGGCGGTGACCAGTCCCACCCGCAGCCCCGTGAACGGTCCCGGGCCGAGCCCGGCGACGATCGCGCCCAGGTCGGCGACCCGCGCGTCGGAGTCGGCGAGGACCGCGTCCACCTGCGGGGCGAGCAGTTCGCCGTGCGCCCGCGCGTCGACCGTGCACCGGTGCGCCCGGAGCACGACGCCATCCGCCGAGACCTCCGCGAGGGCGGCGGTCACCGCGGGGGTCGAGCTGTCCACCACCAGTACGAGCACGGTGAACCAGCCTAGCCGCCCCCTTCCCCGGCCGACCGGCGACCGGAGGCGTGGTTGGCTCCGCGAGCCTTATACCTGACCGTCATATTCATGACTGCCAGGTATGAAGCACGTGCGCCATCATGCTCGGATGTCTGACGATCGCCTCGCGACCGCAATCGGGGCGCTCCTGCGGCGGGAACGAGGCTCGCGATTCCTGACCCAGCAGACACTTGCTGACCTGGCCGGAGTCAGCCAGGCCGCAGTGGCCCGTATCGAGCGCGGCGACCGGATCCCGAGCTTCCGGCTGATCGAGCAGATCCTGGACGCGATGGACCTGCAGCTCACCGTCGGCGTGGAGCCACTGGACGCGCAGGTCGACGCGCGGCTGGACGAGCTGGCCACGCAGTCGCCGGCCGAGCGGCTCGACGGGATCGGCCTGGATCGGATGATCGACCGGCTCGGCGACCTGCCGTTCGTGCTCACCGGGGCGACCGCCGCGCTACTCCAGGGCGCGCCGATCCCGGCGGACATGCCGGAGATCGCCCTGCGCTGGGCCGATGCGGCCCGGTTCACCGTCTGGCTCAACGCCGCCCTCGGCCAGCGGTGGAACGCCCGGTGGGAGGAGTACGGCGGCGTCCACGTCGAGCCCGAGGAGCCGGGCGAGCACCGGTGGCGGACGAAACACGGGGAGCTGCGGGCCCGGATGTGCGACGAGCTGCCGGAGTCGATCGAGGTGCGGCACGGCGAGCGGAGCTACCGGGTGGTGCCGCTGGTCGAGGTGGAGCTGACCGACCCCCACGCCGCCGAGCTGCTCCGCCGCCACCGCGACCGCCACCGGCAACGGCGGTCAGCCGGCTGAGCGTTCCCAGTCGACCGTCGGCAGGCCGGCGTCGGCGAGCGCCTTGTTGGCGGCGCTGAACGGGCGGCTGCCCAGGAAGCCCCGCGGGTTCATCGGGCTGGGGTGGCCGGCCTCCAGCACCACGTGGCGCGGGTTGGTGACCAGGCCCGCCTTCTTGCGCGCGTACCCGCCCCAGAGCAGGAAGACGACCCGTGACTCCATCGCGTCCAGGGCGCGGATGGTGGCGTCGGTGAACTCCTCCCAACCGGAGTTCGCGTGCGAGCCCGGCGTGGCCTCGCGGACGGTCAGCACCGCGTTCAGCAGGAGCACGCCCTGGGCGGCCCAGCCACTGAGGTTGCCGCTGCGCGGCTTCGGCGCGCCGACGTCCTCGCCCAGCTCCTTGAAGACGTTGCGCAGCGACGGCGGCACGCCGACCCCCTCGCGGACGCTGAAGCTGAGCCCGTGCGCCTGACCGGCCCGGTGGTACGGGTCCTGGCCGAGGATGAGCACCCGGCAGTCCTCGGGGCCGCACAGCCGGTAGGCCGAGAACAGGTCCTCCACCGGCGGGAAGACCGTGCGGGTGGCGTACTCCCGGGCGACGAACTCCGCGAGCGCCGCCGTGCGGGCCGGGTCGAGGTGCGGAGTGAGCACCCCCCGCCACTCCTCCGGCAGCAGCGCCAGCAGGTCCAGGGTGGGTGCGTCGTCGAGCATCGGCGGCCTCTCGGCGGTGGGATCAGGTCCCGGGCACTCTAAGCCGCCGGTACGACAGCGCTCAGCCGAGGGCCGCGAGGCGGCCGGCCCAGTCCCCGCCCACCGGCTCCAGCTCGACCACCCGCGTGTCGTCGTCGCGCCGGTCGATGCGGACCCGCAGGTGCGCGTCGACCAACTGCTCGACCAGCCCCTCGCCCCACTCGACGACGGTCACCGACTCGTCCACGGAGGCGTCGAGGTCGAGGTCGTCGATCTCGGCACGCGGATCGGCGGCGTCGCCCAGGCGGTACGCGTCGGCGTGCACCAGCGCCACCGTGCCGCCCCGCGCCGGATCCGGACGGTGCACCCGGGCGATGACGAACGTGGGCGAGGTGATGTCGCCGAGCACGCCGAGCCCCGCACCGATGCCCTGGGTCAGGGCGGTCTTGCCGGCCCCGAGCGGACCGGTCAGCAGCAGCAGGTCACCGGCGCGCAGCACCCCGGCGAGTCGGCGGCCGAAGTCCCGGGTGTCGTCGACCGTGGGCAGCTTCACCACGACGCTCACGACGCCGCCCCGCCGCAGGTGTCCAGGAAGCGCGTCAGCGCGGCGTTGACCTCGTCGGCGTGCTCCAGCATCACCACGTGCCCACTGTCGTGGATCTTGACGAACTCGGCGTGCGGCAGCCGCCGGACGATCTCCTCGGAGTGGACCACCGGCGTGATCATGTCCTTGTCGCCGACGATCACCACCACCGGCGTGTCGGCGAGCGCCGCCAGCGCCGGGAACCGGGAGTGCGTGGCGAGCGTGCGCAGGTAGCGCGTCACTGTATCGGCGGAGGTCCGCGAGTTCATCGTCTCGACGTACGACACCAGGGCCGGACTCGGCCGGGTCGTCCCGAACCCGTACTTGCGGGTGAGCAGCCAGGCGACGTTGGACGTGGACCGCCGCGCCCGGTCGATCACCGGCCCGCCGTAGCGGGTGACGTTGCCGACCATGTAGAGCACGGGCGCGCCGACCCGGCCGAGCAGCGCCGGTGCGACCAGCTTGGTCTCCGCCAGGAGGCCGCCCGACGTGGCCATCAGCACCGTACCCACCACGCGGTCGCCGAACATCTCCGGGAACAGCTCGGCGAACGCCATGATCGTCATGCCGCCCATCGAGTGCCCGACCAGCACCAGCGGCCCCTCCGGGGCGGTCCGGTCGATCACCGCGCGCAGCGTGCGACCGAGGGCGGTCAGGTCGTACTCGCCGGTCTCCAGCCGCCCCGACCGGCCGTGCCCCGGCTGGTCGTACGCGATGACGCGGTGCTCGCCCCGCTCGGCGAGCAGCTTGCGCTGGAAGTGGAAGGTGCCCATGTCCAGGCAGAATCCGTGCACCAGCACCACCGTCGGGTTGCCGGCCCTCGGGCGGGTCGGCTCCACGATCTCGACGTGGATGTCGGTGCCGTCCGGCATCTCCAGCTTGAACGCCTCGTCGTACCGCTGGTCATCGAAGGGCTCGTCGGCGTACGGATCGGTGGGGTCGGCCTTGAACCGGCGGACCAGGGCGCGCTCGGTGGCCACGCCCGCCGCGAGCCCCGCGGCGGCGACCCCGACGGCGGCCAACGCGCCGACGGCGGCCCGGGCGTGGCCGGACCGGGGCAGCGGGATGCGGGGGCGGCCGGTCACGGGCGTTCGCCGTCGTAGACGCGGGGCACCCGGGTGCTGCCGAACCGGGTGACGATCTCGTAGTTGATGGTGCCGACGGCCTCCGCCCAGTCGTCGGCCGTGGGCTCCCCGTCGGCACCGCTGCCGAAGAGGGTGGCGACGTCCCCGGCGGCGACCGCGTCGTCACCGCAGTCGAGCACGAACTGGTCCATGCAGACCCGGCCGGAGACGGTCCGGCGGGCACCGCCGAGCTGCACCGGGCCGCTGTTCGACGCGTGGCGCGGCACACCGTCGGCGTAGCCGAGCGGGATCACCGCGAGGTTCGCCTCCCGCTCCGTGGTGTAGGTGTGGCCGTAGGAGACCCCGGAGCCGGCCGGCACGCGCTTGGCGAGCATCACCCGGGCCCGGGCGGTCATCGCCGGGCGCAGGCCGTAGGTCTCCCCGGCCACCGGGGAGAGCCCGTAGACCGCCAGCCCGGGCCGGACCAGGTCGAAGTGGGTGTCCGGCCGGGTCAGCGTGGCGGCGGAGTTGGCCAGGTGCCGGTAGCGCGGGTGCAGCCCCGCCTTCTCCACCATGCCCAGCCCCTCGTGGAACACCGCGAGCTGCCGGTCCGTGGTCGGGTGGCCGGGCGAATCGGCGTACACGAAGTGGCTCCACACGCCGACGACCTCGACCAGCCCGTCGGCCTGGGCCTTGGCGGCGGCGTCGAGCAGCGTCGGCCAGTCGGCGACGGTCGCGCCACCACGGGCCAGCCCAGTGTCGATCTTGAGGTGCAGCCGGGCCGGACGACCCGCGATCCGGCTCGCCTCGACCATCTCGTCGAGCTGCGGCAGGCTCGCCGCCCCCAGGTCGACCCCGGCGGTGATCCCCTCGTGCAGGGGCAGCCCGGGAGTGAGCAGCCAGGCCAGCACCGGCACGGTGATCCCGGCCCGACGCAGCGTCAGTGCCTCGTCCAGCGTGCAGACGCCGAGCCAGTCGGCGCCGGCGTCGAGCGCCGCCCGGGCGGCCGGGACCATGCCGTGGCCGTACCCGTCGGCCTTGACCACCGCCATCAGCTCGGCGGCGGTGCCGGAGCGGAGCCGGCTCACGTTCTCACGGATCGCGTCAAGGTCGACGCGTACCTCGGCCTGCCACATGCGCACAGCCTACTTCCGGGCCGATCACCACAGGCCGCCAGCCGCCGGACGAGCGGTCCCGCGCCCGTCAGTCGTCGGCGAGGAGGTCGCCGGTGGTCGCGTCGACCTCGACTTCGCCCACCCGGGCACCGGACAGGTCCATCTTCCAGATCGGCCGGCCACCCTCGGAGTCCAGCTCGGCCCGGACGACCTGACCGCCGAACCGGTCGGTGACGATCTCCGCCGCCTGCACGGCGTTGACCTGGCGAGGGCCGAACCGCGCGTCCAGCTCCGGGTCGATGCGCAGCTCGAAGGCCGGCCCGCCGGGCGGTGTGGCCACCCGGTCCCGCCCGTCCTTCGCCGAGGCCAGGGCCGTACCGACGATCAACGGCACCGCGACACCGACGGCGGCGACGGACCAGGTGAGGGCTCTGCGCATGGTTGCTCCTCCGGGAACGCGTGCGGCCGGCCGCGTCCTCGACGCCCGCACGCCGAGGGGTACGGCCGGGCGACGCCCCCGGTTCAACGCGGGCGTCGCCTCACGGCAGGCGGGCCAGCACCGGGCGCAGCGCCGCCGCCACGTCGGGCGCGGTCACCGGGCCGCCCCGGGCCGCCTCCCGGCCGGCCAACCCGTGCAGGTACGCCGCCGCGACGGCCGCCCGGTCGGCCGGCACGCCGGCCGCCAGCAGCGAGCCGAGCAGCCCGGCCAGCACGTCGCCGGTGCCCCCGGTGGCCAGCGCCGGGGTGCCGGTCGGATTGACGTACGCCCGGCCGTCCGGCGTGCCGACCACCGTGCGGTCCCCCTTGAGCAGCACCACCGCGTTCATCCAGGCGGCCAGCCGCAGCGTGGCGGCGACCCGGTCGGCGCCCGGCATCTCCCCGCACAGCCGGGTGAACTCCCGGTCGTGCGGCGTCACCACGATCGGCGCGTCCCGCCCGCGGAGCCGGTCGGCGAGGGAACCGTCGACCAGCAGGGTCAGCGCGTCCGCGTCGAGCACCACCGGCACCGGCGCGGCGAGCACCGCCCGCAGTTCCCCCGCCGCGTCCTCGCCGGTGCCGAGTCCCGACCCGCAGACCCAGGCCTGCACCCGGCCGGCGTCGGCGACCCGGTCGGTGGCGATCACCGAGGGGTGGTGGTGCACCACGTCGGCCCGGGCCGACCCCGCGTAGCGGACCATGCCGGTGGGGCCGGCCAGCGCACCGCCGACGGAGAGGATCGCCGCCCCCGGGTACGTCGCCGAACCCGTCGCGACTCCCACCACGCCCCGCGTGTACTTCTCCGACGCCGGGCCCAGCCGGGGCCACCAGTCGACCACGTCGGACCACTCGGTCACCCGCAGCGCGGGGCTGCCCCGCAGCCACGGCGCCAACCCGATGTCGACCAGCTCGACCTCGCCGGCGAGGGCGGCGGCCGGTCCGACCACCAGCGCCGGCTTCAACGCGCCGAACGCCACCGTCACGTCGGCGCGTACGGCGGTCGGGCGACCCGACGCGGACAGCGGCACGTGGCCGGTGTCCACCGCGACGCCGCTCGGCACGTCGACCGCCACCACGGTCGCCCGGCCGCCGTCACGGCCACGCAGATCGTCGAGGCCGGCCACCAACCGGTCGGCGGCCTCGCGCAGGCCGCCGGTGCCGCCGATACCGACGATGCCGTCCACCACCAGGTCGACCACGGCCGGCGGCTCTCCGACGACCCGTCCCCCGACGGCACGCAGCGCGGCCAGCCCCTCGGCGTGCGCCCGGCCGGGCGTCAGCGGCAGAGCCGACACGGCCGCGCCGCGGCGGGCGAGATGCACACCGGCGAACAGGGCGTCGCCGCCGTTGTCGCCGGAACCGACCAGCAGGAGCACCCGTGCCGCGTACACACCGCCCCGCTCGGCGAGGAGCAGCGCGCACCGGCGGGCCAGGCCGGCGGCGGCGCGCTGCATCAGCGTCCCGGCCGGGAGGGTGGCCATCAGGCCGGCCTCCGCCGCGCGTACGTCGGCCACCCGCCACACCGGTCTCATGCCACCCCGTCCCGTCCGTGTCCCGGCGTGCCCGGCGGCACGCCGCCGATCTCAGCGTTCCGCGACCACCATCGCCGACGCGATCCCGCCGTCGTGCGACAGCGACAGGTGCCACCGGTTGACGCCCCGCTCGGTGGCCGCCGCCGCGACGGTGCCGGAGACGGTCAGCCAGGGCCGGCCGTCGGGGTCCGGCACGATCTCGCAGTCGTGCCAGCTCAGGCCGGCCGGGGCACCCAGCGCCTTGGCCACCGCCTCCTTGGCGGCGAACCGGGCGGCCATCGACTCGGGCGACCGCGGGTTGCCCGAGCGGGTGTACCGCTCGGCCTCGGTGAAGAGCCGGTCGGCGAGCAGCGGGGTGCGCGCCAGGGCCCGGGCGAACCGGTCGACGAGCACGACGTCGATGCCGACAGCGACGATCACGGGCCCCACCCTACCGGCGCGCGGGGCCGCACATTAGCCGCCGGCTCCGCCCGGGGCAATGCCTGTGGATGACCGGGGCGTACGGCGGGACGCGGTTGTCCACAGGGCACGCGCGACGGGACCCGGGCCGCCTAGCGTCGCCGTCGTCGCTGTCGTCGTGCCACGGGGGGCCGGAGATGACCGAGGAGACGTTGACCGTCCGACCGGAGGTGCTGCGCCGGGGCGCGGGCGCGCTCGGCGACGACGCGTACCGGCTGGCGCACGGGCTGACGGGCGTGCCCGGGCTGGTGCCGTCCGCGCCGGAGTGGGCGACGGGCGGCGCCCTGGCCGGGCTGGAGGCGGCGGTGCACGGCTGGTTCGGCGGTGTCGCCGCCCGGGTGGCGGCGACCGGTGCGGCGGTCCGGGCGGCCGTGGAGGCGTACGAGGCGGTGGACGACCGGGCGGCTCGCCGGTTCACCGTGCTGCCGCGGTGACCGCCCCGACGACGGCGCCCCCGGTTCCGGCGGCGGGCGTCGGCTACCGGCAGCTCTGGGCGGCCGATCCGGGCGCGTGGCGGGCCGCGGGTGCCGCCTGGCGTAGTGGGATCGGGCTGGTCGGGCGGCGGGCCGACGAACTGGCCGCCGACGCCGCCGCCCTGCGGCGGGGCTGGGTCGGTCCGGCCGCCGGTGCCGCCGACGCCCGGCTCACCGGCGTGCGGAGCGAGTTGGCCACGGTGGTCCCCGCCCTGGTCGAGGTCGACCAGGTGCTCGACGGGTTCGCCGTCCGCCTGGGCGCGGCGAAGGCCCGACTGGAGGCGGCGGTCACCCTCGCCGACCGGAACGGTGTACTGGTGGACCGGCACGGGCGGGCGAGCGCCGATCCGGCCCGTCCGGCGACGGAACGGGCGGGACCGGCGGTGGCCGGTGTCGCCACGGCTGTCCGTGCCGCACTGGACCTCGCCACGGCGGCCGACCGGGAGGCGGCCGGACGGCTGGCCGGGCTCGCGGCGGCGGCCCGCTCGACGTGGGTGTCACCGCCACCGGCGGGCCGGCCGACACCCGGGACGGGTCCCGCCCTCGTCCGGGCCTGGTGGGCGGGGCTCACCCCGGCGCAGCGCCGATGGCTGGTGGCGTACGAGCCGGAGCTGGTCGGGAGCCTCGACGGGGTGCCGGTGGCGGCGCGGGACCAGGCGAACCGGCTGCTGCTCGCCACACGTCGGGAGGACCTGCTGGCCGAGCACCGGCGGCTGCGGGAGCGGATCCCGCCCGGGCCGGTCGAGCTGGCCGGTTTGCAGCGGGTCGACGGGTCCCTCGCCGGGCTGGACGCGCTGGCCGAGCGCCTGACGGCCACCGAGGGCCCGCGGGCGTACCTGCTGGGCCTGGGGACCGGCGGCGAGGGTCGGGCGGTGGTGGCGCTGGGCGACCCGGACCGGTCCGAGCGGGTCCTGACGTACGTCCCGGGGATGACGGCGGGGCTGGACGACGTGCCCGGCGAGCTGGACCGGGCGGGGAGGGTGCTGGCCCGCTGCGGCGCGCTCGCGCCCGGCGAGGAGAGCGCGGCGGTGCTCTGGCTCGACTACGACGCCCCGGACTTCCTGCACGAGGCGGCGGGGTCGAGGCAGGCCACCGATGCCGGGCCGGCGCTGCACCGGTTCCAGGAGGGCCTGCGGGCCACCCACGACGGGCCGCCGGCCCGGCAGACCGTGCTCGGGCACAGCTACGGGTCGCTGGTGGTCGGCGCGACGGCCCGCGACCACGGGCTGGCGGCCGACGCGCTGGTCTTCGTCGGCTCGCCCGGTGTCGGCGTGGCGCACGCGGCGGAGCTGGGTGTCCCGCCCGGGCAGGTGTGGGCGAGCACCGCGCCGGACGACGTGATCCGGCTGGTGCGGTCGCCGGACGAGCTGCTGCGGCATCCGTTGCTGGCCGCGCCGCCGCTCGGCGCGGCGGTCTCGCTGGTCGGCGGGTCGCGGGACGAGCTGTGGTTCGGCCGTGACCCGGCCGATCCGGGGTTCGGTGGGCGCACCTTCACGAGCGGTCGGCACGGCCACACCGGCTACTGGGAGGCGGACAATCCCGCCCTGGACGGGATGGCCCGGGTGGTGCTGGGGCGGTGACGACGCGGCGGCCCGGCTGACCGGCGGCGGTGGGCCCGCCGGACGCGACGGACCCCGGGTCACCGTGGTGGTGGCCCGGGGTCGGCGTCGGCGCGGGGTGCGGTTACTCGACGGTGACCGACTTGGCCAGGTTGCGCGGCTGGTCGACGTCGTGGCCCCGGGCGGCGGCGATCTCGGCGGCGAGCACCTGGAGCGGCACGGTGGTCACCAGCGGGGCGAGCAGCGTCGGCGTACGCGGCACGTAGATCAGGTGGTCGGCGTAGCGGACGACCGCCTCGTCGCCCTCCTCGGCGATCACGATGGTCCGGGCGCCCCGGGCCCGCACCTCCTGGATGTTCGAGACGACCTTGTCGTGCAGCATGCCCCGGCCCACCGGGGACGGCACGATGCAGATCACCGGGGTGCCCTCGTCGATCAGCGAGATCGGGCCGTGCTTCAGCTCGCCGGCGGCGAAGCCCTCGGCGTGCATGTACGCCAGCTCCTTGAGCTTGAGCGCGCCCTCCAGGGCCACCGGGTAGCCGACGTGCCGGCCGATGAACAGCACGGTCGGCTCGGCCTTCAGGTCGCGGGCCAGCTCGCGCACCGGCTCGATCCGCTCCAGCAGCTCGCGCAGCTTGCCCGGCATCTCCTGGAGCTGGGACACCACTGCGGCGACCTCGTCGGCGAACTTGATCCCGCGCACCTGGGCCAGGTGCAGGCCGATCAGGTAGCAGGCGACGATCTGGGTGAGGAAAGCCTTGGTGGAGGCGACGGCGATCTCGGGGCCGCCGTGGGTGTAGAGGACCGCGTCGGACTCACGCGGGATGGTGGAGCCGTTGGTGTTGCAGATGGCCAGCACGCGGGCCTTCTGCTCCTTGGCGTGGCGCAGCGCCATCAGGGTGTCCATCGTCTCGCCGGACTGCGAGATCACCACGATGAGCGTGGACCGGTCGAGGACCGGGTCGCGGTAGCGGAACTCGCTGGCCAGCTCCACCTCGCAGGGGATCCGGGTCCAGTGCTCGATGGCGTACTTCGCCACCATGCCGGCGTGGTAGGAGGTGCCGCAGGCGACGATGAAGATCTTGTCGACGTCGCGCAGGTCCTGGTCGCTGAGCCGGACCTCGTCGAGCATGATCTCGCCGGTCTCGGTGAGCCGGCCGAGCAGCGTGTCGGCGATCGCCTCGGGCTGCTCCTCGATCTCCTTGAGCATGAACCAGTCGTGACCGCCCTTCTCGGCGGCGGAGGCGTCCCAGTCGATGTGGAAGTCCTTGCCGCTGGCGGGCTGGCCGTCGAAGTCGGTGATCTCGATGGTGTCGCCGGTGATCAGGACGATCTGGTCCTGGCCCAGCTCGACGGCCTCGCGGGTGTGCTCGATGAACGCGGCCACGTCGCTGGCGAGGTAGTTCTCCCCGTCGCCCCGGCCGACGACCAGCGGCGAGTTGCGGCGGGCGCCGACGACCGCGCCGGGCACCGAAGCGTCGACGGCGAGCAGCGTGAACGCGCCCTCCAGGCGCTGGCAGACCACCCGCATGCCGGCGGCGAGCAGCTGCGGACCGTCCGGCTGGCCGGCGGCGCGCAGGTCGGCCAGCGCGGCGGAGAGCAGGTGCGCGGCGCACTCGGTGTCGGTGTCGCTGGTGAACTGGACGCCGTCGGCCTCCAGCTCGGTGCGCAGCTTCCCGAAGTTCTCGATGATGCCGTTGTGGATGACGGCGACGCGGCCGTCGGGCGCCAGGTGCGGGTGGGCGTTGCGGTCGGTCGGCCCGCCGTGGGTGGCCCAGCGGGTGTGCCCGATGCCGGTGGTGCCGTCGCCGATGCCGATCGGGCTGGCGGCGCAGGAGGCCGGGTCCTCGGCGGCCCGCTCCGAGAGCACCTTCTCCAGGTTGGCCAGCTTGCCGGCCTTCTTCTCGGTCAGCAGCACGTCGTCGCAGACAATGGCGACGCCGGCCGAGTCGTAGCCGCGGTACTCCAGCCGCCGCAGTCCGTCGAGCACGATGCCGAGCGCCGGGCGCGCGCCGGCGTAACCCACGATTCCACACATGAAAGGCAGCGTAACCCAGTTTCGCTCATCATGTCTGCTCGGAAGTCGGCGAAACGATCAGTTACTTTGAGCGAAGAGAACTATCCGCTACTCGCGGTGACGAATTCCTCGGGTTGATCGGGCGGCCGGAGTCCGTAGGCTGGCGGCGTGACGACCACCGATGTCGACCCGCTGGTCGAGCGGATGCGCCCGTTCGGAACGACGATCTTCGCCGAGATGTCCGCTCTCGCCGTCCGCACCGGCGCGGTGAACCTCGGCCAGGGCTTCCCCGACACCGACGGCCCGCCGGAGATGCTGGCCGCCGCCGAGGCGGCCCTGCGGGGCGGGCAGAACCAGTACCCGCCGGGTCCGGGCGTCCCGGCGCTGCGCGCGGCGGTGGCCGCGCACCAGCGCCGGTTCTGGGGCCTGGAGTACGACCCGGACGGCGAGGTCGTGGTGACCGCCGGCGCCACCGAGGCGGTCGCCGCCGCGATCCTCGGCCTGTGCGAGCCGGGCGACGAGGTGGTCTGCTTCGAGCCGTACTACGACTCGTACGCGGCCTCGATCGCCCTGGCCGGCGCGGTCCGGCGGCCGGTCACGCTGCGCCCCGCCGCCGACGGCCGGTACGCCTTCGACCCGGACGCGCTGCGCGCCGCGTTCGGCCCACGTACCCGGCTGGTCCTGCTCAACTCCCCGCACAACCCGACCGGCAAGGTCTTCACCCCGGCCGAACTCGCGCTGGTCGCCGAGCTGTGCCGGGAGCACGACGCGTACGCGGTCACCGACGAGGTGTACGAGCACCTGGTCTTCACCGACGCCGCGAGCGGCCACGTGCCCCTGGCGACGCTGCCCGGGATGCGGGAGCGGACCCTGCGGATCTCCTCGGCCGGCAAGACGTTCTCCTGCACCGGCTGGAAGGTCGGCTGGGCGAGCGGGCCGGCGGCCCTGGTCTCCGCGGTGCTGCGGGTGAAGCAGTTCCTCACCTTCGTCAACGCGGCACCGCTGCAACCGGCGGTCGCGGTGGCGCTGGCCCTGCCGGACGGCTACTTCACCGGTTTCCGGGACGACCTCCAGGCCCGCCGGGACCTGCTCGTTGGCGGGCTCACCGACGCCGGGTTCCAGGTGCTGGCACCGGAGGGGACGTACTTCGTCACCGCCGACGTGACCGCCCTGGGCGGTCGGGACGGGGTGGAGTTCTGCCGGACGCTGCCGGAGCGCTGCGGGGTGGTGGCGGTGCCGACGCAGGTCTTCTACGACGACCCGGAGGCGGGCCGCCGACTGGTCCGGTTCGCGTTCTGCAAACGCCCGGAGGTGCTGACCGAGGCGGTCGGCCGCCTGCGCGGGCTGGCGGCCTCCCGATGAGCGGCTCCCGCCCGTACGCGGAAACAGCCCGCCTCCTGACGGCGCTGCGCGCGTGTGACACCGTGCTCTCCGGCACCCGGCCGGCCTCGGTCGCCGAGCAGGTCGACGCGATGCGTGCGGCGGCGACCGATCCGCTGCCCGACGTCTACGGCGAGGGCGGCGCGGTGGAGACGTTGGAGCGCCGCGTCGCCGACCTCCTCGGCACCGAGGCGGCGGTCCTCCTCCCCACCGGCACGATGGCCCAGCAGATCGCCATGCGGTACGGCGCCGAGCTGACCGGCCGGGCGGCGGTCGGGCTGCACCCCCTCAGCCACCCGCTGGTGCACGAGCGGGACGCGTACGCGGTGCTCGGCGGCCTGCGGGCGGTGCTCACGACCTCCGCGCTCCGCAACCCGGTCGCCGCGGAGGTCGCGGAGCTGCCCGAGCCGGTCGGGACCCTGCTGCTGGAGCTGCCGCTGCGCGACGCCGGTTTCGTCCTGCCCACCTGGGACGAGCTGGTCGACGTCGTCCGGGCGGCGCGGGCAACCGGCGCGCGGGTGCACCTGGACGGTGCCCGCCTCTGGGAGTCGACGGTGCACCTGGGCCGGCCGCTTCCCGAGGTGGCCGCGCTGGCCGACAGCGTCTACGTCTCCTTCTACAAGTCCCTGGGCGGCATCTCCGGCGCGGCGCTGGCCGGTGACGCGGCGCTGGCCCGGTACGCGCGGGTCTGGCGGCACCGCTACGGGGGCATGCTGTTCCAGCAGTGGCCGGCGGCCCTGACCGCACTGCACGGGCTCGATCACGAACTGCCCCGCCTCGCGGGCTACGTGGCGCACGCCCGGACGGTCGCGGAGGTGCTCGCACGCCTGCCGGGGGCGCGGGTGTTCCCGTCCCCGCCGCACACCCACCAGTTCCGGCTCTGGCTGCCGTACCCGGCGGACACCCTCAACGACGCCAACCTCGCGCTCGCCGAGGAGGAGAAGGTGTGGTTCGCCGGCAGGTGGCGGGACGGCGAGGTGCCGGGGCTGGCGATGACCGAGGTGACGGTGGCCGGCCCGGCGCTGGCGTTGGACGCCGACGCGATCACCGACCTGGCCGACCGCTTCCTGCACCGGGTGACGAAGGGCTGACATCCCCGCCGGGTCCGCCGTCGCGCCCCCACCCTGACCCACGAACCACGAACCACGCGGACGCTCACGGGCGACAACTTCGGGGAAGGTGCTGGCTTCGCTGCGCGGAAGGGGACATCTTCCCCGAAGTTGTCGGCTCGTGGCTGACGATGGCGGGGCTGGCGGGTCAGACCGCCGGGCTGGCGGTACGGACCTGCTCGGCGATGCGCTCGGCCACCTCTCGGGCGGTGTGCTCGGTGGCGGCCTCGACCATGACCCGGACCAGCGGCTCGGTGCCGGACGGGCGCAGCAGCACCCGCCCGGTCTCGCCCAGCTCGGCCTCGGCGCGCTCGACCTCGGCCCGGACGGCGGGCGCCGCCGCCCCGACGGTGCGGTCGCCGACCGGCACGTTGATCAGCACCTGCGGCAGCCGGGTGATGGCACCGGCCAGCTCGGCCAGGGACTTCCCGGTGGCCGCCATCCGGGACATCAGGTGCAGGCCGGTGAGGACGCCGTCGCCGGTCGTCGCGTACGCCGGCATGACGATGTGACCGCTCTGCTCCCCGCCCAGCGCCAGCCCGGAGGCGCGCAGCTCCTCCAGGACGTACCGGTCGCCGACCTTGGTCTCGACCAGCCGGATGCCCTCCCGGGACATCGCCAGACGCAGGCCGAGGTTGCTCATGACGGTGGCCACGAGGGTATCCCCGGTCAGCGTGCCGGCCTCCCGCATGGCGAGGGCGAGGATGGCCATGACCTGGTCGCCGTCGACCTCGTCACCGTCGGCGGTCACCGCGAGGCAGCGGTCCGCGTCGCCGTCGTGGGCGATGCCCAGGTGAGCGCCGTGCTCGACCACGGCGACGCGCAGCGCCTCCAGGTGGTTGGAGCCGCACTCGTCGTTGATGTTGAGGCCGTCCGGCTCGGCGTAGATCGCGACGACCTCCGCGCCGGCCTCCCGGTACGCGACCGGGGCCACCTCGGCCGCCGCGCCGTTGGCGCAGTCCACGACGACCTTGATCCCGTCCAGGCGGTGACCGACGGTGCCCACCAGGTGCTGCACGTAGTGGTCGGCGCCGTCGAGCAGGTCGTGCACCCGACCGACGCCGGCACCGATCGGCCGCTCCCAGGCGGTGGTGGCGTTCGCCTCGACGGCCGCCTCGATCTTCATCTCGATCTCGTCCGGCAGCTTGTGCCCGCCGGCCGCGAAGAGCTTGATCCCGTTGTCGGGCATGGGGTTGTGCGACGCGGACAGCATCACGCCCAGGTCCGCCTTGGCCTCGGCGGTGAGGAACGCCACGGCCGGGGTGGGCAGCACGCCGACCCGGACCACGTTCGCGCCGGCGCTGGTGAGCCCGGCCACCACGGCGGCCTCCAGCATCTCGCCGCTGGCGCGGGTGTCCCGGCCGACCACGGCCAGCGGGGGATGACTCCGGTCCGACTCGGCGAGCGTGTGGGCGGCGGCGACCGCCACCGCGAGCGCCAACTCGGGCGTGAGATCCGCGTTCGCGCGTCCGCGTACGCCGTCCGTGCCGAACAACCGGCCCATACCCGCCAACCTCCGATGAAGTGCGCCGATGGAAGAAAAAGCGGAACGGCCGGAGCACCTCCCGTCGTGGGGAGGCGGTCCGGCCGTCCGTCAGAAGTACAACGCGACGCTGAAGGTCAGCGCTTCGAGTACTGGGGAGCCTTACGGGCCTTCTTGAGGCCGTACTTCTTGCTCTCCTTGACCCGGGCGTCCCGGGTGAGGAAGCCGGCCTTCTTGAGGGCCGGGCGGTCGTCCGGCTCGTTGACGATCAGCGCCCGGGCGATGGCCAGGCGGAGCGCACCGGCCTGACCGGTGGTGCCGCCACCCCGCAGGTTGGCGATCACGTCGAACGCCTCGGGCTTCTCGGCGGTGACCAGCGGGTCCTTGATGAGCTGCTGGTGCACCTTGCTCGGGAAGTACGCCTCGAGGTCACGGCCGTTGCAGGTGATCTTGCCGGTGCCCGGGACGATGCGGACCCGGACGATGGCCTCCTTGCGGCGGCCGACGGTCTGGATCGGCCGGTCACCACGGGGCGCGCGGGCGACGGGCGCCGGCGCCTCGGTGGCCTCGGGGGCGACCTCGGTGACGGTGATGTCGGTCATGCTGCTTTCCTCGCCCGCGCTCACTGCGCGATCTGCTTGATCTCGAACGGCTCCGGCTGCTGCGCGCCGTGCGGGTGCTCGGCACCGGCGTAGACCTTCAGCTTCTTGATGAGCTGACGGCCGAGCTTGTTGTGCGGGAGCATCCCCTTCACGGCCAGCTCGACGGCCCGCTCGGGACGCTTGGTCAGCAGCTCGTCGTAACCGACCTGCTTCAGACCACCCGGGTAACCCGAGTGGCGGTAGGCGATCTTCTGCTGACGCTTGTTGCCGGTCAGCGCGACCTTGCCCGCGTTCACGATGACGACGAAGTCGCCCGTGTCGACGTGCGGCGCGAAAGTCGGCTTGTGCTTGCCGCGCAGCAGCGTGGCGGCGTGGGTGGCCAGGCGGCCCAGCACGACATCAGAGGCGTCGATGACGTGCCACTGACGCTCGATCTCACCCGGCTTCGGGCTGTACGTACGCACAGGTCTACCTTGTCTCGTCGTCGGTCTGGGGTCGCGCGCCGAGGTGACCGGAAGTACCAGGCCGGACCAGCGCGCACGAACGACCAAGCGTACCTCAGGCGGCACGCCTCTGGATGTCGTACAACAGCAGGCAACGATACCCGCAGCCCCGTCGGCAGGTCAAAACGGGGTCCCGCCACGCCTGACCTGCCGAGGAACGTTACCGGCATCACACCCCGGGCAGCGCACGACGGCCGGGCCGCAGGTAGACCAGCCACGTCAGGGCGAAGCAGACGGCGTACGCGGCGATGAAGGCGACGTACGCCGCGTCGGCGCTCCCCCGGGTCAGGAACGACTGCCGAAAGGCGATGTTGACCAGCACGCCGCCGGACGCGCCGACCGCTCCCGCGATGCCGATCAGCGCCCCGGTCATCCGGATCGACCAGCGCCGCGCGGCCTCCGGCTCCCGTCGGCCGTTGTCGACCGCCTCCATCGCCCGGGCCCGGAAGATCGCCGGGATCATCTTGTACGTCGAGCCGTTGCCGATCCCGGAGAAGACGAAGAGCGACAGGAATCCGATCAGGTAGAGGGGGAAGGAGCGCTCGCGGGCGGCGTAGAGGACCAGGCCGGCGCCGGCCGCCATGGCCACGAAGTTCCAGAAGGTGACCCGCGCCCCGCCGAGCCGATCGGCGAGGTGGCCGCCGACCGGGCGGATCAGCGAGCCGACCAGCGGGCCGAGGAACGTCAGCCAGGCCGCGTCGACCGGGGTCGGGAAGCGGTCGGCGAACTGGAGCTGGAGCACCTGGCCGAACGCGAAGCCGAAGCCGATGAACGAGCCGAAGGTGCCGATGTACAGCAGCGACATGATCCAGGTGTGCGGGTCCCGGGCGGCCTCGCGCAGCGCACCGGGCTCGTTGCGCGCACCGGGGATGTTGTCCAGCCACCGCGACGCGGCCAGCGCGGCCAGCACGATCAGCGGTATGTACACGGCCGGGACCAGGCGGGGGTACGCGGCACCGGCGGTGGCCAGCACCGCCAGCCCGACCAACTGCACCGCCGGCACGCCCAGGTTGCCGCCACCGGCGTTGAGACCGAGTGCGCGGCCCTTGAGTCGCTGCGGGTAGAAGAGGTTGATGTTCGCCATGGAGGAGGCGAAGTTGCCGCCGCCGACACCGGTGAGGCAGGCGAGCACCATGAGGGTGCTGTAGGAGACGCCGGGCTCCAGCAGGACGGCCATCGGGATGGTCGGCACGAGCAGCATCAGTGCGCTGACGATGGTCCAGTTCCGTCCACCGAATCGGGCCACCGCGAGGGTGTACGGCAACCGCAGCACCGCGCCCAGCGCGGCCGGCACGGCGGTGAGCAGGAACTTCCCGGCCGGGTCGATGCCGTACGCGGGGCCGAGGAAGAGCACGGTCACCGACCAGAGGCTCCACACCGAGAACCCGATGTGCTCGGCGAAGATCGAAACCCACAGGTTGCGCCGCGCGATCGGCGCGCCGGTCGTACGCCAGAAGTCGGGGTCCTCGGGCCGCCAGTCCTCGATGCGGTGCCGGCGGCCGGTCGCGGCCGGCACCTGGGTGACGGCGGGGGCAATTGTGCTCACGGCGGTTCCTCCTCGTCGGTGACCTGGAGGAACGCTAGGAATCCGGGATTACCCGACAGTGCCCGTCGCGCGTCGTTCCGGAAACGGAGATCGCACCTGCGGCCGGAACGAACGGTGAGATGTCAGAGCTGTTGCAGGATGCGCAGCGCTCGCGCGACGCGCTGCATGGTCTCGGTGTCGGCGACGTCCACGCACTCCGTGAACCACTTCTTCATCGGCGAGGAGAGCCGGTCGGGCATCACCACGTACGCGCCCATCGGCACCGCGAGCGGCGAGTCCCGCAGCAGCGACTCCTGGACCACCTCGGCCACGATGACGATCGGCACGTCCGTGGAGTTGTAGACGTCGGAGCTGATGACCAGTCCCAGCCGCTCCCGGGCACCGGCGATGCGCCAGACCTCACCCCTACGCAGCACGCGGGCGACCACCGGAGAGCAGGTCGTCGACCATGCCCACCTCGCGGGCGTCGGCGAGGGCGGCGGCCTCCAGGGCGGCGCCGGCCCGGTTGACGACGGCGGCGTGCGCGGCGAAGACCTCGCGCAGCGCCTTCTCCCGGGCGGCCTGGTCCATCCAGGCGGAGAGGGAGAGGCCCTCGCGCTTGGCGAACCGCCGGGCCTCCTCGATCGTCTCGTCGGAGAACGACAGTGTCACCTTGGCAGTCATGCCGGTGAGACTACCCCCGGTATGACCGTTAGTCATTCCCCCGGTGGGGCATCTTCGCGCCGGCCGCCGAACACGGCGAACCGCCAGTCCTTGAAGAAGCAGTCGACGTCGACCAGGCCGGCTTCGCCGAGCCACCGGCACTGTTCGGCGACGGGTGCCGGACGGTCGTGCCGCATCCGTTCCCGGGCGGCGGCGATCTCGTCGGCATCGGAGCCGAGCGCGGTGATCCGGTCGGTCCACACCTCGTCGTACCGCCGGTCCAGGGCGGGCGTGGAACCGGCGACCTGCTCGGCGTTGACGAACACCCCGCCCGGCACGAGCGCGTCGGCCGCCCGCCGGTAGAGGTCCCGCTTGCCGTCGTCGTCGAGGTGGTGGATGGCCAGGGCGGAGACCACCGCGTCGTAGCGGCCGGACGGCAGCGGGTCGGCCAGGTCGGCGTGGACGGTCCGGTGTGTCACACCGCGCGAACCCAGGTGGTCGGCGGCGACGGCGAGCATCGCCGGCGCGGCGTCGACGAGGGTCAGCCGCACCCTGGGGACGGTCGCGGCCAGCAGCAGGGAGAGCAGCCCGGTGCCCGCGCCCAGGTCCAGCACCTCGGGCGCACGCCCCGACGCGAGCGCGGCCCGCAGCGGCGGCGCGGCGACCTCGACGGCCGTGCCGTAGAAGGCGTCGAAGCAGGGCACCAGCCGGCGCCGGGCCCCGTCGTAGGTCCCCGCCACCGCGTCGAACGCCGCCGCCACACTCATGACCTGCTCCCAGAATGCGAGAAGTTTGTCTCACATCATAGACCAATCCGAGCCTCCTCCAGCTCCCGTGCGGTGTGAGGTGCTCTTGACAGGACCGAAACAGACGAGACCCGGTCCGGAAACCGCCCGGCGGCACGCTTCACGGGCATGACAGACGGTGCACGCTCCGCGACTGCCCAGGGGGACACACCCCGGGAGGCGGCGACGCACTGCCCATACTGCGCGCTGCAGTGCGGGATGACCCTGCGCGTGGAGAACGGCCGGACGGCCGTCACGGCCCGGCAGTTCCCCACCAACCGTGGTGGCCTGTGCCAGAAGGGCTGGACCGCGGCCGACCTGCTCGACCACCCCGAGCGGCTGACCACCCCGCTGGTCCGCGACCGGCCCGGCGGAGAGCTCCGCCCGGCGAGCTGGGACGAGGCGCTGGACCGGATCGTCACCGGCGTCCGCGCCGTCCAGACCGGACACGGCCGGGACGCGGTCGCCGTCTTCGGCGGTGGCGGCCTCACCAACGAGAAGGCGTACGCGCTGGGCAGGTTCGCCCGGGTGGCGCTGCGGACCCGGCACATCGACTACAACGGGCGGTTCTGCATGTCCTCGGCGGCGGCGGCCGGGATGCGCGCCTTCGGCGTCGACCGGGGCCTGCCGTTCCCGCTGGCCGACCTCGGCCGGGCCGACACCCTGCTGCTCGTCGGCGCGAACCCCGCCGAGACGATGCCACCGCTGATGCGCTGGGTCACCGAGCAGCGGCAGCGCGGCGGGAAGCTGATCGTCGTCGACCCCCGGGTCACCGCCACCGCCCGGCAGGCCGACCTGCACCTGCAACCCCTGCCCGGCACCGACCTGGCGGTGGCCAGCGCACTCCTGCACGTCGCCGTCACCGAGGGCTGGGTCGACAAGGCGTACGTGGACGCCCGCACCACCGGGTTCGAGGCGGTACGCCGCAGCGTCGCCGGATGGTGGCCGGCCCGCGCCGAGGCGCTCTCCGGGGTGCCGGTGGCCGACCTGGAGGCCACCGCCCGCGCCCTCGGCACCGCCGAACGGGCGATCATCCTCACCGCGCGCGGCGCGGAGCAGCACGCCAAGGGCGTCGACACGGTCAGTGGCTTCGTGAACCTGGCGCTCGCCCTCGGTCTGCCCGGCCGCCCCGGCTCCGGCTACGGCTGCCTCACCGGGCAGGGCAACGGGCAGGGCGGGCGGGAGCACGGCCAGAAGGCCGACCAGCTCCCCGGCTACCGGCGCATCGACGACCCCGCCGCTCGCGCGCACGTCGCCCGGGTCTGGGGCGTACCGGCCGAGGACCTGCCCGGTCCGGGTGTGCCCGCGTACCAGCTGCTGGACTCGCTCGGCACCGACGAGGGGCCGAAGGCACTGCTGGTCTTCGGCTCCAACCCGGTCGTCTCCGCTCCCCGGGCGGCCCGGATCGAGGGCCGCCTGCGCGACCTCGACCTGCTGGTGGTCGCCGACTTCCTGCTCTCCGAGACGGCCGCGCTGGCCGACGTGGTGCTGCCCACCGCCCAGTGGGCCGAGGAGGACGGCACGATGACCAACCTGGAAGGCCGGGTGCTGCGCCGTCGGGCGCTGCGGGAACCCCCGGCCGGCGTCCGTACCGACCTGGCGATCCTCGCCGACCTCACCCACCGCCTGTCGGCGCGAGGAAGGACCGCGGACGCCGCCGATCCCCGCGCGGTCTTCGAGGAGCTGCGGCGGGCGTCAGCCGGCGGGACCGCCGACTACGCCGGGGTGACCTGGGCGCGGATCGACGAGTCCGACGGGGTGTTCTGGCCCTGCCCGGACACCGACGGGCCGGACACGCCCCGGCTCTTCGCCGACCGGTTCCCCACGCCGGACGGGCGCGCCCGCTTCCACGCCGTCGAGCACCGGCCGGCGGCCGAGGAGGTCTGCGCCGCGTACCCGCTGCACTTCACCACCGGCCGGGTGCTCGCGCAGTACCAGTCCGGCACCCAGACCCGGCGGGTCCCCGCGCTGCGCCGGGCGGCACCCGAGGCGTTCGTCGAGCTGCACCCCGACCTGGCCGAGCGGCTCGGCGTCGCCGACGGCGAGCCGGTCCGGGTGGTCTCCCGGCGGGGCGAGATGGTGGCGCCGGCCCGGCTCAGCCCGGCCATCCGCCCGGACACCGTCTTCGCACCGTTCCACTGGGGCGGCGCGGCGCGGGCCAACTCGGTCACCAACGACGCCGTCGATCCCGTCTCCGGCATGCCCGAATTCAAGATCTGCGCCGTCCGCGTGGAGAGGGTGGGAGAGTCGTGAGCGAAAAGATCGTGATCGTGGGCAACGGGATGGCCGGTGCCCGGCTCGCCAGCGAGCTGCACGCCCGGGGCGGTGACCGGAAGGTCACGGTGCTCGGGGCGGAGCCGCACCGGGCGTACAACCGGATCATGCTCTCCACCCTGTTGGCCGGGAAGATCGGCGAGCCGGACGTGGAGCTGGCCGAGGTCGCCGGGCAGGGCGTGGACCTGCGGTTCGGAGTCACCGCGACCGCGATCGACCGCGCCGCCCGCACGGTGGCGACCGACGACGGCGACCGGATCGCGTACGACCATCTGGTGCTCGCCACCGGCAGCCGCGCGCTGGTCCCGCCGCTGCCCGGCCTGGACGGGCCCGAGCTGCCGCCGCGTATCGTGCCGTTCCGCACCCTCGACGACTGCCGGCGGATCCTCGCCGTCGCCGAGGGCGCCCGGCGCGTCCTGGTGCTCGGCGGTGGGCTGCTCGGTCTGGAGGCCGCGCGGGGGCTCGCCGCCCGGGGGCTCGACGTCGCCGTCGTGCACCCCGTGCCGTACCTCATGGAGCGGCAGCTCGACCCGGCCGGCGCGGCCGTGCTCGCCGGCACGCTCGCCGGCCTCGGGGTGACCACCCACCTGGCCGTGGCGGCGACGGCGGTCGCCGCGGACGCCGACGGCGTCCGGCTCGACCTCGCCGACGGCCGGTCGCTGCACGCCGACCTCCTGGTCCTGTCCTGCGGGGTACGCCCCGACACGACGCTCGCCGCCGCCGCCGGACTGGCGGTGGAACGGGGTGTGCTGGTCGACGACCGGATGCGCACCAGCGACCGGCGCATCTCGGCGATCGGCGACTGCGTGCAGCACGACGGCACGGTGACGGGGCTGGTCGCACCGGCCTGGGCGCAGGCCCGGGTGGTGGCGCAGGTGCTCACCGGCGAGGATCCGCTGGCCCGCTACCGCCCGCGTCCGCCGGTGACCCGGCTCAAGGCCGCCGGCATCGACCTGGCCGCCATGGGCGACCCGGGCGGCACGGACGGCGACAGCGAGGGCGAGGAACTCACCTTCGCCGACCCGGCGCGGGGCACCTACGCGCGGCTGCGCATCACCGACGAACGGCTGACCGGCGCGATCCTGCTCGGCGACAACCCGGCGGTCGGCACGGTGATCCAGCTCTTCGACCGGGGGCAGCCGGTGCCCTCCGACCGGCGGGCGCTGCTCCTCGGCCGGGCGCTCGGCGTCGCGCCGGCCGAACCCGCCGCGACCCCGGCACTGATGCCGGACGCGGCGACGGTGTGCCAGTGCAACAACGTCAGCAAGGGAGCGCTGGTGGCCTGCTGGCGCTCGGGGGCACGGACGGTCGACGCCGTGGTGGCGGGGACCCGGGCCGGCACCGGTTGCGGAAGCTGCCGGGACGCCGTCGCGGGAATCGTCGGCTGGCTGTCCGACGTCGACTCGGTGGAGGTGGCGCGATGAGCGAGTTCAGCAGAGTGGTCGTCGTCGGCAACGGCATGGTGGGACAACGCTTCGTCGACGCGCTGCGGGCCCGCGACACGGACCGCCGCTGGCGGGTCACCGTGCTCGCGGAGGAGAGCCGGCCGGCGTACGACCGGGTGCGGCTCTCGGCGTGGTTCGACGGGGTGGACGCCGAGGAACTGAACCTGCACACCCCGGACGACGGGGTGGACCTGCGCCTCGGCGAGGCGGCCACGGCCGTCGACCGGGCGCGGCGGGTCGTGACGACGGCGACCGGCGAGCACCCGTACGACGCGCTGGTGCTGGCCACCGGCTCGTCCGCGTTCGTCCCGCCGGTCGACGGCACGGACCTGCCGGGGGTGTTCGTCTACCGGACGCTGGACGACCTGGCGGCGATCCGGGAGCACGCCCGGGACCGGCGGACCGGCGCGGTGATCGGCGGCGGGCTGCTCGGACTGGAGGCCGCGAACGCGCTGCGCCTGCTCGGCCTGACCACGAGCGTGGTGGAGTTCGCGCCCCGGCTGATGCCGGCGCAGATCGACACCGCCGGTGGGGCGCTGCTGCGTCGTTACGTCGAGGAGCTGGGCGTCAGCTGCCACCTGGGGGTGGCCACCACCGCCCTGCAGTCCGGCCCGGACGGCACGGTGGCCGGGCTGGAGCTGGCCGACGGCACGGTCCTCGACGCCGACCTGGTGGTGGTGGCGGCCGGCATCCGTCCCCGCGACGAGCTGGCGCGGGCCGCCGGCCTGCCGCTCGGCCCACGCGGCGGGGTGCTGGTGGACGACACCTGCCGGACGGCCGACGAGCGGGTCTGGGCGGTGGGCGAGTGCGCGGCGGTGGACGGCATCTGCCACGGCCTGGTCGCCCCCGGGTACGCGATGGCCGAGGTGGTCGCCGACCGGCTGGTCGGCGGCGCGGCCACCTTCCCCGGCGCGGACACCGCCACGAAACTGAAGCTGCTCGGGGTGGACGTGGCCTCGTTCGGGGACGCGCACGGCGCGACACCGGGCTGCCTCGACGTGACGTACACCGACCCGGCCACCCGCGTGTACGCGAAGCTGGTCCTCTCCGACGACGCGTCCACCCTGCTCGGCGGTGTGCTGGTGGGCGACGCGAGCGCGTACCCGACGCTGCGGGCGAGCGTCGGCGGCCCGCTGCCCGGTCCCCCGCTGGCGCTGCTCGCGCCTGCCGGTTCGGAGGGCGCGGGCCTGGCGGCACTGCCCGGCACCGCGCAGGTCTGCTCCTGCAACGCGGTCACCCGCGACGACATCGACGCCGCCATCGCCGAGGGTGCCGCCGACGTGCCCGCGCTGAAGGCGTGCACCCGGGCCGGCACGAGCTGCGGATCGTGCGTGCCGATGCTCAAGCAGCTCCTCGACGCGGCCGGGGTGCAGCAGTCCACCGCGCTGTGCGAGCACTTCGACGTCAGCCGGCGGGAGCTGTTCGAGATCGTCCAGGTGCGCGGCATCCGGACCTTCTCCCAGCTCATCGCCGAGCACGGCCGAGGTCGCGGCTGCGACATCTGCAAGCCGGTGGTCGCCTCCATCCTCGCCTCCCTCGGCACCGGCCACGTGCTCGACGGCGAGCAGGCGTCGTTGCAGGACACCAACGACCACTTCCTGGCCAACCTGCAACGCGACGGCAGCTACTCGGTGGTGCCCCGGATCCCCGGTGGCGAGATCACCCCGGAGAAGCTCATCGTCATCGGGGAGGTCGCCCGCGACTTCCAGCTCTACACGAAGATCACCGGCGGGCAGCGCATCGACCTGTTCGGCGCCCGCGTGGAGCAACTGCCGGAGATCTGGCGCCGGCTGGTGGACGCCGGCTTCGAGTCCGGGCACGCGTACGGCAAGGCGCTGCGCACCGTGAAGTCCTGCGTCGGCGAGACCTGGTGCCGGTACGGCGTCCAGGACTCGGTGGGGCTCGCCATCGCCCTGGAGCTGCGCTACCGGGGCCTGCGCGCACCGCACAAGCTCAAGTCGGCGGTGTCCGGCTGCGCCCGCGAGTGCGCCGAGGCGCGGAGCAAGGACTTCGGGATCATCGCCACCGAGACCGGCTGGAACCTCTACGTCGGCGGCAACGGCGGCTTCCGGCCCCGGCACGCCGACCTGTTCGCCACCGACCTGTCCACCGAAGCACTGGTCCGGCTGATCGACCGGTTCCTGATGTACTACGTCCGCACCGCCGACCGGCTGCAGCGCACCGCCGCCTGGATCGAGGCGATGGACGGCGGGCTCGACCACCTGCGGGCGGTGATCGTGGACGACTCGCTGGGGCTGTGCGCCGACCTCGACGAGGCGATGGCCCGGCACGTCGCCACGTACTCCGACGAGTGGCGGGACGTGCTGGAGGACCCGGACCGGCTGCGCCGGTTCACGTCCTTCGTCAACGCGCCGGACGTACCCGACCCGTCCATCACCTTCACCGAAGAACGCGGCCAACCGGTGCCCGCCGTGGCGCGGACGACGCCGGTCGCCCTGGGAATGCCGGAGGTACGGCGATGACCATCACGATCACCCCCACGACGCTGACCTGGACGACGGTCTGCCCACTCGACCGGCTGGACACCGACCGGGGCGTCGCCGCCCTGGTCGACGGGGTGCAGGTGGCCCTCTTCCGCACCGCCGACGGGCTCTTCGCCGTCGACAACCGGGACCCGGTCACCGGCGCGTACGTCCTCTCCCGGGGGATCGTGGGCAGCCGGAGCGGGGTGCCGACACTCGCCTCCCCGCTGCACAAGCAGGTGTACGACCTGCGCACCGGGCACTGTCTCGACCTGCCGGGGCTCTCCGTCGGCCGGCACGACGTGCGCTGCCGGGACGGTCTGGTCGAGGTGCGGCTGCGACAGGAGACCTGATGCGCGACGAACTGGCCGGCTTCACCATCGGGGTCACCGCCGACCGGCGGCGGGACGAGCTGGCCGCGCTGCTGCAACGGCGGGGTGCGCGGGTGGTGCTCGCCCCGGCCCTGCGGATCGTGCCGCTGGCCGACGACACGGAGCTGCGCGAGGCGACCCGCGCCTGCCTCGACCGGCCGCCGGACATCCTGATGGCCAACACGGGCATCGGCATGCGCGGTTGGCTGGAGGCGGCCGAGGGTTGGGGGCTGGCCGAGCCGCTGCGCTCGGTGCTCGGCGAGGCGTACGTGGTGGCGCGCGGCCCGAAGGCCCGTGGGGCGATCCGGGCCGCCGGCCTGCACGACCAGTGGTCCCCGGCGTCGGAGAGCTGCGACGAGGTGGTCGCCCACCTGCGCCGGCGCGGGGTGGCCGGGCAGGTCATCGCCATGCAGCTGCACGGCGAGCGGCAGCCGGAGTGCACGATGGCGCTGGAGGACGCCGGTGCCACCGTCATCGAGGTGCCGGTCTACCGGTGGGCCCCGCCCACCGACCCGGCGCCCCTGCACCGGCTGATCGACCTGGTCACCGGGCGGCTGGTCGACGCGGTCACCTTCACCTCCGCACCGGCCGCCGAGGCGCTCCTGCGCAGCGCCGGCGACCGCACCGAAGCGGTGCTCGACGCGTTCCACGGCGACGTGCTGGCCGCCTGCGTGGGCGCGGTCACCGCCGAGCCCCTGCTGCGTCGGGGCGTGCCGGTCAGCGCGCCGAACCGGGCCCGGCTGGGTGCCCTGGTCCGCACGCTCGTCGACGAACTGCCCCGACGCACCGTCACGCTGAAGGCGGCCGGTCACCTGCTCACCCTGCGCGGCCACGCGGCCGTGGTCGACGGGGAGCTGCGACCGCTCGCGCCGGCCCCGATGGCCGTGCTCCGGGCGTTGGCCGACGCCCCCGGGCGCGTCCTGTCGCGTACCGCCCTGCTGCGGACCCTGCCGCGTGGCGCGGACGAGCACGCGGTGGAGATGGCGGTCGCCCGGCTGCGCGCCGGGCTGCGCGCGCCCCGGGTGGTGCAGACCGTCGTCAAGCGGGGCTACCGCCTGCGCGTCGACTGAAAGGAAGGGCCCCTTCTTAACGTCTCCGGTAGAGGAAGGGGCCCCTTTTAACACTGGCCGGCCGTGGCCGTCTGCCCTGCGGCGGACGGCCACGAACGGCGTCAGCCGACCGGCGCCGGGAAGCCCCGGTCGTGCTCGGCCTGGAGCCGGAGCATGGCGTGCTCCACGACGGTGACCAGCACCTGCTTCACCGACTCCCGGTGCCGGGCGTCGGTCATCACCAGCGGCACGTCCGCCGGGATGGCCAGCGCCTCCCGGACCTCTTCCAGCGCGTACTCCGGCGCGCCGTCGAAGTGGTTCAGCGCCACCACGTACGGCAGGTTGCGGTTCTCGAAGTAGTCCAGCGGCGCGAACGCGTCGGTGATGCGGCGGGTGTCCACCAGGACCGCCGCGCCCACCGCACCCCGGATGATCTCGTCCCACATGAACCAGAAGCGGGTCTGGCCCGGTGTGCCGAAGAGATAGAGGATCAGGTCCTGCGCCATGGTGATACGGCCGAAGTCCATGGCGACCGTGGTGGTCTCCTTGCCCGGCACCTTGGACGGGTCGTCGATGCCGACGCCGGCCGCGGTCATCACCGCTTCGGTGGTCAGCGGGGTGATCTCCGAGATCGCGCCGACCAGGGTCGTCTTGCCCACGCCGAACCCGCCCGCGACCACGATCTTCGCGGAGACGATCCCCCGGCTCTGGCGCGCCCCGGCGGGGTCATAGCCTGCGAAGTCCACTTAGCACCCTTCCAAGGATTTCCATCCGCTCCTCGAACCCCTCGGCGGGAGCGGCAGTGTGTAGCGTCAGCAGGCCCTCGGCCACCATGTCGGCGACCAGCACCCGGGTCACGCCCAGGGGCATCCGGGTGTACGCGGCGATCTCGGCCAGCGACTGCGCCCGGCCCTCGCAGACCGTGGCGATGCGGTGCTTGTCGTGCCCGGCGAACCGCGACTCGGCAACCGCCGTCGCGCTCGCCGTCAACACCGCCTCCAGGGCGATGTCCTGCCGGGGTTCGGTACGACCGCGGGTGACCGCGTACGGCCGCACGAGCGCGCCGCGCGGATCCTCCCGGCGTCGGTCCACCCGCGATCACCTCCTCTCCCGGCCGGAACCTGTCGGCACCGGATCTGTTGTCACCGAACGACGCGGGGCCCGCGTCGCACCCCGGTTACGACCGCACCGCGTCCCGGGGCAGCGGCACCAGCGCCGCGCCGACCCGCTCGACGAGCAGGGCCATCTCGTAGCCCACCTGGCCGACGTCGCAGCTGCGCGCGGCGAGCACGGCCATCGACGAGCCGTCGCTGATCGACATGAGGAAGAGGTAGCCGCTGTCCATCTCGATGACGGTCTGGAGCACCCCACCGGCGCTGAACATCCGCGCGGCACCCTCGGTCAGGCTCACCACACCGGAGGTGATCGCCGCGAGCTGGTCCGCCCGGTCCCCGGGCAGGTCCCGGGAGGAGGCGAGCAGGAGCCCGTCGGCGGACACCGCGATCACGTGGGCGATACCCGCCACGCTGTCGGCGAAGTTGGTGAGCAGCCAACCCATGTCCTGCATGGCCGCTGGCCTGTTCATCGGCTCGTCTCCTTGGTGGTCGAGGTGCTGTTCTGGTCCGTGCCGGCCGCCCGACCGCGCTGGACGCCGCGATGGTAGGCCGACAGCAGGCCCCGTACGTCGTCCGGTGTGCGCCGGCTGCGGTCCGGGCCGCCGCGGGGTTCGATGCCGCCGGGCACGAGCTGCGCCTGCGGCACCCGCTTCGGCAGGCCGGACCGGGTCGTGCCGGCGGTGGAGGGCTCCGCCGCCTTGCTGGCACGGGTCCACCCCTCGTCGGCGGCGGTCCGCCAGGCTTCGTCGGGGTCGGTGGCGGCCGGCGCGGCCACGGGGGTGGCCGGCGGCGGCGCGGAGGCCGGGGTCGCCGGAGCCGGCGCGGCCGGCGTCGTGGTCCGGCTCACCGGTGGCGCGTACGACGGCGGTGGCGGCTGCGTGGGCGCCGGGGTGGCGGTCGTCCCCGGGGTACGGGTGGGCAGCTTCGGCCGCGTCGACGGGGCGGCCGTCGAGGGCCCGGCGGCGGGTGCGGCTGCCGGGGGCTGGTCGAAGTCCGGCCGGGCGAAGATCGCGGTGGCGTCGTTGCCGTGGGACCGGAACCACACCGCCTCCATCTCCCGGAAGATCGGTGCCTCGGCCGGCAGGCCGGAACGGGGCACGACCGGGGCGGGCGGCGCCAGTGGCGCGGTGGCGGCCAGGTTGGCGCCCAGACCGGCACCGCCAGCCCTCGGCACGCCGGCGTGGCTGCCGTTGGCACCCAGGGCGGCGGAGGAGGCGGTGGCGCCCACCGGCCCGGCGACCGGACCGACCGGCAGGACGGACGCGGCCGGCTCACCGGCCGCCCCCCGTGGCAGGGGATCGATCGTGGGATAGGCGACGGTCGGCGTACCGACGGAGATGCCGCCGCTGCCCGCGAAGGCCGGCTCGGCCGGTGCCGCCGGCACCCCGGCGGCGGCCGGCACGACGGGTTGCGCGCCGGTCAGGCCGCCGGCCTGCACGGGCGCCGTGGTGTCGCGGGCCTGCTCCGCCGCCGACCAGGGGGCCGGCGGGTCGACCCGCCAGGGGTCGCTGAGGGTCGCCGCGGCGGTACACACGCCCCCGGCGAACGGCTCGGCGTGGGACATCGGGGTCAGCGGGGTCTGCTCGACCGGCAGCGGCTGGCGCGGCCGGTTGATCGCCTGGTCGCGGCCCCGGCCGGCGGGGAGCACCACCGTGGCGGCCGGCAGGGTCACCTGCGCGACGGTGCCGCCCTCGACGTTGCGGCGCAGCTCGACGCGGATGCCGTACCGGTGGGCGAGCCGGCTGACCACGGCCAGACCCATCAGCCGGAACGCGGCGACGTCCACCGTGGGTGGCTCGGCCAGCCGCCGGTTGAGCGAGTCCATCTGCTCCTCGGTCAGGCCGAGACCACGGTCCTCGATCTGGATGAGGACGTAGTCGCGGATCCGCCGCGCGTCGGCGACCACCGTGGTGTTCGGGGGCGAGAAGCGGGTGGCGTTGTCGAGCAGTTCGGCGACGAGGCGTACCACGTCGTTGACCGCGTTCGCGCTCACCGAGATGTCGGTGTCGACGGTGCCGAACTCGATCCGGTTGTAGAGCTCCACCTCGGACTGCGCGGCCCGCAGCACGTCGACCAGCAGGGCGTCGTCACGGCGCGGCACGGCCGAGTCGGCGCCGGCGAGGACGAGGAGGTTCTCGTCGTTGCGGCGCATCCGGGTGGCCAGGTGGTCCAGCTCGAACAGCTGCGCGAGCCGCTTCGGGTCCTCCTCGCCGCGTTCGATCGCGTCCAGCTCGCCGATCATCCGGTCGACCAGGGTCTGACTGCGCCGGGCCAGGTTGAGGAACATCGCGGAGACGCTGGTCCGCAGCGCGGCCTGCTCGGCCGCGACCCGGACCGCCTCGCGGTGGACCACGTTGAACGCGCTGGCGACCTCGCCGACCTCGTCCCGGTTGTCGAGCTTGATCGGGTCCCGGACCTGCTGGACAATCGCGTCCACGCCGCCGTCGCCGACGGTGTCGATGTTCTGCAGACGGCGCACCGCGTCCGGCAGGTCGTGGTTGGCCACCGAGAGCGCGCCCTCGCGCAGCCGGTACAGCGACTCGTTGAGCGAGCGGGCCAGCACCACGGCGAGCGTGACCGCGATGAGCAGGGTGAGCAGCACCAGCAGCGACTCGACGACCGCTTGGCGGATGACGTCCGAGTAGGCCTGGTCGGCGTCGGCGAGCAGCTCGTCCTGGAGGCGGATCTCGGCCCACCGCATCAGGTCGTTGACGGCGCCGATCGCGGCGACGGCCTCCGGCGCGCTGACCGGCGCCCGCTGCCCGACGGAACGGGTGATGTCGCTGGCCACCCGGTCGGCGAGCGTGACCGCGTCACCGGAGACGGTGCTGTTGACCAGGGCCCGCTGGGCCGGGTCGGCGGCCAGGGAGAAGGCGGTCAGCGCCTCCTGCTGGCTGGTCAGGGTGGCCACGAAGGAGGAGAACTGCTCCTCGTCGAGCTGACCGGCGCTCAGGGCGGTGAAGACGACCGACTCCTCCTCGGCGACGGCCGCCTTGGCGCGGGCGAACGCGGCGACCGCCCGGCGGTCGTCCGCCAGGCCCTCCTGGCCCGGCAGCTGGGCCAGGCCGTCGCCGTACGCGACGAGGTCGGTGAGAATCACGCCGTAGCGCAGCGCCGCCTCGGCGACGGCCATCTGCCGGCGGTCCAGCACCTGCTGCCGGGTGGCGTCGAGCGTCCCCAGGTGGTCGTCGATGGTCTCGAGGCGGTCCCGCACCGCCGTCGGCGGCTCACCGATCCGGTCCCGCTCCGCCCGGTACGCCCGCACCCGCTCGTCGGTGGCGCGCACCCGCAGGTTGTACGTGTCGGCCTGCTGCCGCGGCGAGGCCAGAAACTCGGCGGCGGCCATTCGCTCGGAGTGCAGGTCCTGGGTGAGAGCCGAGACGTCGATGGAGAGTTCGGTCAGCGCCTGCGCCCGGGAGGCGTCGTACGCGCCCTCCCCGACCGACACCAGCCGGACCGTGGCCAGCGCTATCACCGCGGCCACCGGGACGACCAGGATCAGCGCCAGCTTCGAGCGGATCCGGGCGTCGCGGAGCCGGGGCAGTCGGCCTCGTCGGGGCTGGGCGGTCTGGCGGCCGTCCGGCGGGGGTGCGGTCTGGCCGCCGGCGGGCAGGGTCGTCGGTCCGGTGCTCACGACATCGCCTCCGTCGTATCTTCCACGCCTGGCCCGCCGACCCGTGCCTGGTGCAGCGGAGAGCGCCACGCGCGGCACGGCGGCGATTTCATCAGACGGGATGCCTTTTGGGAAGCCGCAGCGAGGCAGGAAACGGTCGCCGAGCGAGGAACGCGACTGGGTGTCACCTAATACCTGCAATTCGCACTGGCCGTGAACTGGGCATGTCACTCCAGAGTGGTCACACGTGTCTTTAGCGTGAGCAATTGCAAACTTTGCGTTACCCCACCATGTGGGATCGCTGTCCCGAAAAGGTCCCGGCACCCCCGCTTGACCGCAGCGCCCGCCATTGGCAAGGTTTTGCAGGCTTCGCGCACACCGTACGGCAGACCCCTTCCGTCGCTCCACTGAGGACGGACGAACCGGCGGTGACCGGGCAGCGCCGGCGCCGCACCTGGAGGACTGAGTTGAGCCCCATCCGCTCCGCGACCGCCACGGCGATCGCATCGGCCGTGCTGGCCACCATGCTCACCGGATGTCAGTTCGGCGCGGAGGAACAGGACACGAGCCCGATCGTCATCGCCGCCGACCTCGAACTCTCCGGTGCCGCGGCGCCGGTCGGCAAGGCTTACCAGAGGGCCCTCGAACTGAAGATCGACCAGCTGAACTCCTCCGGCGCACTGAACGGCCGTCGGATCGAACTGACCGTGAAGGACAACCGCTCGGACGCCAGCGAGTCGCTGCGCAACATCGGCGACTTCAGCGACGATTCCCGGGTCAGCGCCATCATCATGGGCGGCTGCAACGAATGCGCGGTCGGCGCGGTCCGCACCGTCAACGAGAAGCGGATTCCCACCATCGCGCTGGCCCCCGCCAGCGCCGTGACCACTCCCGTGGCCGACCGCCGCTACGTGTTCAAGCTCGCCCCGAACGCCGCCGACAACGCCGCGACCCTCACCCGCGAACTGCAGCGCAAGGGCGGGATACGCAAGGTCGCCGTCCTGCACAGCGACGACGACTACGGCCGCGAGGGGCTGGCCGTGCTCCGCGACGAGTTGACCAAGGCCGGGATCCGCTCGGTGCGGGCGCAGTCGGTACGCCCCACCGACACCGACGTCTCCCAGCAGGTCGCGTCGGTCACCGCGGACAAGCCCCAGGCCCTGGTGCTGTGGACCCCGCCGGAGCAGGCGATGCTCGCGGCCGCCGCCGCCGAGCAGCGGGAGTTCTCCGGCTCGCTCTTCCTCGACGCCGCCGCGGCCGGCGACCTCTTCCTCGGCGCCTCCGCCCGGGCCACCGAGCGGGCCACCCTGGTCTTCACCCAGACCATGGTGATCGACGACGTCATCGCGACCACGCCGGCCAAGGCCGCCCGACGCCAGTGGTTCCAGGACTACACCGCCAGCTACGGCGGCTACCACGGTTCGTCGTCCTTCGCCGCGGACGCCGTCCAGCTCATCGCCGACGCCGCGCTACGCGCTGGCGGCGACCCCGGCACCGTCAACCGCGACGGCATCCGGGACACGCTGGAGACGTCCCAGCTCGACGGCCTCTCCGGCCCGATCCGGATGACCCCGGACAACCATTCCGGCCTGATGCCGCAGGCACTGACCGTGCTGGTGGCCCGCAACGGCCGCTGGCGCCTCGCCGGCTGACCCACGACGCGGACGGCCCGCCGGGGTTCCACTCCGGCGGGCCGTACCCGGACGCTCACCGGCTGCTGGTGGTCTCCCGCTGCCAGGGCAGGGCCCGCCGTTCCACGACCAGCAGCGCCGCGTAGAGCAGGATGCTCACCAGGGCCACCAGCATGATCGCCGCCCACGCGGTCGCGGTGTCGCCGATGCCCGCGTACTGCTGGATGACGTAGCCGAGGCCGCCCTCGCCGGCCTGGAACTCGCCGATGACCGCGCCGATCGCGGCCAGCGGCATGGCCACCTTGAGCCCGACGAAGATCTGCGGCAGCGCCGCCGGGAACCGCACCTTGCGGAACGCCTGCCAGCGCGACGCGTTCAGCGAGCGCGCCAGCTCGGCGAGATCGGCCGGCGTGGTGGTCAGACCGGTCGCCGTGGACAGCACGATCGGGAAGAAGCACAGCAGGAACACCATGGTGAGAATGGGTTTCTGACCCCAGCCGAGCGCCACCACCAGCAGCGGCCCGAGCGTGATCTTCGGGACCGCGTTGACCGCCACCAGCAGCGGGGTGAACATCCGCTCCACCGTGCGGGAGGTCGCCAGGGCCAGGCCGAGCAGCACGCCGGCCACCGCCGAGAGGGCGAACCCGACCAGGATCTCCCGGGTGGTCAGCACGGTGTGCTCCAGCATCCGGGCCGGCTGGTCGGCGAACGCGGCCACCACGTCGCCCGGCGGCGGCAGGGCGGCCGGGTGGACCAGCTCCAGGCGGGCCACCACCCACCACGTGCCGAGCGCCACCAGCAGGCCGGCGGCGGGCAGCAGCGCGGCGGCCGCGCCACCACCCCACCGCCGGGCCCGGGCGCGACCGGCCGAGGGTCCGGCTTCCGGCGCCGACGGGGCGACCGTCACCGCCGGCTCCGGCGAGCGGACGTCGGTCATGAAGATCCTCCTGGCAACATGCGGCCCGTCGGCCGGTACGGGACGGGGGCGCGCCCCACCGGTGGGGACCGGTGGAACGCACCCCCGTGCACGGTCGGGCCTGCTCAGGCCTTCGGCGCGAGACCGAAGTCGATGATCTGGTCGGGGGTGATGTTCTGCTGGAGCGCACCCGCGCCCTGGAGGATCGCGATGCTCTTGGCCACCCGGCCGCTGTCCAGGGTGCCGAGCTGGGTGCCGGAGTTGCTGGACCGCACGTACGCGGCCATCAGCTGAAGCTCGGCGGCGGCCGCGGCCGGGACGGTGGCGTCGACGTTCTTCTTCAGGATGTCGGCCGCCTCCTGCGGGTTGGCCAGCGCGTACTCCAGGCCCTTCATCAGTGCGCCGGTGAACCGCTTGACCATTTCCGGGTTCTCCTTGGCGATCTTCGTGGAGGTGATGAGCACGTTGCCGTAGAGGTCCTGCATCACGTCGCTGTACGGCAGCAGGACGGCCTTCTTCTTGGTGACCGCCTCGATGGTGGGCTGGCCCACGACGAACTGGCCGATGCCGTCGACCGAGCCGGAGGCGAGCGTGCCCATCAGGGTCTGCGCCTCACCGTTGACCCAGGTCACCTTGGACGCGTCGATGCCGGCCATCCGGGCGTACGTCGGGAAGAGGTTGCGCACGACGGAACCGGGAGTGTCGGCGAGCTTCTTGCCCTCCAGGTCCTTCGGGGAGGCGATGTTCTTGCCCTCGACCGTGGCGATGGCGGCCATGGTGCGCTGCTGGATCGCGGCGACCGCGACGAAGTCCTTCGCCTTGCCGTTGCCGAGCTGGAGCAGACCACCGGTGAGGTCGATCGGGCCGAACTGGGCCTGACCGCCGACGACGGTCTGGATGACCGAGCCGGTGCCCTGGCCCGGCTTGATCTCGACGTCGAAGCCGGCCTCGGAGAAGTAGCCCTTCTCCTTGGCCACCCACGCGTACGAGTCACGGCCGAAGTTGCCGAACGAGGTGAGGTAGGTCACCTTCTCCAACGCCTTGCCGTCGCCGCCCTTGGGGGTGTCGGCGGAGTCCGAGCCGCTGCTGCAGCCGGCGACCAGGGCGAGGGCGGTGGCCAGGGTGGCCGCGGCGACCGTGCGGGTCAGCCTTCTCATCAGTGCACCTTGTCCTTTCCGACCGGGGGCGGCGGGCCTCCCGGCGGGGTTGTCTGGTGGCGGCGGCTCAGGGGGGAAAGCCGACACCACCGTCGTGAGGGGACTCTTCGCGGGCACAGCGTACGAGAAACCCACCTTTGCGACGCCAGGCGTACGGGGTTTCGGAACGGAAACAACTCGCGTCCACCCCGGACGGTGCGAAAGCCACACAGGACGGATACCCTTTCCCGCAGTCGCTGACCGACGACTCAGGGAGGCACGCCGGAGATGATCCGTCTGTCCGGGGTGTCCCGCACCTTCGACGGCCGCGGCGGCCGGGTGGAGGCGCTACGCGGCATCGACCTCGACGTCGCCGAGGGCGAGTTCGTCGCGGTCGTCGGCCGCTCGGGCTGCGGCAAGTCCACCCTGCTGCGCCTGGTCGCCGGGCTGCTCCCGACGACCGCCGGAGAGATCACCGTCGCCGGCACGCCGATCACCCGGCCCCGACCGGACATCGCGATGCTCTTCCAGCGACCGGCCCTGCTCCCCTGGCGCACCGTCCTCGACAACGTCCTGCTCCCGGTCGAGATCTTCGGTTGGAAGCGGAAGGCGCACCGGGACCGGGCCCGCGCCCTGCTCGACCTCGCCGGCCTGGCCGGCTTCGAGAAGCGCCTCCCGCACGAGCTGTCCGGCGGCATGCAGCAGCGGGTGTCGCTGTGCCGGTCGCTGATCGGCGAGCCCCGGGTGATGTTGATGGACGAGCCGTTCTCCGCACTCGACGCGCTCACCCGCGAGGAGCTGTCCGGGGAACTCCAGCGGGTGCACATGGAGACCTCCGCCACCGTCGTCTTCGTCACCCACTCCATCGACGAGGCGGTGCTGCTGGCCGACCGGGTGGTCGTGCTGAGCCCCCGGCCGGGACGGATCCGCAAGGTCGTCGACGTGACCATCCCCCGACCCCGCACCCTCGGCCGCAACGCGCACCTCGCCGACGTCGCCCGGGTCAGCGCCGACCTGCACGAACTGTTGATGGAACGGGACCAGCCGGTCGCCTCCGGCGCGGAGGGACGGTGACCATGCGGGTGTCGGTCTTCATCGAGCCGCACCGCGGCGCGAGCTACGACGACCAGTTGCGCTTCGCCCGCGCGGCCGAGGCGGCCGGGTACGAGGGCTTCTTCCGCGCCGACCACTACCGGGCCATGGGCGACGAGCCCGCGTTGCCCGGTCCCACCGACGCCTGGCTGACCCTTGCCGCGCTCGCCCGGGAGACCAGCCGGATCCGGCTCGGCACCCTGGTCAGCTCGGCCACCTTCCGGATGCCCGGACCGCTCGCGGTGATGGTCGCCCAGGTCGACCAGATGAGCGGCGGCCGGATCGAGTTGGGCATCGGAGCCGGCTGGTACGAGCGCGAGCACACGGCGTACGGCATCCCGTTCCCCGGTGTCGGTGAGCGCTTCGACCGGCTCGCCGAGCAACTGGAGATCGTCACCGGGCTGTGGGCCACCCCGTCGGGCGGGACGTTCAGCTACACCGGCGACCACTACCGGCTGGTGGACGCCCCCGCCCTGCCGAAGCCGGTGCAGGTGCCCGGCCCGTCGGTGATCGTCGGCGGGCGCGGCCCGAAGCGCACCCCCGAACTGGCGGCCCGGTACGCCGACGAGTTCAACATGCCGTTCAAGTCGGTCGAGGAGACCGCCGAGGCGTACGAGCGGGTACGCGAGGCGTGCGACCGGACCGGGCGGGACGCGAGCGGGCGGGCGCCGCTGGCGCTCTCCGCCGGGATCGTGGTGGCGATCGGCCGCACGGAAGCCGAGGCACGCGAGCGCGCCGCCCCGCTGCACGTCAAGAGCGCCCTGCCGCCGGAGGATCCGGTGGTCGGGTCGCCCGCGCAGCTCGTGGACCGGATCGGCGAGTTCGCCGCGATCGGCGCCTCCCGCGTCCACCTGCGCCTGATCGACCTCACCGACCTCGACCACCTGGAGCTCATCGCCGCCGAGGTGCTCCCCCACCTGGACGGAGTCCGATGACCGACGCCCAGCTCGATCTCGGCCCGGTGGGCCAGGAGATCGTGTACGAGAACGATCGGGTCCGGGTGTGGCACATCCGCCTGGCGCCGGGCGAGCGCCAGCCGCTGCACCGGCACGACCACCCCTACCTGGTGGTGGCGATCCAGGGCGCGAAGAACGTCGTGCAGACCGTCGACGGCACGCGGATCGACGCGGACGAGCCGACCGGCGGCGTGGTGTACCGGGACCCGGGCGCCGTGCACATGCTCACCAATGTCGGTGACACCACGTACCTGGCCCGGCTGGTCGAACTCAAGTAGACCCGCCGGAGGCAGGGCCGTCACGCCGCACGGCGCGCCGGTGGCGATCGGGCGCACCGGACCGTAACGTGCCGGACATGGCCTTTCGGACCTGGGGCAGACTGCTGCTCACCGCGCTCGGGGTGAGCCTGTTGGCCGGGGCCGGCCAGCTGGGCGTCGCATTCGGCTTCGGCATCGTCCGGCTCGACGGCAGCTTCACCGGCGGCAGCGTCAACCAGTGGCCGGCTCAGCTCGTCTGGGCCGGCTGGTTCGCGGCGAACGCCGCCGTCGCCGGCGCCGTGCTCACCGAGCGTCTGGCCCGCCGCGACGGGCTGCTGACCGGCACGGTGCGGCCGGTCGCGGTGGCCGCCGCCGCCGCACTCGGCGCCACCGTCGTC
This sequence comes from Micromonospora sp. NPDC049497, assembly GCF_044465805.1. NCBI lineage: Bacteria > Bacillati > Actinomycetota > Actinomycetes > Micromonosporales > Micromonosporaceae > Micromonospora > Micromonospora sp. NPDC049497. Next base: position 158,803 of record NZ_JBITMC010000001.1, on the reverse strand, counting down.
GCCCCGCTGTGCATGCAGCCCGCACGGGCCGCCGAGCTGATCTCGGTGGACCCGGTCTGGGCGGTCGCCATCAGCGCGATCGCCGGCGCGGTGGTGGGCGCGGGCGCCGCGACGGCCGTCCTGATGCGACCGCCGGTCGGCTGGAACATGGCGCTGGTGGCCGCCGTCGTGTGGCTGCTCGCGCTCGTCTCGGCCGCGCCGGCGCTGATCAGCACCGGCCGGCTGTCCACCGTACGACTCGGGGTCCTGGAGCCGTCCTGGCTCGACCCGGACGCGGCACAGCGGCTGTCGATGCTCGTCCTGCCGCTGGTGGCTCTGCTGGCCGGCGCGGCCACCGGCGGGCTGGCCCGCTGGCGGGGGCATCCGCCCCTGGTCAGCGGCGCGACGGGGGTGGCCGGCCCGGTGCTCCTCGCGTTCGCGTACCTGACCGCCGGTCCCGGCGACGTCGTCGACCGGTACCAGGCCACGCCGTACTACGGCGCCCTCATCGCCGTCGTGGTTGGCGCGCTCGGCTCGGCCGCCGCGGCCCTGCTGCGCTGGCCGCTCGTGCCGGCCCGGACCGCGAGCACGGCGATCGAGCCGACCGAGGTCCTCCGGGCGCTGCCCGTCGGCCCGGCCCTGCCCTCGACCGCCACGTCCACCGGCACCACGTCGGCCGACGTCCGGTCGACCGACATCACGCTCGCCGGCCGGCTGGGCGACGAGCCCGACCCGACCGGGAGCACCGCCGTCGGGGTCCGCGACGACGACTCCGGTACGCCCCTCGCGGCACCCGTCCACCCCGGCGGTTCCGGCCCGGCGACCCCGGTCCACTGGGACTGGCCGGCAGCGACGACCGCACCGCCACCGGCTACGCGCTCCGCCACCGCCCATCGGACCGCCACCAGGGGCGGGGGCGCGGGTGACCTGCCCGTCGAGGCGAGCGCCGGCGACGAAGCGGCCCCTCGACCGACGAGGCCGACCGAAGCCGTCCCGGCGGCTCCCCCGGATCGACCAACTGACGCCCCCGCCCCGACATCCGCCCCGACGCCCACCGCGACGGCCGACCACCACACGGCGGCAACAGCCGCGACGGCCGGCGACCACACGGCCGCAACAGCCGCGACCGCCGGCGACCACACGGCCGCCGGCGCGCCCCCGGTCGGCGTGCCCGACGAGGCCGCGACACCGGCCTCCCCTCCGGCCGCCGGGCCGACGGCCCGCCCACGCCGACCTCGCCGGCCCCGCCCCGCCCCGGAGTCGTCGTCGGACACCACCCCGGTTCCCGTCACCGGAGCGGTCGCCGCACCGACCGCCCCCGCCGCACCGGAGGCCCCCGCCGCACCGACCGCCGCCGCGGTGCCGGTGGACCCGCCGACACCGCTCGCACCGCCGGCACCGGCGACCCGAGCGACGCCGACGCCGATCGGCACGCCGGTCCGCACCGGTCCACCGGTCCTCACCGATCCACCGGCCCGCACCGATCCGCCGGCTCGGACGGCCGGGGACGGGACTCCGGAGCCGGCTCCCCGGCCACGGCACCGGGCCCCGCTGCCCGACCTCAACCGCGCCGCGACCTGGGACGCCTTCGCCCCGGCTCGCCGCGCCGGCCCGCAGACGACGACCGGCCCGCAGACGACCCCCGGCGCGCCGATGCCGCCCCTCGGAGCGGCGGTGCCGGCCACGGGGACGCCGGCCGCCCCCGGCACCACCACCGACAAGGCCGGCTCGCCGGGCAGCACGGCCGGACCGACCGACACCGCCGGTACCGTCCCGACCGGCACCGTCGGCGTCGGTGACGACGCCCTCGGCGGGTCCTCGCCGAGCGCCGGGACCGACCCGTCGGCCGGAAAGGGGCGCGGCCGGCGTGGGCTGTTCCGCCGCGGCAAGGCGCGGGCCGACCAGGACACGACCGCTACGGCGGAGCAGACCGAGCAGCTTCCCGCGCAGGACGAGGAGTTCGTGGACTGGGTCGCCGGGCTCAGCAAGCCCCTGCCGGACAACGAGCCGGAGCAGGAGAGCGGCCGCCGGTCCCTGCGGTCGAGCGGTCGCCACCACCGCGACTGAGTGCCGACAGGAGGCAGGCGATGCCGGGCACCGGCGCCTCCCCGCCCACGAGGAAGCACAAGCCTGGTCTGGCGTGATGTCTGTCAGACATAAAATGTCTGACAGACATCACGCGCGTGCACCCATACGCCCGCAAGTGCGTGCGACACCCGGGGTGGACCGGCACGGGTCAGGCCAGCGGCAGGTACACCCGGCCCCCACCGGCCACGAACTCGTCCGACTTGTCCTTCATTCCGCGCGCGGCGTACTCCTTCAACTCCTGGGTGATCTTCATCGAGCAGAACTTCGGCCCGCACATCGAGCAGAAGTGTGCCGTCTTCGCCGGCTCGGCCGGCAGCGTCGCGTCGTGGTACGACCGCGCGGTCTCCGGGTCGAGCGACAGGTTGAACTGGTCCTCCCAGCGGAACTCGAACCGCGCCTTGGAGAGCGCGTCGTCCCACGCCTGCGCCCCGGGGTGCCCCTTGGCCAGGTCGGCCGCGTGCGCGGCGATCTTGTACGCGATCACGCCCGCCTTCACGTCGTCACGGTCCGGCAGCCCGAGGTGCTCCTTCGGGGTGACGTAGCAGAGCATCGCGGTGCCGAACATCCCGATCATCGCGGCACCGATGGCCGAGGTGATGTGGTCGTACGCGGGAGCGATGTCCGTGGTCAGCGGGCCGAGCGTGTAGAAGGGCGCCTCGTGGCACCACTCCTGCTGGAGGTCCACGTTCTCCTTGATCTTGTGCATCGGCACGTGCCCGGGGCCCTCGATCATCACCTGGACGTCGTACTCCCAGGCGACCTTCGTGAGCTCCCCGAGCGTGCGAAGCTCGGCGAACTGCGCCTCGTCGTTGGCGTCGGCGATCGAGCCGGGCCGCAGCCCGTCCCCGAGGGAGAACGTCACGTCGTACGTCGCGAGCAGCGAACACAGCTCCCGGAAGTTCGTGTAGAGGAAGTTCTCCTCGTGGTGCGCGAGGCACCACGCCGCCATGATGGAGCCACCCCGGGAGACGATCCCCGTCACCCGGTCCACGGCCAACGGCACGTACGGCAGCAGCACCCCGGCGTGCACGGTCATGTAGTCGACGCCCTGCTCGGCCTGCTCGATCACCGTCTCCCGGAACACCTCCCAGCTCAGCTTCACCGGGTCGCCGCCGACCTTCTCCAGCGCCTGGTAGATCGGCACCGTGCCGATCGGCACCGGCGAGTTGCGCACGATCGCCTCGCGGGTCTCGTGGATCCGCTTGCCGGTGGACAGGTCCATCACCGTGTCCGCGCCCCAGCGGGTGGCCCACGTCAGCTTCTCCACCTCCTCGGCGACCGAGGAGGTGACGGCCGAGGTGCCGATGTTCGCGTTGACCTTCACGAGGAACGCCTTGCCGATAATCGCCGGCTCGCACTCCGGATGGTTGACGTTGAGCGGCAGCACGGCGCGGCCGGCCGCGATCTCGTCCCGCACGAACTCGGGCGCGACACCCTCCCGGATCGCCACGAACTCCATCTCCGGCGTGACGGTCCCGGCCCGCGCGTACGCGAGCTGGGTCGGTCGCCTCCCCTCCGCGCCCGCGAGCGGGGTGCCGGCACCACGGACGGGCGCCACGTCACCCCGCGCGGCGATCCACGGACCGCGCAGTGGCGGCAGCCCCACCTCCGGGTCGGAGCCCGGGCCGGAGGTGTCGTAGAGCCGGACCGGCGGGTTGCCCCCGGCCAGGTCCACCTCGGCGAACGGCACCCGGACGTCGGGCCGCGACCCCTCCACGTAAACCTTGCGACGTGCCTGCATGACAGCCTCCCTGTCGCTCAAGCGGACCAGCCGAAGTGGTCCAGAGGGCCGCGTCCCGCGCCCAACTCCCAGTCCCGGGCGCCGGTCAGCGCCCGGGTGACGTACTCCTTTGCGGTGGCGACGGCGGCCGGAACCGGATCGCCCAGCGCCAGCCGGACAGCGACCGCCGCCGAGAACGAGCACCCCGTGCCGTGGTTGTGCCGGGTCGGCACCCGGGGCGCGCGGAGCACCGTGGTCGTGCCGCCGCCGCGCAGCACGTCGACCGCCTCGCCGTCGGCATCCACGTCGCCGCCGGTGACCACCACGAACGCCGGCCCGCCCGCGGCGAGGGCCTCCGCGGCGGTCACCATCTCCTCGACCGTGGTCACCGGGCGTCCGGTGAGGGCCGCGGCCTCCGCACAGTTCGGCGTCGCCACCTCCGCGTACGGGAGGAGCCGCTCCACCGCCTCCACGACGCCCAGCGTGTGCCCGCTGGTGGCGACGAGCACCGGGTCGACGACGAGATGGGGCAGCCGCCCGTCCTTCGCCGCCTCGGCCACCGCGTCCGCGACGGCGGGGCTGCCCAGCATGCCGGTCTTGACCGCCCGGACGGTGAAGTCGACGAGCACGCTGTCGAGCTGGTCGGTCACCGTACGCGGAGGCAACGGCAGCACGGCGTCCACGCCCCGGGTGTTCTGCGCGGTCACGGCGGTGAGCACGCTGGTCCCGTACGCCCCGAGGGCGGCGAAGACCTTGAGGTCGGCCTGGATGCCGGCGCCCGCGCCGGAGTCCGAGCCGGCGATGGTGAGCACGGTCGTGGGTGTCACTGGTCCCCCTCGTTGGTCGCGGTGGCGGCCCGCACCGTGGCGGCGGCCGGCAACGTGGCGGCGGCCCGCAACGTGGCGGCCGCCTCGGCGGGGTCCCCGGCCCGCATGATCGCGCCGAGGACCGCCACGCCGACCGCCCCGGCCGCGACGCACTCCCGCACCTGATCGGGGGACTCGACGCCACCCAGGGCCAGGACCGGGACCGGGCTGACCCGGATCAGGTCGGCGAGTCCCGTCGGACGCAGGGGTGGGCCGTACCCGGGTTTGGTCGTCGTCGGGTAGACCGGCGAGAGGGTCGCGTAGTCCTCGGTGGTGAGCCGGGCCAGTTCCGCCTCGTCGTGGCAGGAACGGCCGACCAGGCCGAGGCGTGGCGGTGGGTACGGGCCGGCGGCGGGCAGGTGCACGGCGTCGGAGTCCAGCGGGTCCGGCCCGGCGACGACCAGCGTGCCGCCCGCCTCGGCGAGGATCGCCCGTAGGTCGGCGGCGAGGGCGGCCCGCTCGACCCGGGGCAGGTCCTTCTCGCGCAGCACCACCCACCGCACTCCCCCGGCGACAGCCGCCGCCACCACCTCGACGAGCGGCCGGCGCGCCACCCGCCGATCGGTCAACACGACGACCCCGGAGGGACGGCGGGAGGAGACGGAGCCGGGGCGCGGGTCGAGCCGGGACGACGCCGTCACAGCTCCGGCCTTCCCTGGTCCGGTGTGGACGCGAGGGCGTGGAAGCGGCGCTCGATCCGCCCGGCACCGTACGCGAGGCGGCCGGCCTCGACCGCGTACCGCATCGCGGTGGCCATCGCCACCGGGTCGGCGGCCCGGGTCACCGCACTGGCGAGCAGCACCGCGTCGCAGCCGAGTTCCATGGCGAGCGCCGCGTCGGAGGCGGTGCCGATGCCCGCGTCCAGGATCACCGGCACGTCGACGCTCTGCCGGATCAACCGGATGTGGTGCGGGTTGCTCACACCCAGCCCGGAGCCGATCGGCGCGCCGGCCGGCATGACCGCGGCGCAGCCGACGTCGGCCAGCCGGCGGGCCAGGATCGGGTCGTCGGACGTGTACGGCAGCACCGTGAAACCGTCCGCGACGAGGTCCTCGGCGGCGCGCAGCAACTCCACCCCGTCGGGCAGCAACGTCCGCTCGTCGCCGATCACCTCCAGCTTGACCCAGTCGGTGCCGAACGCCTCCCGCGCCAGGTGGGCGACCTTGACGGCCTCCCCCGCCGTGTAGCAGCCGGCCGTGTTCGGCAGCAGGCGTACGCCGCAGCGGTCCAGCAGGTCGAGCAGCCCGCCGGCGGTGCCGGGGGCGGTGTCGACGCGACGCAGGGCGAGGGTGACCAGTTCGGTGCCGGAGGCCCGGATCGCCTGCTCCAGGACGTGCAGGTTGGCGGCCCCACCGGTGCCGAGGATGAGGCGCGACGTGAACGGGACGCCGCCGAGGTCCAGGGTCACCGCGCTCACCCGCCCTGGGCGGCGCTGAGCACCTCGACGCGGTCGCCGTCGTGCAGCACGGTCGCCGGCCAGCCGGTCCGGGGCACCACCTCGCCGTTCACGGCGACCGCGAGGCCGCGCTGCTGGTCGGTGACGACACGGACCAGGTCCGCCACGGTAGAGCCGCCGGGCAGGGTCCGGCCGGCGCCGTTCACGGTCAGTTCCACGGGTGTCCCTCCTCGGTGGTGAACCGGTCCGGGGTGAACGGGGCCAGCAGCGGGTTGGCCACCCCGGTGGTGATCAGGTCGGCGATCAGGTCGGCGGTGACGGGGGTGAGCACGATGCCGTGGCGGTGGTGCCCGGTCGCGGCCACCACGTCGGGCCGCCCGGGCAGCGGGCCGATGATCGGGGCGTTGTCCGGTGTGCCGGGGCGCAGCCCGGCGACCGCCTCGACCAGGTCGTACTCGGCCAGCTCCGGTAACAGGTCCACGGCGGCGCGGAGCAGGCGCAGCACCGCCCCGACGGTGACCGTGGTGTCGGTGCGCTCCTCGACGGTCGCCCCGACCACCACCTCCCCGTCGACGCGCGGGACGAGGTAGACGTGCTCGCCGTCGGCGTACCCCCGGATGACGTGCCGGAAGCCCGGCGCGACGCCGCCGGGCGCGCGGAGCCGGAGCACCTGACCCTTCACCGGGCGGATCGGCAGCCCGGTGAGCGACGCGGCGCCGCAGCCGGCGGCGACCACGGTGACGCGAGCGTCCAGGTCGGACACCCGCTCGACGGCCGTGGCCGTGAGCGTCGCCCCGGCCCGCTCGGCGGCGGTACGCAGCGCCGGCACCAGACGGCGCGGGTCGACCTGATGGTCGGTGCCGGCGAGCGCGCCGCCGCGCACCCGGGGGGCGAGCGCCGGCTCGCGGTCCCGCAGCTCCGAGGGGCGCAGCGGCGTCACCGGCAGTCCGAGCCCCTGCTGGTACGCCCACAGCCGCCGCGCCTCCGCCAGGTCGTCGGCGGTGAGCCCGACCAGCAGGGTGCCCTCGGTGCGGTAGCCCAGGTCGGCGCCGGTCGCCTCGGTCAGCTCGGCGGCGAACGCCGGCCAGCGGGCGGCGGAGGCGGTGAGCAGGCCGGTCAGCTCGTGCTCACCGAAGTACGCCTCGGCCACCGGCGCGAGCATCCCGGCGGCCACGTGCGACGCCCCGGAGCCCGGCGCGGGATCGTGCACGACGACGCGCAGCCCTCGTGAGGCACACCGCCAGGCGATCGCCAGCCCGACCGGTCCCGCCCCCACCACCGCCACATCCGGTGCAAGGAAGGGCCCCTTCTTAACGCCTCCGGTAGAGGAAGGGCCCCCGCTTAACACGTCAGTGCACCCAGCAGCTCGGTGGTGGCGCGGGCGGGGTCGGCGGCTCCGGAGAGCGCGCCGACCACCGCCACCCCGTACGCGCCGGCGGCCCGCAGCGCGCGGACGTCCGCCGCCGTCACACCGCCGATGGCGACCACCGGCACGGTGACCGCCTCGGCGACGGCACGCACGCCGCCCACACCGATCGCCGGCGGCAGTCCGTCCTTGGTCCGGGTGGGCCGGAAAGGCCCCACCCCGAGGTAGCTCGCCCCGGCGGCGACCGCTTCGGCGGCGGCCCCCGGCTCGCGGGCGGTCGCGCCGAGCACGGCGGTCGAGCCGAGCACCCGCCGGGCCGCGCCGACCGGCAGGTCGTGGGCGCCGACGTGCCCACCGGCGGCGCCGACCGCCAGGGCCACGTGCAGGCGGTCGTTGACCAGGCAGGTCGCGTCGTGGCGGGCGCAGAGCGCCACCACCCGGCGGGCCAGGTCGTACGCCTCCCGGTCGGTGGCGTCGTCGCCGACCCGGACCTGGACGACCAGTTCGCCGCGGGCCACCGGCAGGGCGGCCCGCAGCACGGCGAGCGGGTCCCGTCCGGGTCGGGTGTCGGTGATCAGGTGCAGGCGTCCCAGGGACGACACGGCAACACTCCTCCCTGCGCCGGCATTACCCGGATCAGGTTCGACGGTCGGGGGCTCACAGCCCCCCTCTCAGCCCGGTACACCGGGCTCCCGTGGGTCACTTGCGGCTGTCACCGTACGACGGATCCTCCGATCCGCCAAGGGCGGGGGTACGGATTTCCCACCGACCGTCCGAAGCCGACGGTCGGGGCGGCGGGTGAGCGTCCCGTCACGCCATGCTGTCCGGATGCCCTCCGTCGCCCGGGTTCCGCGCCGCCTCGCGTTCCTGCCGTTCCGGGGCAGCGCCGCCGTCGCCGAGGGGCTGGTGACCTGGGCGATGCTGCGGGGATCGACGTGGCACAAGCTCTTACCCGACGTCTACGTGCACGCCGACGGCTACCGGGAGACCGACCACCGCATGTGGTGTGACGCGCTGGCGCTGGCGCTTCCCTTGGGCGGGACGATCGCCGGCCGCAGCGCCCTCTACCTGTGGGGCACCGACCTGTTGGGCCGGAACGCGCCGGTCAGTGTGCTGCTTCCAAGGTCGGTCCGGATGCGCCCACACCCGCGCCTGTCGGTCGTGCGCTCGCCCCTGCCGGAGGACGACCGTACCCGCTTCGGCGGCCTGCCGGTCACGACGCCCCTGCGGACCGCGTTCGACCTGGGCCGGCAGCCACCGTTGGTCGAGGCGGTGGTGGCCGTGGACGCGCTGTTGCGCCGGAGGGTGGTGAAGCTGCCGGCGCTGGCCGACTACGCGGTGCGGCGTGCGGGTTGGCCGGGGATGCCGCAGTTCCGGCGGGTGCTGGCGCTGGCCGAGCCGCTCAGCGAGTCCCCCATGGAGACCCGGCTGCGGCTGCTCCTGCTCGACGCCGGTCTCGGCCCGATGGTCGCCCAGCACGACGTGCTGGACACCCGGGGACGTTTCGTCGGCCGGGTCGACCTGGCCTGGCCCGCCCTGCGCGTCGCGGTCGAGTACGACGGCGACCACCACCGCGAGCGGGCCCACTTCCGCCAGGACGTCGCCCGGTTGAACGCCCTGCGGGCCGCCGGATGGCTCGTCCTCCGCTTCACCGCCGACGACGTCCTCCGACACCCCGCTCGTACCATCGCGCTCGTCACCGGCGCGCTCCGCGAGCGCCGGCTCGGCCGGCACTGACCACCACGCGCCACGTCTACGTGCTGCCCGCGCCGCCCGTCCGACGCCCGCGCGCGGCGCTGCCCGTCGGCCCGCCCCGCGCCGCCCGCGCCGCGCCGCCTGCGCCGCCCGCGCCGCGCCGCCCGCCGTGAGTGGAACACCATTGCTGTCTCCGTACCCCGATGAGGTACATGGCGTTCCACTCACCGATGCTCGACGCGCAGCGCGCGGGCCCTCAGCCCCGGCTGCGGCCGACCGGGGCGGCCGACCGGGGCGGCCGACCGGGGCGGCCGACCGGGGCGGCCGACCGGGGCGCGCCCCAACCGGGGCGGCCAACCGGGCACCGGCCACGGCAGCGCAGCCCCCAACCGCCAGCCGCCCAACGGCGGACGGCGGACGGCGGACGGCGGCACACACCCCTACCGGTCGAGCACGTCCCGGAGGGCCGTCAGGTCCTCGTCGGTGGGCTGCCAGGAACCGGCTGCCGCGTTGGCGCGTACCTGCTCGGGGTTGGTGGCGCCGGCGATCACCGACGTCACGGCCGGCTGGGCGGCCAGCCCGCCGATCGCCACCTGGAGCATCGACAGGCCCCGCTCCTTCGCGTACGCCTCGATCGCCTCGATGGTGTCCCAGTCGGCGGCGGCGAGACGGGCCGCGTACCGGCCGCCACCGGCGAGGCGGCTGCCGGCGGGCGGTGCCTGGTCCCGGCGGTACTTGCCGGTGAGCAGCCCGTTGGCCAGCGGGAAGAACGGCAGCATGCCGAGGCCGAAGCGCTCGCAGGCCGGGACGACCTCGGCCTCCACGCCCCGCTCCAGCAGCGAGTAGTGGTTCTGCGCGGAGATGAACCGGGTCCGGCCGTGGGACGACGCGGTCCAGTCGGCGTCGGCGATCTGCCAGCCGGCGAAGTTGGAGTTGCCCAGGTAGCGCACCTTGCCGGCGCGGACCAGGTCGTCCAGGGCGGCGAGGGTCTCGTCGATCGGGGTGTCCGGGTCGGGCTCGTGCATCTGGTACAGGTCGATGTGGTCGGTGCCGAGCCGGCGCAGCGACGCCTCCACCGCCCGGGCGATGTAGCGCCGGGCACCCCGGGCGCCGAAGTCCGGCCCGTTGAGGCCGTGCATGTCCATGCCGAACTTGGTGGCCACCACCACGTCGTCGCGGCGGCCCTTCAGCGCCTGACCGAGTAGCTCCTCGGAGCCGCCCTGCGGTTCGCCGTAGATGTCGGCGGTGTCGAAGAAGGTGATGCCGGCGTCGAGGGCGGCGTCGACCACCGCCCGGGTGCCGTCGAGGTCGAGCTTCCGGCCGAAGTTGTTGCAGCCGATGCCGACCACGGACACCACGAGCCCGGAGTCGCCCAGCCGGCGGTACGTCATCTCAGTCACGAGATCCACCCTATGCCCGCCGGCGGAAGCGGAACGGGTCAGCCGAGCACCTCGGCCGCGAGCGCCCGCCCGGCGGCCATCGTCGCGGCCAACTCCTGCGGGGTGCGGCCGACCGCGCCGAGCAGCGCCTGCGCGCGGTCCGCGAACTGCGGCGGTGCGCCCGGCAGCCGGCCCGCCGACGCGATCATCCTCTTCTCGTTGAGCAGCCACCGTCCGGCGCGGGCATGCAGCACCTGGACGAGCACTCCGACGACCCGGAACAGGCAACCCGCGACGTACCCGCTGTCGCCCGCCGGGACCGCCTTGGCGGCGCCCGCGAGCAGGAGGTCCACCTCCCACCCGCCGGCGGCGAGGGCGGCGGCCAACTCCGGCGGGTACGTCGACGTCTCGGCGCGCAGCGCCGTCAGCTCACCGGTCGGGTCGGCCAGGATCCGGCACCGGGCCACCTCTCCCGCGTACACGTGGGAGTAGAACCCGAGCGGGTGTCCCGGCTGCACGCCCACCTCGTACCGGCCGGCCCGGCAGTCGGCCCAGACCTGGTGCACCCGGTCGAGGTCGCGGTAGATCCAGTCGACGGCGACTCCGCCGATCCGGAGCCAGCCGCCTCCGTCCACCCACGGGCCCCAGCCGCCGGGCTCGCCGACCGTGGCGTCGGGGTCGTCGGCGACCGACGCCGCGAGCGTCCGCAGCGCCGGCAGGTCGAGCGGGCCGCGGTAGTAGAGGCCGAGGTCCCAGTCGGAGTCGGGCCGGTGCTCGCCCCGGCCACGGCTGCCACCGAGCGCCACCGCGACCACGCCGCCGACCGCGCACAGGCGCTCGGGCAGGTCGGCGGGGATCACCGCACGTCCCAGACCGGCTCGGGGGTCTCCACCACCTCACCGTCCCCGCCGAACAGGATGAAACGGTCGAAGGAGCGGGTGAACCAGCGGTCGTGGGTCACCGCGACGACCGTCCCGGCGAAGGCCGCGAGGCCCGTCTCCAGGGCCTCCGCGCTGGCCAGGTCGAGGTTGTCGGTGGGTTCGTCGAGCAACAGCAGCGTCGCCCCTGACAGCTCCAGCAGGAGTACGAGGAACCGCGCCTGCTGCCCGCCGGAGAGGGTCCCGAAGCGCTGGTCGCCCTGCCCGGCCAGCTCGTACCGGGACAGCGCCGCCATCGCCGCGTGCCGGTCCATGCCGGCGCGGTGTTCGTCGCCCCGCCAGAGGATCTCGACCAGCGTCCGGTCCATCAGCTCCGGCCGGTCGTGGGTCTGGGAGAAGTGACCGGGGCGGACGCGGGCACCGAGCCGGGCCACCCCGTCGTGCTTGACCGGGGCGAGCTTCTCGGCGCCGTCGACCGGCCCGTTGGCGGGGTCCGGGTCGGTGCCGCCCCGGGCCAACAGGCGCAGGAAGTGGGACTTTCCCGTCCCGTTGGCGCCGAGCACCGCGACCCGGTCGCCGTACCAGATCTCCAGGTTGAAGGGGTAGGTGAGGTTGTCGAGTTCGAGTTGCTCGCACATCACGGCGCGCTTGCCGGTGCGCCCGCCCGCGAGCTGCATCCGGATGTCCTGGTCCTTCGGGGGCTCGGGCGGGGGCCCGGCCTCCTCGAACTTGCGCAGCCGCGTCTGCGCGGCCTGGTAGCGCGAGGCCATCCCGGAGTTGTACGCGGCCTTCTGCTTGTACATCAGCATCAGCTCGCGCAGCTTCTGGTGCTCCTCGTCCCACCGTTTGCGCAGCTCGTCGAGGCGGTCGTGGCGAGCGACCCGGGCCGCGTGCCAACTGGCGAAGCCGCCGGGGTGCACCCAGGCGCTGCCGCCCTCGACGGCGACGACCCGGTCGGCGGTGTGCGACAGCAGTTCCCGGTCGTGCGAGACGTAGAGCACCGACTTGCCGGACTCCCGCAGCCGCGCCTCCAGCCAGCGCTTGCCGGGGACGTCGAGGAAGTTGTCCGGCTCGTCGAGGAGCAGCACCTCGTCGGGGCCGCGCAGCAGCAGTTCCAGGGCGAAGCGCTTCTGCTGGCCGCCGGAGAGGGTGCGCACGGGCCGTTCCCGCGCGGCGTCCCAGGGCAGCCCGAGCACGATCGTGGAGACGGTGTCGAAGAGCACCTCCGCGTCGTACCCGCCGGTCTCGCCCCAGGCGGCCAGCGCGTCCGCGTACGCCAGCTGGGCCTTGCCGGCGGCGGTGCTGTACTTGCCGCGCACCTCGGCCGCCCGCATGGCCGCCTCGGTCTCGGCGAGCCGACGCCCGGCGGCGCGCAGCGCCGGTGGGGCGAGCGAGAGCGCGAGGTCGGCGAGGGTGGACTCGTCGCCGATCATGCCGATGAACTGGCGCATGACGCCGAGCCCACCGGTACGCGCGATCGTGCCGGTCTTCACCGCCAGGTCACCGGCCACCATGCGCAGCAGCGTCGTCTTGCCGGCGCCGTTCGGCCCGACCAGCGCGACCTTGGCCCCCTCGCCGACCCGGAACGACACGTCGGTGAAGAGTTCCCGGCCGTCGGGCAGGATGTGCCCGACCCCTGCCACGTCCACGTATCCCACGCCGGCATCCTGCCCGAGCCGCCGCCGGGCGGCCCAGCCATTTACCGGGTGACGCGCAGCACCCGGAAGCCCTTCTGGCTGGAGTGGCGCTCGACCTGCCAGCCGGAGTCGACCAGCCAGCGGTGCAGGGAGTCGCCGCCGAGGTGCCGGGCGACGACCAGCCAGGCGACCCCGTCCGGGGCGAGTCGGGGCAGCCAGCGCGACAGCAGCTGGTGCAGCTCCTCCTTGCCGATCCGGATCGGCGGGTTGGACCAGATCTGGGCGAAGGTGACGTCCGCCGGCAGATCGTCCGGCGCGGCCACGCGCACCCGCTCGGCCGCGTCGATCCGGGCCGCGTTGGCGGCGGTCAGCTGGCGGGCCCGTTCGTTGACGTCGACCGCCCAGACCGTCGCGGACGGCGCGCACGTCGCGAGCACGCAGGTGATGGGTCCGAAGCCGCAGCCGATGTCGAGCAGGTCGCCGGTGGTGCCGGCGGACGGCAGCTCTGCCTTGCGGAGCAGGACGGCGGTGCCCGGGTCGAGCCGCGTGGCGGAGAACACCCCGCCGGAGGAGGTGAGCGTGTAGTCGCGGCCGGCGACGGTGAACTCGACCTCGCGAGGGTGGGCGGTGGTCGCGGGTTCAGCGGTGAAGTAGTGGTCGCCGGTCACCCGGCGATTCTCGCAGGCACCACGGGGGCGGCCGGCACGGGTGGTGGCGGTCAGCACGAACCGTCACCACCGTCACCACAATTTCCCCTTTTTACCAACTAAAGGGACATTGCCCCCTACTCTGGGCGGCATGGTGTATCGGTACGAGTCCGATGAGGACGCATTCCTGGAGTACCCGGACGACGCGTCCGGGCCGTCGGTGCCCAGCGCCGGTCCCCAGCCTCCGGCCGGCCCGTCGCCGTCCCGCTTCCCCACGCCGTCGCTCCCCCGGACCACGCGGACGGCGCTGCCGCCCGCCGAGCCGGCGCCGGTGTCCAGCCCGCCCCCGGAGCAGCCGCCCCGCACCCCCGTGTACGCCTCGGCCGTACCGATGGAGCCCCCCGCGCGCAGCGGCGGCGGCCGGATGTGGCAGGTGGTCGTCGGTGGTGCGGCGGTGCTGGTCCTGCTCGCCCTCTGCGGCCTCGGGGCCGCCGCACTGGTCAACGAGCGGGACACCGACCCGCGGACCACGCCGACCGAGCAGCCCGCCGCGGCGGGCTCGACCGAACCCGACCGGCAGGACCTCGACTCCCGGGACACCGACCAGGCCCCGCTGACCGCCAAGGAGGTCTTCCCCGGCCAGCAGCTCGTACCCGGCGACGGCGAGGCCCCGTACCGGGTGCTCAAGACGCACTCCGGCGGCAGCTGCGCGGTTGCCGCCACCGGGGAGGTCGCCGAGCTGCTCGTCCGGCTGGGCTGCAACCAGGTGGTCCGGGCGACCCTGCGCTCCCCGGACGGCGAGCACCTGGTCACCACGGGCCTGTTCAACCTGACGGACCGGGCCAGCGCCGAGCGCGCCCGCGACCGGATCCGCCAGATCCTCGACGATCGGCAGGGCCGTTTCCGCGGCATGGTGGCCGACGAGGAGACCGAGGCGATCGGCACGGCACCGGCCCGCGTCGGCTGGCAGGTACGCGGCCACTACCTCGCGTACGCCCTGGTGGCCCGCGTCGACGGCGAGACCATCCGGTCCGGCGACACCGCCGTCCGGGAGGTCCTCTTCGACATGATCGAGCTGCACCTCAACCAGGGCGTACTGGAGCGTCGCGCGGCAGGCGGGACGACCGTCCAGCCGACCGAGGAGGCCACCGGTTCCCAGGAGGGCGAGTCCGCCGGCGACTGAGGAGGACACATCGGGGGTGCGGGTGCGGGCCGGACGGCCCGCACCCGCGGTGTCGTCTCAGCCCTCGACGGGTACGCGCAGCCGGCGGGTCAGCTCGGCGCGGCGGGCGTACCCGGCCGGGTCGTCCGGGTAGCCGACCGCCACCAGGGTCAGCCCGTGCGCCGGCGCGACGGTCACCTCGCTGGACCGCTCCCGACGCGTGAGCAGGCTGCCCGGCCAGTCGACCGGGCGCCGGCCGTCGCCGGCCACCAGCATCGCGCCGACGAGGCTGCGCACCATCGCCTGGCAGAAGGCGTCGGCCTGCACGGTGGCGACGAGGATGCCGTCGGGGTCGCGCCGCCAGTCCAGCCGGGTCACCTCGCGCAGGGTGGTGGCGTTCTCCTTGCGCCGGCAGTACGCGGCGAAGTCGCGCTCCCCCACCAGGCCCGCCGCGGCGGCGTTGAGCGCGTCCAGGTCGAGCGCCTTCGACCAGGCGAGGGTGTCGCGCCGGCGCAGCGGCTCGGCGCCCCAGGGGGCGTCGGTCACCCGGTACTCGTAGCGGCGGAAGGTGGCCGAGAACCGGGCGTCGAAGTCGGCGGGCACGTCGGCCATCGCCCGGATCCGCACGTCGGTCGGGAGCAGCCGGGCCAGCCGGCGCAGCAGCCGCCCCTCGTGCTCCCGCCACACGGCGGCCGGCAGGTCCACATGGCACACCTGCCCGCTGGCGTGCACCCCCGCGTCGGTACGCCCGGCCACGGTCAGGCCGGTCGCGGTCCCCGCCCCGAGCACCAGGTCGAGGGTCTGGACGATCACCCCGGCGACCGTACGACGGGTGGGCTGGGCGGCCCAGCCGGAGAAGTCCGTGCCGTCGTAGGAGACGTCCAGCCGGAGCCGGGTGCGCTCGTCCACTCGTACCTCCTGACGGGTCGGGCCCGGCACCCCTGAAGGGGTGCCGGGCCCGATCGTGGCCTGGCTCAGGCCTTGTCGTTCTCGCTGGCCTCGTCGCTGTCCTCGCGGGCGGCGGCGGTGTCGCCGGAGGCCGAGACGGGCGCCTCGGCGTCCTGGTCGTCCGCCGGCTTCGACTGCGGGGCCTCGTCCTCGGGGGCGAGCGCCTCGACCTTGTCCTGCTGCGCGGCCTTGCGGGCCGCGGTCTTCTTGTTCGCCTTCGGCGCCGCGACCTGCAGCTCCTCGACCAGCTCGATGATCGCCATCGGGGCGGCGTCACCCTTGCGCGGGCCGGTCTTCACGATCCGCGTGTAGCCGCCGTTGCGGTTGGAGTACCGCGGGGCGATCTGGTCGAACAGGGCGTAGACCACGTCCTTGTCCTTGACGACGCCCAGCACCCGCCGACGTGCGGCGAGGTCGCCGCGCTTGGCCTTGGTGATGAGCTGCTCCGCGAGCGGACGCAGCCGCCGGGCCTTGGTCTCGGTGGTCTGGATCTTGCCGTGCTGGAACAGCGCGGTGGCAAGGTTGGCCAGCATCAGCCGCTCGTGCGCCGGGCTGCCGCCGAGGCGGGGACCCTTGGTGGGCGTGGGCATTCTCGGTGCTCCTCGTTAATCCTCAGCCGCGCTTACAGCTGCTCGGTCTCGCGGTAGTCGTCGCTGTCGTAGTCGGCCTCACCGAAGGCGTCCACGACGTGCGCCGGGTCGAAGTTCGGGGCCGAGTCCTTCAGCCCCAGACCCATCCCGGCGAGCTTCATCTTGACCTCGTCGATCGACTTCTGACCGAAGTTGCGGATGTCGAGGAGGTCGGCCTCGGTGCGCCCGATGAGCTCACCAACGGAGTTGATGCCCTCGCGCTTGAGGCAGTTGTAGGAGCGGACGGTCAGGTCCAGCTCCTCGATCGGCAGCGCCAGGTCGGCGGCCAGCTGGGCGTCCTGCGGGGACGGCCCGATGTCGATGCCCTCGGCGGTCTCGTCCAGCTCCCGGGCCAGCCCGAACAGCTCGACCAGCGTCGAACCGGCCGAGGCCAGCGCCGTACGCGGGCCCATCGACGCCTTGGTCTCGACGTCGATGATCAGCCGGTCGAAGTCGGTCCGCTGCTCGACACGGGTCGCCTCGACGCGGTAGGTCACCTTGAGCACCGGCGAGTAGATCGAGTCGACCGGGATCCGGCCGATCTCGGCGCCGGCCTGCTTGTTCTGCGCCGCCGTCACGTAGCCGCGACCCCGCTCGACGGTCAGCTCCATGTCGAGCCGGCCCTTGCCGTTGAGGGTGGCGAGCTTGAGGTCCGGGTTGTGCACCGAGACGCCGGCCGGCGGCTGGATGTCGCCCGCCGTCACGTCGCCCGGACCCTGCTTGCGCAGGTACATGCTGACCGGCTCGTCGTGCTCGGAGCTGACGCAGAGCTCCTTGATGTTCATGACGAGTTCGACCACGTCCTCCTTGACACCGGGGATCGTGGTGAACTCGTGCAGGACACCGTCGATCTTGATCGAGGTGACCGCCGCACCCGGGATCGACGACAGCAGCGTACGCCGCAGCGAGTTGCCCAGGGTGTAGCCGAAGCCCGGCTCCAGCGGCTCGATGGTGAACCGGGAGCGGGTCTCGTTGATCGACTCTTCGGAGAGAGACGGTCGCTGGCTGATGAGCATTTCTTCTCTTCTCTTCCGGGACGCCCGCTATATGACGCCCACGACACAAACTGTTCCGGTGGCCCGCCCCGCGAGGGGCGAGCCACCGCAACGAGCCCTTACTTGGAGTAGAGCTCGACGATCAGCTGCTCCTGGACCTGGGTGTCGATCACCTGGCGGGCCGGGAGCGAGTGCACGAGGATCTTCATCTGGCTGGGGATCGCCTCGAGCCAGGCCGGCACCGAACGCGAACCGGCCTGAGCCTGCGCCACCACGAACGGGGTGAGCTCCTTGCTCTTGCCCCGGACCTCGATGATGTCGTGCTCCTTGACGCGGTACGACGGGATGTCGACCTTCTTGCCGTTCACCGTGAAGTGACCGTGCTTGACCAGCTGGCGGGCCTGGTCGCGCGAGCTGGCGTAGCCGGCCCGGTAGACCACGTTGTCCAGCCGCGACTCGAGGATCTGCAGGAGAACCTCGCCGGTCTTGGCCTTCTTGCCCACGGCCTCTTCGTAGTAGCCGCGGAACTGCTTCTCCAGCACGCCGTAGACACGACGGGCCTTCTGCTTCTCACGGAGCTGGAGCAGGTACTCCGTCTCCTTCGTGCGGCCGCGGCCGTGCTGCCCGGGCGGGAACGGCCGGGACTCGAACGGGCACTTCGGACCATCGCACTTGCTGCCCTTGAGGAACAGCTTCATCTTCTCCCGCCGGCAACGGCGGCAGTCAGCACCGGTGTAACGAGCCATCTCTCTCTAACCTCTCAGACCCGGCGACGCTTCGGCGGACGGCACCCGTTGTGCGGCTGCGGGGTGACGTCGGAGATCTGCCCGACCTCGAGGCCCGCGGCCTGCAGCGAACGGATGGCGGTCTCCCGGCCGGAGCCGGGGCCCTTGACGAACACGTCGACCTTGCGCATGCCGTGCTCCATCGCGCGACGCGCGGCGGCCTCGGCGGCGAGCTGCGCGGCGAACGGGGTCGACTTGCGGGAGCCCTTGAAGCCAACCTGGCCGGAAGACGCCCAGGAGATGACCGCACCGGTCGGGTCCGTGATGGACACGATGGTGTTGTTGAAGGTGCTCTTGATGTGCGCCTGCCCGTGGGCGACGTTCTTGCGTTCCTTGCGCCGGACCTTCTTGACGGCGGCTCCGGCACGAGCCTTCGGTGGCATAAGTCTGTGCGCTCCTAGTTACTTCTTGCCGGGCTTCTTCTTGCCGGCGACGGTCCGCTTCGGGCCCTTGCGGGTCCGCGCGTTGGTCTTGGTCCGCTGGCCACGCACGGGCAGGCCCCGGCGGTGCCGGATGCCGGCGTAGCAGCCGATCTCGACCTTGCGGCGGATGTCAGCGGCGACCTCGCGGCGCAGGTCGCCTTCAACCTTGTAGTTGCCCTCGATGTGGGTGCGGAGCTGGACCAGCTCCTCATCCGTGAGGTCCCGAACGCGCTTGTCCGGCGAGATGCCGGTAGCGGTGAGCGTCTCCAGGGCGCGGGTGCGACCCACGCCGAAGATGTAGGTGAGCGCGATCTCCATCCGCTTTTCGCGGGGGAGGTCGACGCCAGCTAGACGTGCCATGTGCGGGCGTACTCCTCGTGATGTGTGGCGGAGGTGTGGACCCGTTCCACCCCGCTACCGACCGTCCCTGTCCTTCCGACGCCGTTGGCGCCGGCGACCGGGAGTGGTCGTTGCCCGAGCGGGCCCCGGCCTCCGACCGGGGGTCAACCACGATGGGGTACGCGCTGCGTACCGCTCGCGGCTGGAACGAGCATGTGCTGTGTTGTGTGGATCTGCGGCCCGGACCTGCCCGACCGACCGTTCGCACGGTCGGTCGCGACGTTCAGCCCTGGCGCTGCTTGTGGCGCGGGTCGGTGCAGATGACCATGACCCGGCCGTGCCGGCGAATCACCCGGCACTTGTTGCAGATCCGCTTGACGCTCGGCTTGACCTTCACGGTTGCCTTACTTCCCATCTGGCCCGGTGACGCGACGACCGCGACGACCGGACGACGAAGACGGACACGGGACTCACCCGGCCGTCGTCAGGCTTACTTGTAGCGGTAGACGATGCGCCCTCGGGTCAGGTCGTACGGCGAAAGTTCGACGACGACCCGGTCCTCCGGCAGGATACGGATGTAGTGCTGCCGCATCTTGCCGCTGATGTGAGCCAGCACCTTGTGACCGTTCGCGAGCTCCACCCGGAACATGGCGTTCGGCAGGGGCTCGATGACCCGGCCCTCGATCTCGATGGCTCCGTCTTTTTTCGGCATGTCCTCCGCTGTCCTGACGTCGGTTCCTCCGGACGGCTCACAACGTCTTACACGGATCGACTGATCAAGATCAGGTAATCCGCGCCAGCCGCGGCTCCGGCTCCCACCGAAGCGCGGGGTGGGCATGCCGGAGTGGACGCTGTGCGCCGATCTGAAAGTGTACGCCCGCCTGCGCGCCGTCGCCAAACCGACCGCCGATCCCGTCGGCGCGGGTCGGAAATCGGGCACCGGCGGACCGGCTCCCCCGGCGCTGAGCCGCCCTCAGGCCTCGCCCGCCGCCCGCTTCGCGGCCTTCCGGTCCCGTTTGCGCGCCCGCTTGGCACGCCGCCGCCGCCGGCGTCGCTCCTCCTCCACGGCCCACCGCCGCGGCTTTCCCGACGTGATACCGGCCACGCTGCGGGCCAGGAGCACCGCGCCCCACGGCCCGGCCACCCAGGCCGGCCAGAACCAGAGCGGCTCACCGGCCAGTACCGACGTCACCGCCCACACGGCCAGGACGATCCCGACAGCCTTCAGGTACGGCTCCCACACGTCACGGAGCCACCGCGCCGTGACCGCCCCGCCGGTCCCGTCCACCACCCGGCCCGGCACCGCGCCGGCGGGCACGGCGAGCGCCGAGGCGTCCGCACCGGCGGGCACCACCTCTCCCGCACGACCGCCGGGCGGCGACGGCGTCGGCAGGTCGGCCACCAGGCCGTCGAGATCGGCGTACGTCCGAGCCGCGTACGCCCGTTGGAGGCGCTCGTCGTACTCGTGCAGGGTCAGCCGGCCCTCGTCGACGGCCGTCCGGAGCCGGTCCGCAACCACCTGGCGGTCCCCGTCGGCGGCCCGCATCCCGTCCCGCGCGTCCATACGTCCAGGGTGCCATCCCCACACCACCCGCCTCAGGAGCGCGCATCCGTCCCGCCCTCCCGGATCGAGGAGGTGGGACGGGAGGCGGTAGCCGGGGCGCTAGTGGGCCGGTGAGTCGGCGGGCTGGCGGGCGGTGACCAGGTCGCCGAGGCGGGCCCGGCCACCGTCCGGGGCGGTCAGCACCCACACGCCGTCCGGCAGCAGCGCCATCGTGTGCTCCACGTGCACCGCCATCGAGCGGTCCCGGGTCACCACCGTCCAACCGTCGGCCAGCTCCGCGGTCCGTGGCGAGCCCATCGTGATCATCGGCTCGATGGCGAGCGCCATGCCCGGCACCAGCCGGGGCCCCTTGCCCGGACGGCCGTGGTTGAGCACGTGCGGGTCCTGGTGCATCTCGGTGCCGATGCCGTGGCCGCCGTAGCCGTCGACGATGCCGTAGCGCCCGCCCGCACGGATCGCCTTCTCGACCGCGTGCGAGATGTCGGTGAGGCGGCCCTTGCCGCTGGCCGCGCCCCGGGCGGCGGCGGCGATGCCGGCCCACATGCTGTCCTCGGCGACCTCGGTCATCTTCACCAGCGCCGGGTCCACGTCACCGACGCCGACGGTGATAGCGGCGTCCCCGTGCCAACCGTCGAGGATCGCGCCGCAGTCGATGGAGATGATGTCGCCGTCACGCAGCACCTGGTCGGGCGAGGGGATGGCGTGCACGATCTGCTCGTTGACCGAGGAGCAGATTGACGCGGGGAAGCCGTGGTAACCCTTGAACGACGGAACGGCCCCCGCCTCGCGGATCGTCGACTCGGCGATCGCGTCCAGGTCGGCGGTGCTGACCCCGGGTGCGACCGCCTCCCGCATCCGACGCAGCGCCTCGGCGACCACGAGACCGGCGGCGCGCATCTTCTCGATCTGGTCAGGGGTCTTCAGCTGGATGTCCAGCTGGGGACGGCGCATGGAGGGATTACCTTTCGTTCCCGAAACCGAGGAGCGGGGCACGTCGCGCGTACCCCGCTCCTCGCACTCTATCCGCCGCCGCCCGGCGGGGCGTCAGCCGCCGTACGACCGCAGGGCGTCGATGGCCCGGACCGTGACGTCCTCCACCGGCCCCGTCGCGTCGATGCCGACCAGCTTGCCCTGGGCGCCGTAGTAGTCCACCAGCGGCGCGGTCTTGTCCGCGTACTCGCGCAGGCGGGTGGCGATGGTCTCCGGCTTGTCGTCGTCGCGCTGGAAGAGCTCGGCTCCGCAGCGGTCGCAGACGCCCTCGCGGGTGGTCGCGTCGAACTCGACGTGCCAGATCTTCCCGCAGCCCCGGCAGGTGCGCCGGCCGGACAGCCGCCGGATCACCTCGTCGTCGTCGACGACCAGCTCCAGCACCAGGTCCAGGGCGGTGCCCAGGTCGGCAAGGAGCTTGTCCAGCGCGGCGGCCTGCGGCGTGGTGCGCGGGAACCCGTCGAGGAGGAAGCCGTCGCCGGCGTCCGGCTCGGCGAGCCGGTCCCGGACCATATTGATGGTGACCTCGTCGGGCACCAGCTCGCCGGCGTCCATGTAGCGCTTCGCCTCGACGCCCAGCGGGGTGCCCTGCGAGACGTTCGACCGGAAGATGTCACCGGTCGAGATCTTCGGCACCGCGAGGTGCGCGGCGATGAACTCCGCCTGTGTGCCCTTACCCGCGCCCGGCGGGCCAACCAGAACGAGTCTCATCTACCGCAGGAACCCTTCGTAGTTCCGCTGCATGAGTTGGCTCTCGATCTGCTTGGTGGTCTCCAGGCCGACGCCAACCATGATCAGCACAGCGGTGCCGCCGAACGGGAAGTTCAGGTACTGCTGCCTGTCCAGCCAGATGAAGAAGAAGTTCGGCAGGATCGAGATGAGGCCCAGGTAGAGAGCGCCCGGCAGGGTGATCCGGCTGAGGATGAAGTCGAGGTAGTCGGCGGTCGGCTTGCCGGGGCGGATGCCCGGCACGAAGCCGCCGTACTTCTTCATGTTGTCCGCGACCTCGGTCGGGTTGAACGTGATCGAGACGTAGAAGTACGTGAAGAAGATGATCAGCAGGAAGTAGACCACGATGTAGATCGGGCTGGTCGGGTCCACCAGGTTGTTCTGGATCCACGCCTGGGTCTTGCCCGGGTTGTTCTGGTCGAAGAACTGGAGCGCCAGCTGCGGCAGGTAGAGCAGCGACGAACCGAAGATGACCGGGATGACACCCGCCTGGTTGACCTTCAGCGGGATGTAGGTCGAGGTGCCGCCGTACATCCGCCGGCCGATCATCCGCTTGGCGTACTGCACCGGGATCCGGCGCTGCGCCTGCTCGATGAAGGTGACCGCGGTGATGACGACCAGGACCAGCGCGATGACGAGGAGGAACTTGCCCCAGCCGCCGGTCTGCTTGATCTGCCAGCCCTCGGCAGGGAGCCGGGCGGAGATCGAGGCGAAGATCAGGACGGACATGCCGTTGCCCACGCCGCGGTCGGTGATGAGCTCGCCGAGCCACATGACCACGCCGGTGCCGGCGGTCATCGTCATGACCAGGATCGTCAGCGTCAGCCAGTCCGGGATGCCGGTCCCCGTGGGGATGATCGGGAACTGGTCGCACTGGTTCTGGAAGAGCTGCCCGGAGCGGGCCAGCGCCACGAACGCCGACGCCTGGAGGACACCGAGCCCGAGGGTCAGGTAGCGGGTGTACTGCGTGATCTTCGCCTGGCCGGCCTGGCCCTCCTTGCGGAGCTGCTCCAACCGGGGAATGACCACGGTGAGCAGCTGCAGGATGATCGACGCGGTGATGTAGGGCATGATGCCCAGCGCGAAGACCGAGAGCTGCAGCAGGGCGCCGCCGGAGAACAGGTTCAGCAGGTTGAGGACACCCGTGGAACCGTTCTCCAGGGTGTCCAGGCACTTCTGCACGTTGCCGTAGGAGACACCCGGGCTGGGCAGCGTGGCACCGAGCCGGTAGACGGCGATGATGCCTACCGTAAACAGCAACTTCTTGCGCAGGTCAGGCGTACGGAACGCACTGATGAAGGCGGACAACAACTGGATCCTCCTGCGCGGAAGGCCCGCCCGGCTCTGCTACCAGGAACCGAGGGGCGCCATCAGACTGGCGACAGGACCAAGCCGCCGAGGTGACACCTTAACAGTCTCGTCGGCTGGCACGCCACGGGTTGCCCGCACCCCCGTCTGCCAGCGTGATTGGGGTGCGGCACGTCGACGTCCACCGTAGCCCCCGCCCACTTGCACGGCCCGACCGCACACCGCCTCCGGAGGGCCGATGTGCCAGGTGAACGCGGTCAGCGACCGGGAAGTCGCGTCCCGTCGACCAACGGCCCGCCGAGCCCGATACCACTACCCCGGCCCGCCACGCACGGAGGCGATCGCGGTCAGTGGGCGATGTCACAGCAGGGCGCCGGTCCGGTCACGCGCCGTCGTCCGAGCCACCCCGTCCACTTCGGGCGTACGCGGTCGCGGCGGCCGGCACCGTACGTCCACCGGCGCCACCCGTGCCGCCGCTCGTACGACCGCGGAGGTCGCCGAAGACGCCGACGCCCGCCCGGTGGAACCGGGCGGGCGTCGAGCGGACGTACGGCCTTACAGCTCGGTGACCGAGCCACCGGCGGCGGTGATCTTCTCCTTGGCCGACGCGCTGAAACCGTGCGCCGACACCTGGAGTGCCACCCCTCCGAGGTCGCCGGTGCCGAGCACCTTGATCGGCTGGCCCTTGCGGACCGCGCCGGCCTCGACCATCTCCAGCGGGCCGACCTGGCCGCCGTTCGGGAAGAGCTCGGCGAGCCGGTCCAGGTTGACCACCTGGAAGACGACCTTGAACTTGTTCTTGAAGCCCTTCATCTTCGGCAGGCGCATGTGGATGGGCATCTGCCCACCCTCGAACGCCGCCGAGATGTTCTTACGGGCCTTCGAGCCCTTGGTACCGCGACCGGCGGTCTTGCCCTTGGAGCCCTCACCACGACCCACGCGGGTCTTGGCGGTCTTGGCCCCCGGCGCCGGGCGCAGGTGGTGGACCTTGATCGTCATTACTCGACCTCCTCGACCTTCACGAGGTGGTTGACCGCGAAGATCATGCCGCGGATCTCCGGACGGTCCTCCTTGACCACCACGTCGTTGATCCGCTTGAGACCGAGCGAACGCAGCGAGTCACGCTGGTTCTTCTTGGTCCCGATCTCGGACCGGAGCTGGGTGACCTTCAGGCGAGCCATCAGGAAGCCACCCCCGCCCGCGACGCCAGCATGGCGG
Organism: Micromonospora sp. NPDC049497; assembly: GCF_044465805.1. NCBI lineage: Bacteria > Bacillati > Actinomycetota > Actinomycetes > Micromonosporales > Micromonosporaceae > Micromonospora > Micromonospora sp. NPDC049497. Next base: position 134,066 of record NZ_JBITMC010000001.1, on the reverse strand, counting down.
CCGGCGCGACGTCCTCCACCGGCAGGCCACGACGGGCGGCGACGGCCTCGGGGGACTCGAGCCCCTTCAGCGCCGCCACGGTGGCGTGCACGATGTTGATCGGGTTCGACGACCCGAGGCTCTTGGAGAGCACGTCGTGGATACCCGCGCACTCCAGCACGGCACGCACCGGACCACCGGCGATGACACCCGTACCGGCCGAGGCCGGCTTGAGCAGCACCACACCGGCCGCGTCCTCACCCGTCACCGGGTGCGGGATCGACTGGCCGATCCGCGGAACCTTGAAGAAGTGCTTCTTGGCCTCCTCGACACCCTTGGCGATGGCCGCGGGCACCTCCTTGGCCTTTCCGTAGCCCACGCCGACGGTGCCGTCGCCGTCGCCCACGATCACCAGGGCGGTGAAGCTGAAGCGACGACCACCCTTCACGACCTTGGCGACGCGGTTGATCGCGACGACCCGCTCGAGGTGCGGGGTCTTCTCGACGGGCGCGTTTCCGCGGCCGCCCTCACGGCGGTTGTCGCGGCGACCACCCTCGTTGCCACCGGACCCGCCGCCACGGCGCTGTTGACCTGGCATCAGCAGCCTTCCTTATCTCTCGTGACGGGGTTTCTAGAACTCGAGCCCGGCTTCGCGGGCGGCGTCGGCCAGCGCGGCGACTCGCCCCGCGTACCGGTTGCCACCGCGGTCGAAGACGACCTTGGAGACGCCGGCGGCCTTGGCCCGCTCGGCGAGCAGCGCACCGACCTTGCCGGCCAGGGCGCTCTTGTCGCCCTCGGCACCGCGCAGCGAAGCGTCCAGGGTCGACGCCGACGCCAGGGTGTGACCCTTGGTGTCGTCGACGATCTGGGCGACGATGTGCCGCAGGGAGCGGGTGACGACCAGGCGGGGACGCTCGGCGGTGCCGCTGATGTTCTTGCGGACCCGGAAGTGCCGACGCGCACGCCCGACGGCGCGCTTGGCGGCAACGCCGCGGCGGCGCTTGAGCAGCGTGGCGCTCACTTCTTACCTGCCTTTCCAGCCTTACGGCGGATGACCTCGCCCTGGTACTTCACACCCTTGCCCTTGTAGGGCTCCGGCGGGCGGATCTTCCGGATGTTGGCGGCTACCTCACCGACGAGCTGCTTGTCGATGCCGGCCACGTGGAACAGGGTCGGCTTCTCCACCGTGAAGGTGATGCCCTCCGGCGCCGGCACGAGCACCGGGTGCGAGAACCCGAGCGCGAACTCCAGGTCCTTGCCCTTGGCCGTGACGCGGTAACCGGTACCGGCGATCTCCAGGCTCTTGCGGTAGCCCTCGGTGACGCCGACGATCATGTTGGCGACCAGGGTACGGCTCAGGCCGTGCAGTTCCTTGGCCTTGCGCTCGTCGTTCGGGCGGTTGACGTTCAGCTGCCCGTCCTCGGCCCGCTCGACCTTGATCGGCTCGGCAAGGGTGTGCGACAGCTCGCCCTTGGGACCCTTGACCTTGACGGTCTGGCCCTCGATCGTGATGTCGACGCCGGCAGGCACCGGGATCGACTTACGTCCAATACGCGACATTTCTACCTGTCTCCCGTTACCAGACGAAGGCGAGGACTTCCCCGCCAACGCTCCGCTTGCGGGCCTGCCGGTCGGTGAGCAGCCCCTGGGACGTCGAAATGATCGCCACGCCCAGCCCACCGAGCACCCGCGGGAGCCCGTCCGACTTGGCGTACACCCGGAGACCGGGCTTGGACACGCGCTTGATGCCGGCCAGGCTCCGCTCGCGGTTCTGGCCGTACTTCAGCTCGACGACCAGTCGCTTGCCGACGGCGCCCTCCTCGGGCTCCTCGACCGACCAGGTGGCGATGTAACCCTCGGCCTTGAGGACCTCGGCGATGTTCGCCTTGATCTTCGAGTAGGGCATCGTCACCCGGTCGTGGTACGCCTGGTTGGCGTTACGCAGACGCGTGAGCATGTCTGCGATCGGGTCGGTCATCGTCATGAAACTCGTCAGCCTTTCTCGCCGGGGTTCCCGGGGCCTGTCGCCCCGGGCCTACGGCGAAGAGCAATACGTGATCGGTGCAAGGGGTCCCGGCCGTGCGGCCGGGACTCGGTCGCCCTTACCAGGAAGCCTTGGACACGCCCGGCAGCTCACCGCGGTGGGCCATCTCCCGGATGCACACCCGGCAGAGACCGAACTTGCGGTAGACCGCCTTGGGACGCCCGCACCGCTGGCAGCGGGTGTACGCGCGAACCGAGAACTTCGGCTTCGCGGCCGCCTTGAGGATCAGCGCCTTCTTGGCCATCTCAGTTCTCCTTGAACGGGAAGCCCAGGAGCTTGAGCAGCGCCCGGCCCTCGTCGTCGGTCGTGGCGGTCGTGACCACCGTGATGTCCATGCCCCGCTGGCGATCGATCTTGTCCTGGTCGATCTCGTGGAACACCGACTGCTCGGTCAGACCGAACGTGTAGTTGCCGTGCCCGTCGAGCTTGCGCCCGTCCAGACCGCGGAAGTCGCGGATACGCGGCAGGGCGATGGACAGCAGCCGGTCCAGGAACTCCCACATCCGGTCGCCGCGAAGGGTGACCTTCGCGCCGATCGGCATGCCCTCGCGGAGCTTGAACTGCGCGATGGACTTGGTCGCCCGTCGCACCTGCGGCTTCTGGCCGGTGATGGTGGCAAGGTCCCGGACGGCGCCGTCGATCAGCTTGGCGTCCCGGGCGGCCTCGCCGACACCCATGTTGACGACGATCTTGACCAGCCGCGGCACCTGCATGGCGTTGCCGTACTGGTACTGCTCGCGCAGCTGGTTCACGATCTCGTTGCGGTACCGCTCCTTGAGGCGCGGCATGGTCTTTTCGGTAGCCGTGGTCATCACAGGTCCTTACCGGTGCTACGCGCGATGCGGACCTTCTGGCCGTTCTCGTCGATCCGGTAACCGACGCGGGTCGGCTTCCCGTCGGAGTCCAGGACCGCCACGTTCGAGACGTGGATCGGAGCCTCCTGGGTGACGATGCCACCGGTCTTGGCGCCACGCTGGGTGGTGCTGATGCGGGTGTGCTTCTTGACCCGGTTCACGCCCTCGACCAGGACCTTGTCCTGCCGCGGGTAGGCCGCGATGACCTTGCCCTTGGCACCCTTGTCCTTGCCGGCGATGACGACGACCGTGTCGCCCTTCTTGACCTTCACGGTCACAACACCTCCGGCGCGAGGGAAATGATCTTCATGAACCGCTTGTCCCGCAGCTCCCGACCCACCGGGCCGAAGATACGGGTACCGCGCGGGTCCCCGCCGTCCTTGATGATGACGGCGGCGTTCTCGTCGAAGCGGATGTACGACCCGTCCGGGCGCCGCTTCTCCTTGGCGGTGCGAACGACGACAGCCTTGACGACGTCGCCCTTCTTCACACCGGCACCCGGGATCGCGTCCTTGACGGTGGCCACGATGACGTCGCCGATGCTCGCGTAGCGCCGACCGGAGCCACCGAGAACCCGGATGCACAGGATCTCCCGGGCACCCGTGTTGTCGGCGACGCGCAGTCGCGACTCCTGCTGAATCACGTCTATCTCCTATGTCTGCCGGTTCTCCGGCCGCACGAGGCGGCCGGAGCCTGGCGGAACCTGCGCCCGACCGTCGCCGGGCGAGCTCGAGCCTTCGCTACTTGGCCTTTTCCTGGATCTCCACGATCCGCCAACGCTTCGTGGCGGACAGCGGCCGGGTCTCCATGATCAGGACCCGGTCGCCGATGCCGGCGGCGTTCTGCTCGTCGTGCACCTTCAGCTTGCGCGTACGGCGCATGATCTTGCCGTACAGCGCGTGCTTGACCCGGTCCTCGACCTCGACCACGACGGTCTTGTCCATCTTGTCGCTCACCACCAGGCCCTCACGGACCTTGCGGCGAGCCCGCACGGTGGCGGTGGTGTTCTCGTCGGTCATGATGCAGTCACCTCAGTCGGCGCGGCCGAGAGCCCCAGCTCGCGCTCACGCATGATCGTGTAGATCCGGGCGATCTCCCGACGGATGACCTGCAGCCGCCGGTTGTTGTCGAGCTGCCCGGTCGCGCCCTGCACGCGGAGGTTGAACAGCTCCGCCTTGGCCTCGCGCAGCTTCGTGACCAGCTCCTCCTCGGAGAGCTCACGCAGCTCGGAGGCCTTAACGCCCGCTGCCATCAGGATTCACCCACTTCGCGCGTAACAATGCGGCACTTCATCGGGAGCTTGTGGATCGCGCGACGCATCGCCTCTCGCGCGATCTGCTCGTTGGGGAAGGACATCTCGAAGAGAACCCGCCCCGGCTTCACGTTGGCGACCCACCACTCGGGCGAACCCTTACCGGAACCCATCCGGGTCTCGGCCGGCTTCTTGGTCAGCGCCTGGTCCGGGAAGATCGTGATCCAGACCTTGCCACCACGCTTGATGTGGCGGGTCATCGCGATACGCGCCGACTCGATCTGGCGGTTGGTCACGTACGCCGGCTCGAGAGCCTGGATCCCGAACTCGCCGAACACCACCCGGTTACCACCCTTGGACGCGCCACTGCGGTCCGGGTGGTGCGGCTTGCGGAAGCCCTTCGGGGGCTTGCGCGGCATCAGCATCTGTCAGCCCTCCTGCTGCTTTTCTGCCGGAGCGGCCGCGGCCGACGCGACAGCAGCACTGTCGATCGGCTCGCCACTCGGCGTCTCGGCCTGCTGCGCGATGGTGGTCGCGGCGGCCCGGCCGGCCTCGGTGCCGCCGGCGGTCGTGCCGGACGAGCCGGACCGACCACGGCGCGGCCGCTCGGGGCGGTCGCCGCGCTCACGGCGCGGGCGCGACGGAGCCTCGGCCGGGGTCTCCCGACCCGGCACCGCGTCGCCCTTGTAGATCCAGACCTTCACGCCGATCCGGCCGAAGGTGGTACGGGCCTCGAAGAAGCCGTACTCGATGTTGGCCCGCAGCGTGTGCAGCGGAACCCGGCCCTCGCGGTAGAACTCGGTCCGGCTCATCTCGGCGCCGCCGAGACGGCCCGAGACCTGGACCCGGATGCCCTTGCAGACCGGGTTCTTCATCGCGGACTGCATCGCCTTGCGCATGGCCCGGCGGAAGCTGACCCGGCTGGACAGCTGCTCGGCCACGCCCTGCGCGACGAGCTGGGCGTCCGACTCGGGGTTCTTGACCTCGATGATGTTCAGCTGGACCTGCTTGCCGGTGAGCTTCTCGAGCTCGCCCCGGATCCGGTCGGCCTCCGCACCCTTACGGCCGATGACGATGCCCGGCCGGGCGGTGTGGATGTCCACGCGGACCCGGTCGCGGGTGCGCTCGATGTCGACCTTGGAGATCCCGGCGCGCTCGAGGCCCTTGGACATCATCCGGCGGATCTTGACATCCTCGCCGATGTAGTCCTTGTAGAGCTTGTCCGCGAACCAGCGGGACTTCCAGTCGGTCGAGATGCCGAGCCGGAACCCGTGCGGGTGAACCTTCTGACCCATTACTCGGCACCCTCCGTCTTGCTCTGCGTCTCAGCCGGCTCGGCCTGCTTCGCCGGGGCCGCCTTCTTCGCCGCCGCCTTCTTCGGCGCGGCCGGAGCCACCGCCTCGACCGCGACGGTGATGTGGCACGTGCGCTTGCGGATCCGGAAAGCCCGGCCCTGCGCCCGCGGCTGGAACCGCTTCATGGTCGGGCCCTCGTCCACGAACGCCTCGCTGACGAGCAGCGCGTCAGGGTCCAGCCGCTCGTTGTTCTCCGCGTTGGCGATCGCGCTCGCGAGCACCTTGTACACCTGCTCGCTCGCAGCCTGCGGCGCGAACTGCAGCACCGTGAGCGCCTCCTTCGCGGGCAGGCCGCGGACGAGGTTGACCACCCGGCGCGCCTTCATCGGCGAGATGCGCACGTGCCGCGCAACCGCCCGCGCGCCCGGAAGCACCGGAGCGTCGCCCTTTCCTGGCATCGCTGTAACCCCTTGTTCCTCTATCCGTATGCCCGCGGCGTCAGCGCCGACGGCTCTTCCGGTCGTCCTTCTCGTGACCCTTGAACGTGCGGGTCAGCGCGAACTCGCCGAGCTTGTGCCCGACCATCGCCTCGGTCACGAACACCGGGACGTGCTTGCGTCCGTCGTGCACGGCGATCGTGTGACCCAGCATCTCCGGGATGATCGTCGAGCGCCGCGACCAGGTCTTGATGACGTTCTTCGAGCCCTTGTCGTTCTGCGTCTCCACCTTCTTGAGCAGGTGGTCGTCGACGAACGGGCCCTTCTTCAGGCTGCGAGGCATGTCTTATCTCCCTCAGCCGCGCTTACGCGTGGCGTAGCGGCGGCGGACGATCAGCCGGTCACTCGGCTGGCCCTTACGACGGGTGCGGCCCTCGGGCTTACCCTGCGGGTTGACCGGGTGGCGACCGCCGGAGGTCTTACCCTCACCACCACCGTGCGGGTGGTCGACCGGGTTCATGGCGACACCACGGACCGTCGGGCGCTTGCCCTTCCAGCGCATGCGGCCGGCCTTGCCCCAGTTGATGTTCGACTGGTCGGCGTTGCCGATCTCGCCGATGCTCGCGCGGCAGCGGACGTCGACCCGCCGGATCTCGCCGGACGGCATACGGAGGGTCGCGTACGCGCCCTCACGGCCGAGCAGCTGGATGCCGACGCCGGCCGAGCGGGCCAGCTTGGCGCCGCCGCCCGGACGCAGCTCCACGTTGTGGATCGTGGTACCGACCGGGATGTTGCGCAGCGGCAGGTTGTTACCCGGCTTGATGTCGGCGCTCGGACCCGACTCGACGGCGTCGCCCTGCTTCAGGTCCTTCGGCGCGATGATGTACCGCTTCTCGCCGTCGGCGTAGTGCAGCAGCGCGATACGCGCGGTGCGGTTCGGGTCGTACTCGATGTGGGCGACCTTCGCCGGCACGCCGTCCTTGTCGACCCGCTTGAAGTCGATCAGACGGTACTGGCGCTTGTGACCGCCACCGTGGTGCCGCGTGGTGATCCGGCCGTGGGCGTTACGCCCGCCCTTCTTCGGCAGCGGAGCCAGCAGCGACTTCTCCGGCGTGGACCGGGTGATCTCGGCGAAGTCGGCGACGCTCGAGCCACGACGGCCCGGCGTCGTCGGCTTGTACTTACGGATAGCCATTGTCTACACCCCTCAGCTGACCGGGCCGCCGAAGGCCTCGATACGGTCACCGTCAGCCAGCTTCACCATCGCCCGCTTGGTGTCCTTGCGCTTCCCGAACCCGGTACGGGTCCGCTTGCGCTTGCCCTCGCGGTTGAGCGTGTTGACCGTCAGGACGCGGACGTTGAAGATCTGCTGGATAGCGATCTTGATCTCGGTCTTGTTCGCGTCCGGGTGCACCAGGAAGGTGTACCAGTTGCGGTTCAGCTCGCTGTAGCTCTTCTCCGAGACGACCGGCGCGACGATGATGTCGCGCGGATCGGCGATCGTGCTCACTTGCCACCCTCCTCGGTGGTCTCGGCGGGAACGCCCAGGAACTCGTCCAGGGCCTCCTTGGTGAAGACCACGTCGTCGGCCACCAGCACGTCGTACGTGTTGAGCTGGCCGGCCTCGATCAGGTGCACGCGGTTGTCCCGCGCGCTGCGCAGGTTGCGCAGCGACACCCAGTTCAGCTCGTCGGTGCTGCTCAGCACGACCAGGACCCGACGGGCCCCGGTCAGCTTGGTCAGCGTCGCCAGCGCGGCCTTGGTCGACGGCTTCTCGCCCGAGACGAACGCCTCGACGACGTGCACGCGCCCGGCGCGGGCCCGGTCGGACAGGGCGCCACGGAGCGCGGCGGCCTTCATCTTCTTCGGGGTGCGCTGGCTGTAGTCGCGCGGGACCGGGCCGTGCACCACGCCACCGCCGGCGAACTGCGGCGCGCGGATCGAGCCCTGGCGGGCACGACCGGTGCCCTTCTGCTTGTACGGCTTCTTGCCGCCACCGGCGACCTCGCCGCGGGTCTTGACCTTGTGCGTGCCCTGCCGGGCCGCCGCGAGCTGGGCCACCACGACCTGGTGCATCAGCGCGACGTTGGCCTGGACGTCGAAGATGTCGCCGGGCAGCTCGACCGAGCCGCTCTTGGAGCCTTCGACGTTGAGGACGTCAACGGTGGTCACTTGGCCACACCGCCCTTCTTCACCTTGGACTTGGCCGCGGTGCGGACCAGGACCAGCGCGCCCTTCGGGCCGGGAATGGCACCGCGGACGAGCAGGAGGTTGTTCTCGGTGTCGACCGCCTGGACGGTCAGGTTCTGGACGGTGTAGCGCACGCCACCCATCCGGCCGGCCATCCGGGTGCCCTTGAAGACACGACCCGGGGTGGCGCAGGCGCCGATGGAGCCCGGCGAGCGGTGCTTGCGCTCGACACCGTGGCTGGCGCGCAGACCGTGGAAGCCGTGCCGCTTCATCGGGCCGGCGTAGCCCTTGCCCTTGGTCTTGCCCGTCACGTCGATCGAGACACCGGCCGGGAACTCCTCGACCGTGACCTCCTGGCCGAGCGAGTACTCGGCGGCGTCCGCGGTGCGCAGCTCGACGATGTGCCGGCGCGGCGCGACGTCCGCCTTCGCGTAGTGCCCGCTGATCGGCTTCTTGACCTTGCGCGGGTCGATCGTGCCGTACGCCAGCTGGACCGCGGAGTAACCGTCCTTCTCGGCGCTACGAACCTGGCTGATGACGCAGGGGCCGGCCTGAACCACGGTCACGGGAACAACCTTGTTGTTGTCCCAGACCTGGGTCATGCCGAGCTTCGCGCCCAGGATCCCCTTGACTTGCCTGTCCATTTGTCCGGTCCCTACAGCTTGATCTCGATGTCGACGCCAGCCGGCAGGTCGAGGCGCATGAGCGAGTCGACCGTCTTCGGGGTCGGGTCGATGATGTCGATCAGCCGCTTGTGCGTGCGCATCTCGAAGTGCTCGCGCGAGTCCTTGTACTTGTGCGGCGAGCGGATAACGCAGAAACGGTTGATCTCCGTGGGCAGCGGCACCGGGCCAGCGACCTGCGCCCCGGTACGCGTCACCGTCTCGACGATCTTCCGAGCCGAGGAGTCGACGACCTCGTGGTCATAGGCCTTGAGCCGGATGCGGATCTTCTGTCCCGCCATGGTGGCTTCTGTTCCTTCTCTCGATGCCGCTGTGTTGCGGGTGCCTGTACCGGCTGGCACAGGCCCTCTTCGCCGACCCCCGCGGTCGGGCGTGTCGCGCCCTGGGACCAGGCTCCGCCCCGGGACTCCGGAGCGGATCTGACCGCGCGGTGGGTCAAGGCGCCGATCGCATTACCGCGACCTGAACGCCGTGCGAGGGTGGTTGGCGGACGAGCCGCCAACCACCCCACGCCCGACTGCTCTGCCGCTCCGGAGGTTCAGCGTAAGCCGAACACGGCGCAGCGAACTGTCGTTACGCAACCTGACTAGTATGCCGCACGTCCGGCGGCGAGCCTAATCGGGGTTACCTAGCTCACTTTATGATCTTGGTGACGAACCCGGCGCCGACGGTGCGGCCACCCTCGCGGATCGCGAACTTGAGGTTCTCCTCCATGGCGATGGGCTGGATCAGCTTCACCGTCATGGTGGTGTTGTCACCCGGCATGACCATCTCGGTGCCCTCGGGGAGCGTGACAACACCGGTGACGTCCGTGGTCCGGAAGTAGAACTGCGGACGGTAGTTCTGGAAGAACGGGGTGTGCCGGCCGCCCTCCTCCTTGGAGAGGATGTAGACCGTCGCCTCGAACTCCGTGTGCGGGGTCGTGGTGCCCGGCTTGACGACCACCATGCCGCGCTCGACGTCCTCGCGCTTGATGCCACGCAGCAGCAGACCGACGTTCTCGCCCGCGCGGGCCTCGTCAAGCAGCTTGCGGAACATCTCGATACCGGTGCAGACCGTCTTGGTGGACTTCTCGCGGATACCGACGAGCTCCACCTCCTCGTTCGGCTTGAGGATGCCGCGCTCCGCGCGACCGGTGACGACCGTGCCACGACCGGTGATCGTGAAGACGTCCTCGATCGGCATCAGGAACGGCTTCTCGGTCTCGCGCTCCGGCTGCGGGATCGCGGTGTCGACCGCGGTCATCAGGTCCAGGAGCTTGCCGGTCCACTCGGGGTCACCCTCGAGGGCCTTCAGCGCCGAGACCCGCACGACCGGCAGGTCGTCACCCGGGTACTCCTGCGCCGAGAGCAGCTCGCGGACCTCGAGCTCGACGAGCTCCAGGAGCTCCTCGTCGTCGACCATGTCGCTCTTGTTGAGCGCCACGACGATGTACGGCACACCGACCTGACGGGCCAGCAGCACGTGCTCGCGGGTCTGCGGCATCGGGCCGTCGGTCGCCGCCACCACCAGGATCGCGCCGTCCATCTGCGCGGCACCGGTGATCATGTTCTTGATGTAGTCGGCGTGACCGGGGCAGTCGACGTGCGCGTAGTGCCGCGCCTCGGTCTGGTACTCGACGTGCGCGATCGAGATCGTGATGCCGCGGGCCTTCTCCTCCGGCGCCTTGTCGATCTCGTCGAACGGCGTGTACGGGTTCAGGTCCGGGAACTGGTCGTGCAGGACCTTGGTGATGGCCGCCGTCAGCGTCGTCTTACCGTGGTCGATGTGACCAATGGTGCCGATGTTGACGTGCGGCTTAGTCCGCTCGAACTTCGCCTTCGCCACTGGTGTCCTCCTGTGGACTTCTTGGTTCGTTCGCCCCGGCGCGCCGATTGGCGCTTAGGACTCTGTCGACAGCCTTTCCGGCCTGACGGCCGGAGAGCTTTGGTGGGTTCTGCGGCGATGAAGCCTACAGGCCCGGTCTCACGCAACCCGACCGTGGTGGCCGCGGGCGGGAGTTCCCTCCCGCGACCACCGACGGATCATCGGATCAGTTCAGGTGAGCGTCACTCACCGGTCGCCTTGGCGATGATCTCCTTCGCCACGCTCTGCGGAACCTCGGCGTAGGAGTCGAACTGCATGCTGTAGCTAGCCCGGCCCTGGGTCTTCGACCGCAGGTCGCCGACGTAGCCGAACATCTCCGACAACGGCACCAGAGCCTTCACGATGCGGGCGCCACTGCGCTCCTCCATCGCCTGGATGATCCCGCGGCGGGAGTTGAGGTCGCCGATGACGTCACCCATGTTCTCCTCAGGAGTGGTGACCTCAACGGCCATCATCGGCTCGAGCAGCGCGGGGTCGGCCTTGCGGGCCGCCTCCTTCATCACCATCGAGCCGGCGATCTTGAATGCCATTTCGGACGAGTCGACCTCGTGGTACTGGCCGTCCAGCAGGGTCAGCTTGACACCCACCAGCGGGAAGCCGGCGAGAATGCCGTACTGCATGGCGTCCTGCGCGCCCGCGTCCACCGACGGGATGAATTCCCGGGGGATGCGGCCACCGGTGACGGCGTTCGCGAACTCGTACGTCGGCGAGTCGTTGTCGAGCGGCAGCGGCTCCACGCTGACGATCACCCGGGCGTACTGGCCGGAACCACCGGTCTGCTTCTTGTGGGTGTACTCGATCTTCTCCACCTTGCGGCGGATCGTCTCGCGGTACGCCACCTGCGGCTTACCGATGTTCGCCTCGACGTTGAACTCGCGGCGCATCCGGTCGACCAGGATGTCCAGGTGCAGCTCGCCCATGCCGGAGATGACCGTCTGACCGGTCTCCTCGTCCAGCTTGACGCGGAAGGTCGGGTCCTCCTCGGCCAGCCGCTGGATGGCGGTGCTGAGCTTCTCCTGGTCGGCCTTGGTCTTCGGCTCGATGGCGACCTCGATGACCGGCTCCGGGAAGGTCATCGACTCCAGGATGACCGGGTTGGCCGGGTCGCACAGCGTGTCACCGGTGGTGGTCTGCTTGAGACCCTGCACCGCGATGATGTCGCCAGCCTGGGCCGAGCCGCGCTCTTCCCGCTTGTTGGCGTGCATCTGGTAGATCTTGCCGATGCGCTCCTTGCGGTCCTTGGTGGAGTTGACCACCTGGGTGCCGGTCTCGACCACGCCGGAGTAGACCCGGACGTAGGTGAGCTTGCCGAGGTGCTTGTCGGTCTGGATCTTGAAGGCCAGGCCGGAGAAGGGCTCCGACTTCGCCGGCTTCCGCTGCAGCGGCGTCTCGCCGTCGGTCGCGGTGCCCTCGATCGCCGGAACGTCCAGCGGCGACGGCAGGAAGTCGACGACGGCGTCGAGCATGGGCTGCACGCCCTTGTTCTTGAACGCCGAGCCGCAGAGCACCGGGTTAGCCTTGCTGGCGATGGTGGCCCGCCGGATGGCGGCCTTGATCTCCTCGGCGGAGATCTCCTCGCCCTCCAGGTACTTCTCCATCACCGAGTCGTCGACGTCGGCGAGGGTCTCCATCAGCTTCTCGCGCCACTCGGCGGCGGAGTCGGCCAGGTCGGCCGGGATCTCCTCGATGGCGTAGTCCTCACCCTTCTGGGTCTCCCCACGCCAGGTGAGCGCGCGCATGCCGATGAGGTCGACGACACCGATGTGGTCACCCTCGAGCCCGATCGGGATCTGGAGAACCAGCGGCGTGGCGTTGAGCCGGTCGATCATCATCTGCACGCAGCGGAAGAAGTCCGCGCCGGTGCGGTCGAGCTTGTTGACGAAGCACATGCGGGGGACGTGGTACTTGTCGGCCTGCCGCCAGACGTTCTCCGTCTGCGGCTCCACGCCGGCCACACCGTCGTAGACCGCGACCGCACCATCCAGCACCCGCAGCGACCGCTCGACCTCGACCGTGAAGTCGACGTGACCGGGCGTGTCGATGATCTGGATCGTGTGGCCCTTCCACTCACACTTGGTGGCAGCGGAGGTGATGGTGATACCACGCTCCTGCTCCTGCTCCATCCAGTCCATGACGGCAGCGCCCTCGTGGACCTCACCGATCTTGTACGTGATACCGGTGTAGAACAGGATCCGCTCGGTGGTCGTGGTCTTACCGGCATCGATGTGCGCCATGATGCCGATGTTGCGTACGTTGGCGAGCGCGTCTGCGGCGGCCACTTCAATCCCTACTTATCGTCGTCTCGACACAACTGGTGGCGGTTCCGGCGCCCGTGGGCGCCGGAACCAGGGTGTTACCAGCGGTAGTGCGCGAAGGCCTTGTTGGACTCGGCCATCTTGTGCGTGTCCTCGCGCCGCTTGACGGCGGCACCCAGACCGTTGCTCGCGTCCAGCAGCTCGTTCATCAGGCGCTCGACCATGGTCTTCTCACGACGCGCCTTGGAGTACGTCACCAGCCAGCGCAGACCGAGGGTGGTCGCCCGGGCCGGACGGACCTCGACCGGCACCTGGTAGGTCGCGCCACCGACACGGCGGCTGCGGACCTCGAGGGTCGGCTTGACGTTGTCCATCGCCCGCTTCAGGGTGACGACCGGGTCGGTGCCGGACTTCTCGCGGCAGCCCTCCAGGGCGGCGTACACGATGCGCTCGGCGAGCTGACGCTTGCCGCGCAGCAGGATCTTGTTCACCAGCTGGGTGACCAGCGGCGAGTTGTACACCGGGTCAGCGACCAGCGGCCGCCGCGGAGCGGGTCCCTTACGCGGCATGTCAGCTCTTCTCCTTCTTCGCGCCGTAACGGCTGCGCGCCTGCTTGCGGTTACGGACACCCTGGGTGTCCAGCGAGCCGCGAACGATCTTGTAACGCACGCCGGGGAGGTCCTTCACCCGGCCGCCGCGGACGAGCACGATCGAGTGCTCCTGCAGGTTGTGACCGACGCCCGGGATGTAGGCGGTCACCTCGATCTGGCTGCTGAGCTTGACACGCGCGACCTTGCGGAGCGCCGAGTTCGGCTTCTTGGGGGTGGTGGTGTACACACGGGTGCACACGCCGCGCCGCTGAGGGGAACCCTTCAGCGCCGGGGTCTTGGTCTTGGTCGTCTTGGCCTGGCGGCCCTTTCGGACCAGCTGCTGGATCGTGGGCACCGGGTTTCTCCGCTCCCTTCGGCCGCATGGCGGCCGCGCCGTCTGACGTAACCGGCCTGCTGACCGGCTCTCCTACATTCCGACCAGGGCCGCCCCTCGGAGGCCCCGGCACCCGCGGTCGGGCGTGTCGCCCAGCTCACGGTCCCGTTGTCGGCGCTCGCACGCGACCCCGGGTCTGTCACCGGCACACGGCAGGCCGCGAACCGGGTCTTGTGGCTGTGTCGTGCCGCAGCCGGACCGTCGACATCATCGGATCCAGCGCACGCACGAGTTGCCCGGGCAGGCCCGGGCACAAGGGGAAAGAGTACCTACCACAACCGCGCTGGTCAAAACGGAGTGGCCGGTGGGGTGTCCCACCGTCCGTCCATCGGCTCCGCCGCGCCAACCCGCCCGTGATGGGCACCTACGAACACAAGTGTACCGGCTGTTCTCCGAGCGCGGCCCGTCGGCCCCGGTGCCCGGGCCACCGGAGCACGCCCGCCGTCCACCCACCCGGCCAGGACGGTCACGACGGTCACGCGAACGACACCAGCAACGCCAGTCCCAGCCCGACCAGGCTCAGCAGCACCCCGGCCGCCCCGCAACTCACCCCGGCCAGCGCCAGACCGCGACCGCTGAAGCGCACCGCGGGCGGTGCCGCCGGGCGACGGATCTGCCGCAACCCGAGCAGGCCGGCGACGGCCGCGCCGGCACCGGTCAGCGCACCCAGCAGGGTGATCGCGCCGGCGGCCCAGACCCCGCCCTGGTCCCGGGCGACCAGGCCGATGCAGATCACCAGCAGCGACACCAGGATCGAGACGACGCCGCCCACCAGCGCGCCGACCGCCAGGCCGGACGTGACCGGCGGCACGTCGAGGTGCACGACCCCGAACGGCGTGCCGGCCAGCGCGTCGACCCGCCGCGGGCGGGGCGTCTGCCCGGGCGGCGGGGGCGCCGGCGCCGGTCCGGAGGCCGGCGGGCTTCCCCACCCCGGGCCCGGGACGGGGGACGTCCCGGGAGCACTCGATCCCCACCCCGGAGCGGCACCCGACGACGGAGGCGGGCCGCCGGACGGCGTACCCCATCCCGGTCCGGAGGACGGCGGGCCGCCCCACCCGGGTCCGGAGGACGGCGGGCCACCCCACCCGGGTCCGGACGACGGCGGGGTCCAGGGACGGACGGGCGGAGCCGACGCGGTCGGCGGCTGATACCCCACTGCACCGGCTTCCGGCGGCGCGCTCGGCCGTGCCCACCCACCGTGGTCGGACGGGGTGGGGTGGGGGCCGTCGGTGTGCGGCGCCGTCGGGTCGGTGCCCGGGGGGCGCGCCGGTTCCGTCACGGATCCTCCTGTCGGCAGCGGGCGTCCACCGCCATGCGACGGACACCGGCCAGGCTACCGCCGGCGGCCGGACCGCCGACGCCCGGCGGGACCGTTCCCCGGCGGGCGGTCAATCCACGTTCGGCGCGAAGTCCTGCCCGAAGGGCGCCTCGGCCAGCCGCACGACGGCGATCACCACCATCGTCACCACGCTCACCGCGGCGAGCGTCAGGCCCGTCCAGGCCAGCCGCTCCCCCCGCCGCAGCCAGGCCGCGCCGGTGAGGAAACCCCCCGAGGCGTACGCCTCCCGGCGCGCCTGGCGCGCCAACTGCAGCGCCACCGTCGCCGGCACCACCCCACCGATGAACAGGCCGGTCAGCGCGCCGATGAGGCCCAGCGCGAAGACCGCGCGCGCCTTGGTGGAGCGGGTCGGGTCCGGATCGAGCGGGTGGCGCGGCGGACCCGGCGGGGCGAGGGGCACCGGCCCGGGCAGGGTCGTCATGTCCTCCATCATGCCGCGTCCGGCGGCCGGGGGTGCCGGCACGCCGGTCCGGACCACGAACACGACGAGGCCCCCGGCGGGTGCCGGGGGCCTCGTCGTCGCAACTGCTTAGCGGTACGACCCGAAGTCGAAGTCGTCCAGCGGCACTGCCTGCCCGCTGGCCGGCCCGAACCCGTAGTCGGTCTCCGGGTAGCCGGTCATCGAGTAGACCTTGGCCTTGGCCTCCTCGGTCGGCTCGACCCGGACGTTGCGGTACTTGCTGATGCCGGTACCGGCCGGGATTAGCTTACCGATGATCACGTTCTCCTTGAGGCCGACGAGCGAGTCGCTGCGCGAGTTGATCGCCGCGTCGGTCAGCACCCGGGTGGTCTCCTGGAAGGAGGCCGCCGAGAGCCAGGAGTCGGTGGCCAGCGAGGCCTTGGTGATACCCATCAGCACCGGGCGACCGGCGGCGGGCTCGCCACCCTCGCCGACGAGCCGGCGGTTCTCCGACTCGAAGAGCGCCCGGTCGACCAGCACGCCCGGCAGGAACTCGGTCGAGCCGGAGTCGATGACCGTCACCCGCTTGAGCATCTGGCGGATGATGATCTCGATGTGCTTGTCGTGGATGAGCACACCCTGCGAGCGGTAGACCTCCTGGACCTCCTGGGTCAGGTGGACCTGGACCGCACGCGGGCCGAGGATGCGGAGCAGCTCGTGCGGGTCGACCGTACCGACCGTGAGCTTCTCGCCGACCTCGACGTGGTCGCCGTCGGCGGTCAGCAGACGGACCCGCTTGGAGATCTTGTCGTAGACGATCTCGTCGCTGCCGTCGTCCGGCACCACGATGATCTTCCGCGACCGCTCGCCGTCCTCGATCCGGATCCGGCCGGGGGTGTCGGCGATCGGCGCCTTGCCCTTCGGGATCCGCGCCTCGAAGATCTCCTGCACACGCGGCAGACCCTGGGTGATGTCCTCACCCGCGACACCACCGGTGTGGAAGGTACGCATCGTCAGCTGGGTACCCGGCTCACCGATCGACTGGGCGGCGATGATGCCGACCGCCTCGCCGACGTCCACCGTCTTGCCGGTCGGCAGCGAGCGGCCGTAGCACGCACCGCAGACGCCCAGCTTCGACTCACAGGTCAGCACGCTGCGCACCCGGATGGTCTCCACCCCGGCGGCGACGATCCGGTCGACCAGGATCGAGTTGACGTCCTGACCCCGCTCGGCGACGACGGTGCCGTCCGGCCCCTTGATGTCGTCGGCCAGCGTACGGGCGTGCACGCTGGTCTCGGCGTGCTCGTGCACGACCAGCCCGCCGTCACGTCGCTGCCCGATCTGCATCGGGATGGCGCGGTCGGTGCCGCAGTCCTCCTCGCGGATGATGACGTCCTGCGAGACGTCCACCAGACGACGGGTCAGGTAACCCGAGTCAGCGGTACGCAGGGCGGTGTCCGCGAGGCCCTTACGGGCACCGTGCGTGGAGATGAAGTACTCCAGCACGGACAGACCCTCCCGGTAGCTGGCCTTGATCGGCCGCGGGATGATCTCGCCCTTCGGGTTGGCCACCAGACCACGGATCGCCGCGATCTGCCGGAGCTGGAGCAGGTTACCGCGGGCACCCGAGTGGATCATCTTCCACAGCGGGTTCTCCTGCGGCAGCGCGGTGTCCATCTCCTTGGCGACCTCGTTGGTCGCCTTGGTCCAGATCTCGATGAGCTCGCCGCGACGCTCCTCGGCGGTCATCAGACCACGCTGGTACTGCTTGTCGATCCGGTCGGCCTCGGCCTCGTACCGCTCCAGGATCTCCCGCTTGCGCGGCGGAGCGATGACGTCCTCCATGCCGATCGTCACGCCGGACCAGGTGGCCCAGTGGAAACCGGCCTCCTTGAGCCCGTCCAGGGTGGCCGCGAGGGCCACCTTCGGGAAGCGCTCGGCGAGGTCGTTCACGATCGCGGAGAGCTGACCCTTGCGGATCTCGTAGTTCACGAACCGGTAGCCCTGCGGCAGGGTCTCGTTGAAGAGGACCCGGCCCAGCGTGGTCTCCACCGTCAGCGCGTCACCCTCGACCCAGCCCTCCGGCGCGGTCCACGGCTCGGCGCCGGCGCCGTTGTCGACACCGACGACGCCGCGCAGCCGGATCTTGACCGGAGCCTGCAGGTGCAGTTCGCCGTTGTCGAACGCCATCCGCGCCTCGGCGTCCGAGCTGAATGCCCGGCCCTCGCCCCGCTCACCCGTGGTGAGGTGGGTGAGGTGGTAGAGACCGATGATCATGTCCTGGGTGGGCATGGTCACCGGCTTGCCGTCGGCCGGCTTGAGGATGTTGTTCGACGAGAGCATCAGGATCCGCGCCTCGGCCTGGGCCTCGGCGGACAGCGGCACGTGCACCGCCATCTGGTCACCGTCGAAGTCGGCGTTGAACGCGGTGCAGACCAGCGGGTGGATCTGGATCGCCTTGCCCTCGACCAGCTGCGGCTCGAAGGCCTGGATGCCGAGGCGGTGCAGGGTCGGCGCCCGGTTGAGCAGCACCGGGTGCTCGCCGATGACCTCTTCCAGCACGTCCCACACGACCGGCCGCTGCCGCTCGACCATCCGCTTGGCGGACTTGATGTTCTGCGCGTGGTTGAGGTCGACCAGCCGCTTCATGACGAAGGGCTTGAACAGCTCCAGCGCCATCTGCTTCGGCAGGCCGCACTGGTGCAGCTTCAGCTTCGGGCCGACCACGATGACCGAACGGCCCGAGTAGTCGACGCGCTTGCCCAGCAGGTTCTGCCGGAACCGGCCCTGCTTGCCCTTGAGCATGTCGGACAGCGACTTGAGCGGACGGTTACCCGGACCGGTGACCGGCCGGCCACGACGACCGTTGTCGAACAACGCGTCGACGGCCTCCTGGAGCATCCGCTTCTCGTTGTTGACGATGATCTCGGGCGCGCCGAGGTCGATCAGCCGCTTGAGGCGGTTGTTCCGGTTGATCACGCGGCGGTACAGGTCGTTCAGGTCGGAGGTCGCGAAGCGGCCACCGTCCAGCTGCACCATCGGACGCAGGTCCGGCGGGATGACCGGCACGCAGTCGAGCACCATGCCGAGCGGCGAGTTGCGGGTGTTCAGGAACGCCGCGACGACCTTGAGCCGCTTGAGCGCCCGGATCTTCCGCTGGCCCTTACCGGTGCGGATGGTCTCCCGCAGGCTCTCGGCCTCGGCGTCGAGATCCATGTTCTGGACCAGCGCCTTGATGGCCTCGGCGCCCATGCCGCCGGTGAAGTACTCGCCGAACCGGTCCCGCAGCTCGCGGTAGAGCAGCTCGTCGGTGACCAGCTGCTTCGGCTCCAGCTTGCGGAAGGTGTCCAGCACCTCGTCCAGGCGGTCGATCTCGCGCTGGGCCCGGTCGCGGATCTGGCGCATCTCGCGCTCTCCGCCCTCCTTGACCTTGCGCCGGACGTCCGCCTTCGCGCCCTCGGCCTCCAGCTCGGCCAGGTCGGCCTCGAGCTTGGCGGCCCGCTTCTCGATCTCCGAGTCGCGGCTGTTCTCCGACTGCCGCTTCTCGGCCAGGATCTCGTTCTCGATCGTCGAGAGGTCACGGTGACGCGACTCGGCGTCCACGCTCGTCACGACGTACGAGGCGAAGTAGATGATCTTCTCGAGGTCCTTGGGGGCGAGGTCCAGCAGGTAGCCCAGCCGGCTCGGCACGCCCTTGAAGTACCAGATGTGGGTCACCGGAGCAGCGAGCTCGATGTGCCCCATCCGCTCACGACGGACCTTCGACCGGGTCACCTCGACGCCGCAGCGCTCGCAGATGATGCCCTTGAAGCGGACCCGCTTGTACTTACCGCAGTAGCACTCCCAGTCCCGCTGCGGACCGAAGATCTTCTCGCAGAAGAGTCCGTCCTTTTCCGGCTTGAGCGTGCGGTAGTTGATCGTCTCGGGCTTCTTGACCTCACCGTGCGACCACTGACGGATGTCGTCGGCGGTGGCGAGGCCGATGCGCAGCTCGTCGAAGAAGTTGACGTCGAGCACTATGTCCCCTATGTCGTCGTCTGTACTGCTAGCTAGTGGGTGGGGTGGGGGGGGGGGGGCGCGCGGGGCCCCCCCCCCCCCCCCCCCCACCCCCCCCCCCCCCCCCCCCCGGGGGGGCCGGGGGGGGGGCCCCCCAACCCCCCCCCCGCCGCCCCCCGGCGGGGGGGGGGCGGGGGGGCGGCCGGGGGTGGGGGGGGGGGGGGGGGGCCCGGGGTGTTTTGACCGGGTGCGGGTGTTTGGTCCCCACCGGCGGTGGGTTGGGGGGGGGGGGGGGGGGGGGCGGGGGGGCCCCCCCCGCCGCGCGGGACGGGCGGCGTCAGCCGACCGCGCCCTCCATCTGCAGCTCGATCAGGCGGTTGAGCTCCAGGGCGTACTCCATCGGGAGCTCCTTGGCGATCGGCTCGATGAAGCCGCGGACGATCATCGCCATCGCCTCGTCCTCGCTCAGGCCCCGGCTCATCAGGTAGAAGAGCTGGTCGTCGCTGATCTTGGAGACGGTCGCCTCGTGACCCATCGACACGTCGTCCTCGCGGATGTCGACGTACGGGTAGGTGTCCGAGCGGGAGATCGTGTCGACCAGCAGCGCGTCGCACTTCACGGTGCTCCGGCTGCTGTGCGAACCCTCCAGCACCTGCACCAGGCCCCGGTACGAGGTCCGGCCGCCGCCCCGGGCGATCGACTTCGACACGATGGTGCTGCTCGTGTGGGGAGCCGCGTGCACCATCTTGGCGCCGGCGTCCTGGTGCTGGCCCTCGCCGGCCATGGCCACCGAGAGCACCTCGCCCTTGGCGTGCTCGCCGGTCATGTAGACCGCCGGGTACTTCATGGTGACCTTGGAGCCGATGTTGCCGTCGACCCACTCCATGGTCGCGCCCTCGTGGCAGACGGCGCGCTTGGTCACCAGGTTGTAGACGTTGTTCGACCAGTTCTGGATGGTCGTGTAGCGGCAGCGGGCGTTCTTCTTGACGATGATCTCCACGACCGCGCTGTGCAGCGAGTCGGAGGAGTACAGCGGCGCGGTGCAGCCCTCGACGTAGTGCACGTACGCACCCTCGTCGACGATGATCAGCGTCCGCTCGAACTGGCCCATGTTCTCGGTGTTGATCCGGAAGTAGGCCTGCAGCGGGATCTCCACGTGCACGCCCTTCGGCACGTAGATGAACGAGCCACCGGACCACACGGAGGTGTTCAGCGCGGCGAACTTGTTGTCGCCGACCGGGATCACCGTGCCGAAGTACTCCTTGAAGACGTCCTCGTGCTCCCGCAGCGCGGTGTCGGTGTCCAGGAAGAGGACACCCTGCTCCTCGAGGTCCTCGCGGATCTTGTGGTAGACGACCTCGGACTCGTACTGCGCCGCGACACCGGCGACCAGCCGCTGCTTCTCCGCCTCCGGGATGCCCAGCCGGTCGTAGGTGTTCTTGATGTCCTCGGGCAGGTCCTCCCAGCTGGTGGCCTGCTTCTCGGTGGACCGGACGAAGTACTTGATGTTGTCGAAGTCGATCCCGGTGAGGTCTGCGCCCCAGGCCGGCATCGGCTTGCGGCCGAACAGCCGCAGGCCCTTCAGGCGCAGGTCGAGCATCCAGGCCGGCTCGTTCTTCTTCGCCGAGATGTCCCGCACCACCGCCTCGTTGAGGCCGCGCTGGGCGACCGCCCCGGCGACGTCGGGGTCGGACCAGCCGTACTCGTAGCGACCGAGGGCGGCGAGCTGCTCCTCCTGGGTCAGGGGCTGGACGATCTGCTCGGTCATCTATCTGTCCTCACAGTGGTGACGGTCTTACCGGACATGCGCGGCTGGGCCGGGATGTGCGTGGTGCACACCCCGTCGCCGTGCGCGATGGTGGCCAGGCGCTGCACGTGGGTGCCGACCAGACGGGAGATCACCGTGGTCTCGGCCTCGCACAGCTGGGGGAACTCGGCGGCCACGTGCGCCACCGGACAGTGGTGCTGGCAGAGCTGGCCGCCGGAGGCGATCGTGGACGCGTTGGCAGCGTAACCCTCGTCGGTCAGCGCCCCCGCGAGCGCCTCCGCCCGCGCCAGGGGGTCGTCGCCGGCGTCCTCCATGGCGGCCCGGCAGCGGGCCTCCAGGGCCGCGACCTGCTCGGTGGCGAACGCCTCCACCGCGTCGGAACCGCCGTTGCGGGCGATCCACCGCAGCGCGGCGGTGGCCATGTTGTCGTAGTGGTGGGTGCCACAGCGGCCCCGGGCGGCGTCGGTCAGCTCGAACACCTTGGCCGGGCGGCCCCGGCCGCGGCTGCCGCGCACGGCCTGCTCGCGGGCGACCACGTCACCGTCGGCGAGCATCGCGTCGAGGTGCCGGCGGATCGCGGCCGGGCTGAGCCCGAGCGCGTCGCCGAGCTGCGCGGCGGTGGTCGCGCCCCGCTCCAGCAGCAGCCGGGTGACCCGGTCGCGGGTGGAGAGGTCCGTGGCGGACGCGGGCTGACCGGCGACCGTAGCGGTCGTCGGCTGGCGCCCCGAGAGCCCTGCCACGTTTTTCACAACGCCAACGTTACGTAATTCGTGAGGGGCCCGCAAACCCGGGGTCCGGTGATCCGAACCACCGCCCGTGCGGAGTCGCACGAACCTCGATCACTACGGTGCGTAGGATTTGCGCCGTGACTCCATCCGTCCGGTTCCCGGTCTCCACCACGCTGCTGCGCCGTCTGGCGTACGCCAACATCGTCGCGAACGTGGCGATCGTCGTCACCGGTGGGGCGGTCCGGTTGACCGCGTCGGGTCTCGGCTGCCCCACCTGGCCGCGGTGCACCGACGAGTCGTACACCACCACGCCGGAGATGGGCGTGCACGGCGTGATCGAGTTCGGCAACCGCCTGCTCACCTTCGCGGTCGGCGTCATCGCGCTCGCGGTCCTCGTGGCGGTCCTGCTGCACCGTCCCCGGCGCCGTGGCCTGCTGCCGCTGGCCGTCGCCGTGTTCCTCGGCATCCCCGCCCAGGCGGTCATCGGGGGCATCACGGTGCTCACCGACCTCAACCCGTGGGTCGTCGGCCTGCACTTCCTCGCGTCGATGGTGGTCATCGCCGCCGCGTACGCCCTCTGGCGGCGTGTGAAGGACCCCGACGGCCCGGCGGTCGCCGTGGTGCCGGCGCCGCTGCGGACCCTCGCCGTGATCACCACGGTGGTGAGCGCGGCGGTGCTGGTCATCGGCACCTGGGTGACCGGTAGCGGCCCCCACGCCGGAGACCACGGCGCGGCCCGCAACGGCCTGGACCCGGAGGCGATCTCCCAGGTCCACGCCGACGCGGTCTTCCTGCTGATCGGCCTGTCGGTGGCGCTGGTGTTCGCGTTCCGCGCCGTGGGCGCGACCCGGGCCTACCGGGCCGCCCTCGTGCTGGTGGCCGTCGAACTGGGCCAGGGCGTAATCGGATTCGTGCAGTACTTCAGCGATCTGCCGGCGATCCTGGTCGGCGCCCACATGCTGGGGTCCTGCCTGGTCCTGCTGGCCACCCTGTCGGTGCTGTGGTCGACCCGGGAGCGCCGCCCGGCCGCGACGCCGCCGGCGGAGGCCGCCGCCCAGAGCGAGACGTCCGTCCCGGTCCCGGCCTGACCCCCGCAGGAGTACGCCGCCGCGCCCCGCGCGCATGATCGTGCTCGAACCATGAAGTAGCGGCCTCGCGGCTGTCGCGAGGCCACTACTTCCGCGATGTTGCGCGATCTTGGAGGCCCGCCCCCGGGCCGATCAGACAGGGCGGGACAGGCGGGTGAGGATCGCCTCGGCGAGGCGTTCGGGGGCGCCGTCGGCGTACCCGAGGAAGAGCGAGGGCTCGGTCAGCTCCAGCTCCACCAGCACCGGCGCGCCGTCGGCACCCGGGATCAGGTCCACCCGGGCGTAGAGCAGCCGCTCCGACCCGCCAGGGACCGCCGCCAGGGTCTTCTCCGCCACCGCCAACTCTTCGGCGCCCGGGGCGCGGGCGCTGATCTCCTCGGCCTTGTAGAGCCCGTCGGTGCCGAGATCGGGCCCGGCGAGCATCGGACCCTTGCGGATCGCGTGGCTGAACCGGAGCCCGTCCGGGGTGGCCAGGAAGAGCAGCGCGGTCTCGCCGGCCGTGTCGACCGCGTCGAGGTACGGCTGCACCATGGTCAGCCGGCCGGCGTCGCCGAGGCGCCGCACGTGGGCGTACGCGAGGTCGCGGTGCTCCGGGTCGGCCAGGTCGTAGCGGCCGGTGTCCTGGCTGCCGGCGCTGACCGCGGGCTTGATCACGTACTCGCCACGGTCGGCGGGCAGGACCCACGTCTCCCCCGGCGCCACCCACGAGGTGGGCACGGTGGGAACCCCGGCGGCGGACAGCTCGTCGAGGTAGCGCTTGTCGGTGTTCCACCCCACCACGTCGGCCGGGTTGGCCAGGGCCGGCACGGTCCCCGCCCAGGAGACGAACTCGTCCCGCCGGGACATGTAGTCCCAGGGCGAGCGGAGCACCGCCAGGTCGTAGCGCGCCCACTCGACGGCCGGGTCGTCCCAGACGACGGCGTCGGCGGCCACACCGCGCGCCGCGAGCGGGCCGATCACGAGGCGGTCGTCCGCCTCCAGGTCGGCCAGTTCGGCGCAGGTCACGAGAGCGACCCGGGGTTTCCCCCGGGTCGACTGGTGGTAACTGGACAATTTATGTGTCAGCGGGACATCGTGCGCCGGGCCATCGACCGCCAGAGGTCGTTGCTCGGACGCATCTGGTCCATGAGCTCACGCTCCCAGGCGTTCTCGACGGTGACTCCCGCCTTGGCGCACGCCTGCCGTGCGACGACGGTGTCGTCGGCGAACTGGTCGCCCCACGCCCCGTCCTCGCCCACCAGGACGATCCGTGCCCCCCGCTTGCCGACGTACTCGATGACCGCCTTCGCCCCGCCGTGCCCGGCGGCGAACGACTTGATACCCGCAACAAGGCCGTTGGGAGCCTGCGCGGTGGCGGCCTGCTCAGCCGTCAGCGTCGTATCGGAACCATCTGCCATGACGCGAAGCCTAAGCAGATGTGCACCCGTGCGGGCGACTTCCATGAACCTTTTGTGATGCCAATTACCCGCAGGTTTAAGAAAGACAACAGGTAAACCGCCCGGATATGTCCGGACTTATCGGTCGGAACCGCCGTGACGAAGTGCTCGGATCATGAACAGACGACGACAGGTAGAGCAGTGTGACGAAACTTCCTTTCGTGCAATGGTAAAGCCGGACAAGTCATCCGTGAGAGTGACTTGTCCGGCTTCAGTGGTGCGTGCCGACAGGCGGGCTCAGAGCAGGGCGTCGAGCGCCACCGCGGCGAAGAGGATCGTCAGGTAGGTCGTGGACCAGTGGAACAGCCGCATCGGCTTGACGGCCTCGCCCCGCGTCGCGCGGCGGCACAGCTTGTGCGCCTCGACCAGGAAGATCGCCCCCACCACCAGGGTCGGCACGCCGTAGATGGCGCTCATCCCCAGCGGCCACACCGCCAGCGACGTCAGCACCGTGAGCCAGGCGAAGATCAGGATCTCGGCGTTGACCCGGCGGGTGGAGGCCACCACCGGCAGCATCGGGATGCCCGCCCGAGCGTAGTCGTCCTTGTACTTCATCGCGAGCGGGTAGAAGTGCGGCATCTGCCAGAAGAAGACCACCGCGAACAGGCCCCACGCCGCCGGGGCGAGGGAACCGGTGACCGCCGCCCAGCCGATCAGCACCGGCGCCGCCCCGCAGGCGCCGCCCCAGAAGGTGTTGGCCGCCGTGGTGCGCTTGAGCCAGAGCGTGTAGACGAGGTCGTAGTAGACGATCGCGGCCAGGGTGAGCCCGGCGGCCAGCAGGTTGGTCGCCACCGCCATCAGGGCGACCGAGACGACCGCCAGCACCAGCCCGAAGACCAGCGCGTTGCGCGGCGACACGGTGTGCGCGGGCAGTGGGCGACGCTTCGTGCGCCGCATCAGCTGGTCGATGTCGCGGTCGATGTAGCAGTTGAGGACACTGGCCGCGCCGGCGGCGAGGGAGCCGCCCACCAGCACCACCGCCACCAGCCACAGCGACGGCATGCCGCCGTGCGCGAGCATCATCGCCGGCACCGTGGTCACCAGGAGCAGCTCGACGATCCGCGGCTTGGTGAGCGCCACGTACGCGGCCACGACCGCCCGGAGATCGCGGGGACGGGCCGTCGCCCTCTCCGCGGCCGTGCGCACCGGCGGCTGCCCGGCAGAGTTGCTGACGGGGCGCTCGGTGATCATGCTCACGGATTGCCACCTTCCGGCGTCGGGAGGGGAGGTCGGGGCCGGGCGGGACCACGTCCGGGGTCCACACCGCACCACACACTACGCGCTGTCGTTTTGGCTGCCCGGGGGACCCGGTAACGGTGCCGGTCGTCACACCGGCAGACGACGAGGACGTACTGAACGACCGATGCCCCCGGACACGTACATACGAGCATGCAGAGATCCCCGGGCGGACGTTTAGGACCGCTCGATAGGGTCATCAGTGAGGGTTCCGCCCATCTGCCGAGGAGCACAACCATCGTGGCTGCCAACCGACCCGAGCACCCCGCACTCAACTGGTCCGACCTCGATCGCCGGGCCGTGGACACGGTCCGCGTGCTGGCCATGGACGCCGTCGAGAAATCCGGCAACGGCCACCCGGGCACGGCGATGAGCCTCGCGCCCGCGGCGTACCTGCTCTTCAACCGGGTCATGCGGCACAACCCGGCGGACCCGAACTGGGCGGGGCGGGACCGCTTCGTGCTCTCCGCCGGCCACTCCAGCCTGACCCTCTACATCCAGCTCTTCCTCGCCGGTTACCCGCTGAGCCTGGAGGACCTGCGGTCGCTGCGCCAGTGGGGTTCGCTCACCCCGGGCCACCCCGAGCACGGGCACACCCCGGGCGTCGAGACGACCACCGGTCCGCTCGGCCAGGGCCTCGGCAACGCCGTCGGCATGGCGATGGCGGCCCGCCGCGAGCGCGGCCTGTTCGACCCGGAGGCCGAGCCGGGCGCCTCGGTCTTCGACCACGACATCTGGTGTATCGCCTCCGACGGCGACATCGAGGAGGGCATCAGCCACGAGGCCAGCGCGCTCGCCGGGCACCAGCAGCTGGGCAACCTCTGCCTGATCTACGACGACAACGAGATCTCGATCGAGGACGACACCCGGATCGCCAAGAGCGAGGACGTCGCCGCCCGCTACGAGGCGTACGGCTGGCACGTGCAGACCGTCGACTGGCGGCGCGGCGACGCCGACCAGGGCGACTACCACGAGGACGTGGAGGAGCTGTACCGGGCGCTGCTGGCGGCGAAGGCCGAGACCGCGCGCCCCTCCTTCATCGCGCTGCGCACCATCATCGGCTGGCCCGCGCCCAACAAGCAGAACACCGGCAAGATCCACGGTTCGGCGCTCGGCGGCGACGAGGTGGCCTCCACCAAGCAGATCCTCGGCTTCGACCCGGCCCAGTCGTTCGAGGTCGCCGAGGAGGTCCTCGCGCACGCCCGCGAGGTGATGCAGCGGGGCGACGCCGCCCAGCAGGAGTGGACCCGGGCCTTCGAGACCTGGGCCGGTGCCAACGCCGGGCGGAAGGCGCTGTACGACCGGATGGCCGGCCGGGTGCTGCCGCAGGGCTGGAGCGACGCGCTGCCGGAGTTCCCCGCCGACGCCAAGGGCATCGCGACGCGGGCCGCGTCCGGCAAGGTCCTGGAGGCGCTCGCCCCGGTGCTGCCGGAGCTGTGGGGCGGCTCGGCCGACCTCGCGGAGAGCAACAACACCACGATGAAGGGCGAGCCCTCCTTCATCCCGGCCGGTCACGCGACCAAGGACTTCCCCGGCCACGAGTACGGCCGGACGCTGCACTTCGGCATCCGCGAGCACGCCATGGGAGCGATCCTCAACGGCATCGCCCTGCACGGCGGCACCCGCCCGTACGGCGGGACGTTCCTCGTTTTCAGCGACTACATGCGCCCGTCGGTGCGGCTGGCCGCGCTGATGAAGCTGCCGGTGGTCTACGTCTGGACGCACGACTCGATCGGCCTCGGCGAGGACGGCCCGACCCACCAGCCCGTGGAGCACCTGACCGCGCTGCGGGCCATCCCCGGCCTGGACGTGGTCCGCCCGGCCGACGCCAACGAGACCGCCTGGGCGTGGCGGCAGGCCCTGGAGCACACCGACCGGCCGACCGCCCTGGCGCTCAGCCGCCAGGCGCTGCCGACCCTGGACCGGTCGGCCCTGGCCGGCGCCGAGGGCGTGGCCCGTGGTGGTTACGTGCTGGCGGAGGCGTCCAACGGCAAGCCGCAGGTGATCATCATCGGTACCGGCTCCGAGGTGCAGCTCTGCCTGACCGCGCGTGAGCGCCTGGAGGCCGACGGCACCCCGACCCGGGTCGTCTCGATGCCCTGCCAGGAGTGGTTCCACGAGCAGAACGAGGCCTACCGGGAGTCGGTCCTGCCGCGCGGGGTAAAGGCTCGGGTGAGCGTGGAGGCGGGCATCGCGATGTCCTGGCAGGCGATCGTCGGTGACTGCGGCGAGACCGTCAGCCTGGAGCACTACGGGGCGAGCGCGCCGCACACGGTGCTCTTCGAGCAGTTCGGCTTCACCCCCGACCGGATCGTGGCGGCCGCGCACGCGGCGCTGGCCCGGGTCGGCGACATCACCGGTTTCACGACCGGCAACTGAGGGGAGCGTTGGCGGTATGACAACGGACAGGCTGAGCGAGCTCACCGCCGCAGGTGTGGCGCTGTGGCTCGATGATCTTTCCCGGGTGCGGCTGAGCTCCGGCGGGCTGGACCAGCTCCGCCGGGAGAAGCACATCGTCGGGGTGACCACGAACCCGACAATCTTCGCGAAGGCGCTGAGCGACGCCGACGAGTACGACTGGCAGCTGCGCGACCTGGCCACCCGCGGGTTGGAGGTCGAGGAGGCCGTACGCATGCTCACCACGTACGACGTGCGGTGGGCGTGCGACGTGATGCGCCCGTCGCACGACGCCAGCGCGGGTGTCGACGGCCGGGTCTCGATCGAGGTCGACCCGCGCCTGGCCCACGAGACGGAGAAGACCGTCGCGGAGGCCAAGGCGCTCTGGTGGCTGGTCGACCGGCCGAACCTCTTCATCAAGATCCCGGCCACCGAGGCGGGCCTGCCGGCGATCACCGCGACCCTGGCCGAGGGGATCAGCGTCAACGTGACCCTGATCTTCGGCCTGGACCGGTACTCGCAGGTGATGGAGGCGTTCCTCGCCGGCCTGGAGCAGGCGAAGGCCAACGGCCACGACCTGTCCAAGATCGGCTCGGTGGCGTCGTTCTTCGTCTCCCGCGTCGACTCCGAGGTCGACAAGAGGCTGGAGAAGATCGGCTCCAGCGAGGCCAAGGCGCTGCGCGGCAAGGCCGCCGTGGCCAACGCCAGGCTGGCGTACGAGCGCTACGGCAAGGTCTTCTCCTCCGACCGCTGGCAGGCCCTCGCCGACGCCGGTGCGCACCCGCAGCGGCCGCTGTGGGCGTCCACCTCGACGAAGAACCCGGACTACCGGGACGTGATCTACGTCGAGGAGCTGATCGCCCCCGGCACCGTCAACACCATGCCGGAATCGGTCATCCACGCGTACGCCGACCACGGCGAGACGAACGGCGACACCGTCACCGGCGCGTACGACGACGCCCGGAAGGTCTTCCGCGACCTGGAGTCGGTCGGCGTGGACATGGCCGACGTGATCGGCGTGCTGGAGCGCGAGGGCGTGGAGAAGTTCGAGGCGAGCTGGCTGGAGCTGCTCGACGGCGTCGGCAAGTCGCTCGCCGCCGCGGGCGCCGGCACCGGGCACCCGGGCGACGCCGCGAAGGGCAACGCCGAGGCCGCGCAGCGGGCGGGGGGTAACGCATGAGCGACCTGCTCGCGGGGGCCGTCGAGGCGGCCGCCGGGCTCGCCGTGTACGGGGCGGACGCGGTCGACAAGTCCGCGCCCGCCTCCACCCGCGACGCGCTGGTCTCCGCCGGTGTGCCGGCGAAGCTGGCCGACAAGGACCCGACCCTGTGGGGCCCGGACGCCGAGGCCGAAGCGAAGATCCGGCTCGGCTGGGTGGACACCCACCGCCGCAGCCTGGAGCTGCTCCCCCAGCTCGCCGAGCTGAAGGCGGAGCTGGGCGACCTGGACCACGTGGTCCTCGCCGGCATGGGCGGTTCGTCGCTGGCCCCCGAGGTCATCGCGCGCACCCTCGGCAAGGACCTCACCGTGCTGGACACCACCGACCCGGGCCAGGTCCGGGCGGCGCTGGCCGACCGGCTGGAGCGCACCGTGGTCGTGGTGGCCAGCAAGTCCGGCTCCACCGTGGAGACCGACAGCCACCGTCGCGCGTACTGGCAGGCGTTCCTGGACGCCGGGATGACCGAGGCGGAGGCCGGCCGGCACTTCGTCATCGTCACCGACCCGGGTTCGCCGCTGGAGGCCACCGCCGCCGAGATGGGCGCGTTCACCGTGCTCGCCGACCCGAACGTGGGCGGGCGCTACTCGGCGCTGACCGCGTTCGGGCTGGTCCCGTCCGCGCTGGCCGGCGTCGAGGTCGCCGAGCTGCTGGACCAGGCCGAGGAGCTGTCACGCTCGCTCGGGGGCGACCGCGAGAACCCGGGTCTGGCGCTCGGGGCGGCGCTCGGCGCCGCGGCCACCATGGGTCGCGACAAGATCGCGCTGGTCTCCGACGGCACCGGTGTCGAGGGTCTCGGCGACTGGGCCGAGCAGCTGATCGCCGAGTCCACCGGCAAGGCCGGCGTGGGCATCCTGCCGGTGGTGGTCGAGTCACCGCAGAGCCCCGGAGCCACCGGCGACGACGTGCTCACCGTCACCTACGGCGGTGCGCTGGCCGTCGGGGACGTGCCCGGCGGCGGCGCGAGCCCGGACGTGGCGGTCAACGGCCCGCTCGGCGCCCAGTTCCTGACCTGGGAGTACGCCACGGCGATCGCCGGTGTGGTGCTGGGCATCGACCCGTTCAACCAGCCCAACGTCACCGAGTCCAAGGAGAACACCAACAAGATCCTCGCCTCGGGCCCGCCGGCGGAGAAGCCGTCGTTCACCGAGGGCGCGATCGAGGTGTACGCGCCGCAGGGCTCGCCGGGTGACCTGGCCGGCGTGCTGCGCTGGCTGGTCGACGCGCTCGGCGACGACGGCTACCTCGCCGTCATGGCGTACCTGGACCGGTTCGCCGACGCGGACGCGGCCCGGCTGCGTCCGGCGCTGGCCGGTGCCGCCGGCCGTCCGGTGACGTTCGGCTGGGGGCCGCGTTTCCTGCACTCCACCGGCCAGTACCACAAGGGCGGCCCGCAGGTGGGCAGCTACCTCCAGCTCACCGGCGCGGTGACGGAGGACCTGCCGGTGCCCGGTAGGGCGTACACCTTCGGTGAGCTGCAGGCCGCGCAGGCCGCCGGCGACCGGCAGGCCCTGGCCGGCCGGGAGCGTCCGCTGGTGCGCCTGCACCTGACCGACCGGTCGGCGGGCGTGGCCCAGCTGCTGGATGCGGTCGGAGCGCTGCGCACGTGACGATGACGAACGTGGACGATGCGGAGCGAGGAGGCGGCGTGAACCCGCTACGCGACCCGCAGGACCGGCGGCTGCCGAGGATCCCGGAGCCCTGCGCCCTGGTGATCTTCGGCGTCACCGGTGACCTGGCCCGCAAGAAGCTGCTGCCGGCCGTGTACGACCTGGCGAACCGGGGGCTGCTGCCACCGGGCTTCGTCGTCCTCGGCTTCGCCCGCCGGGACTGGGGCGACGGCGACTTCGAGTCCCTCGCCCACGAGGCGGCCAAGCAGCACGCCCGCACGCCCTGGCGGGAGGAGGTGTGGGCGCGGCTCGCCGGCAACATCAAGTTCGTCGGTGGCTCGTTCGACGACGACGCCGCGTTCGACCAGCTCGCCGCCACGCTCGACGAGCTGCGCCAGACGCACGGCATCCCCGGTAACGCCGCCTTCTACTTCTCGATCCCCCCGGCCGCGTTCCCGGTCGTGCTCAAGCAGCTCGCCCGCACCGGCATGGCCGACAACGCCAAGTCCGGCGGCTGGCGCCGGGTCGTGGTGGAGAAGCCGTTCGGCAACGACCTGCCCTCGGCGAAGGCGCTCAACGACCTGGTCGACGACGTCTTCACCCGCGAGGACGTCTTCCGGATCGACCACTACCTGGGCAAGGAGACGGTCCAGAACATCCTCGCCCTGCGGTTCGCCAACAACCTGTTCGAACCGCTGTGGAACTCCAAGTACGTCGACTCGGTGCAGATCACCATGGCCGAGGACGTGGGCATCGGCAGCCGCGCCGGGTTCTACGACTCGGCCGGCGCCGCCCGTGACGTCGTCCAGAACCACCTGCTCCAGCTGCTGGCGCTGGTGGCGATGGAGGAGCCGACCAGCTTCGACGCGGACGAGATCCGCACCGAGAAGCTCAAGGTGCTCCGGGCGATCACGCTGCCGCGCAACGTCGCCGAGGGCACCGTCCGCGGCCAGTACCTGCCCGGCTGGGTGGGTGGGCAGCGCGCCGTCGGCTACCTGGACGAGGAGGGCGTGCCCGCCGACTCCACCACCGAGACGTACGTGGCGGTCCGGCTCGGCATCCAGAACCGCCGCTGGGCGGAGGTGCCGTTCTACATCCGGGCCGGCAAGCGGCTGCCCCGGCGGGTCACCGAGGTCGCCATCATCTTCAAGAAGGCGCCGCACCTGCCGTTCAACGCGGCCGACATGGAGTCGCTGGGCAACAACCAGCTCGTCATCCGGGTCCAGCCGGACGAGGGCGTGGTGCTCAAGTTCGGCTCGAAGGTGCCCGGCACCACCATGGAGGTCCGGGACATCGCGATGGACTTCCAGTACGGCGAGGCGTTCACCGAGTCCAGCCCGGAGGCGTACGAACGCCTGGTCCTGGACGTGCTGATCGGTGACCGCACCCTCTTCCCCGACGCCGCCGAGGTCGAGCAGAGCTGGCAGGTCGTGGACCCGCTGGAGCAGGCGTGGGCGGACACGAAGCCGGAGCCGTACCGGGCCGGCGAGTGGGGCCCCCGGGCGGCGGACGAGATGCTGGCACGCGAGGGCCGGGCGTGGCGGCGGGCGTGAGCGCGAGGAGTGAGCCGGTTCTGCGAGCCCCGCAGTCGCGAACGGAAGGAAATGCCGTGAGCGCGAGGAGTGAGCCGGTTCTGCGAGCCCCGCAGTCGCGAACGGAAGGACGTGCTGTGAGCGAGCGCACCGAGCGAACCAGGAGGCTGCCGTGATCGGACTGTGGGACACCACCGGCAACGAGGTGGTCAAGGCGCTCGCCGCCGAACGGCGCAGCGCCGGCGGGGTCGCCAGCGGGATGGCGCTCACCCTGATCGTGGTGGTGGACGAGAAGCGCGTCCGCGAGGCGGAGGCGGCGGCGACCATCGCCGCCGCCGCGCACCCGTGCCGCCTGCTGGTGGTGGTCCGCTCCGACGTCGAGCGGGACCGCAACCGGCTGGACGCGGAGATCGTCGTCGGCGGCCGGCTCGGGCCGTGCGAGGCCGTGGTCACCCGGATGTACGGGCGGCTGGCCCTGCACGCCGAGTCGGTGGTGATGCCGCTGCTGGTTCCGGACGTCCCCGTGGTGACCTGGTGGCACGGCGAGCCGCCGGCCGAGATCGCCACGGACTTCCTGGGCGTGGTGGCCGACCGCCGGATCACCGACGCCGGTCAGGCCGCCGACCCGATCCGGGCGCTGCACCAGCGGGCCCGGGACTACGCCCCCGGCGACACCGACCTCGCGTGGACCCGGATCACCCTGTGGCGCACCCTCGTCGCGGGTGCCTTCGACACCACCGAGGCGCGGGTCACCGAGGCGACCGTGGTCGCACCGCGGACCGACCCGACGGCCGCGCTGATGAGCGGCTGGCTGGCCAGCCGGCTCGGCATCAGCCCGCAGTGGGAGCACACCGACGAGCACCCCCGGATGCGGGAGGTGCAGCTGCGCTGCGCCAACGGCGACGAGCTGACGCTGACCCGGGACGACAGCATGGCGGTCTTCCGGCGTACCGGCCAGGAGGACCGCAGGCTGCCGCTGGTCCGCCGGCCGCTCGGCGACGAACTGGCCGAGGAGCTGCGCCGGCTCGACGCCGACCAGGTGTACGCGGAGGCGCTGGGCGCCACGGTGGAGCTGACCGGCCTGGACCAGCGTCCGGCCCAGCGGGTGCACGTCTGGAAGGATCCCTCGGAGGCGCAGCGGGCGGAGGCGGGAGTCACCGCGCACGCGGGCACGAGTGCGGGGCACTGACCGCCCCCGGCGGTTCACGGCACCTGCGGAACACCGGCCACCGGCCGGAGAAACGAAGGCACAAGAATGAGCGAGCGGAGCGAGCGAATCATCAGGCTCAGCCCGATGGTGCCTCATGACGGCACTGCTCACGGTCCGGCCCTCGGCCGAGGCCGTACGGACCGCGCGCGAGACACCGACGCGGCCGATGCCCGGACCGTTCGGCCCAGCGGAGTGCCGGCATGAGCGAGGCGAGTGTCGCCGTCCATGCCGACGCCGACCTGCTGGCCCAGGCGGTGGCGGCCCGGTTGCTGGTCAAGGTCCTCGACGCGCAGGCCGAGCGGGGCCAGGCGTCGGTGGTGCTGACCGGAGGGCGGATCGCCGCCGCCGTCTACCGGGCGGTGGCGGCCCTGCCCGCCCGGGACGCGGTGGACTGGTCCCGGGTCGACGTGTGGTGGGGTGACGAACGGTTCCTGCCCGCCGGCGACCCGGAGCGCAACGAGACGCAGGCCCGGGCGGCGCTGCTGGACGCGGTGCCGCTGGACCCGGCGCGGATCCACCCCATGCCGGCGTCCGACGGCCCGGCCGGTAACGACCCGGAGGAGGCCGCCGCCCGGTACGCGGCGGAGCTGGCCGGGGCGGCCCGCCCGGGCACGGCGCTCCTCCCCCACTTCGACGTGCTGATGCTCGGCGTCGGGGAGGACGGGCATGTGGCCTCGGTGTTCCCCGAGCACCCGGTGCACTACGAGAGCCGCCCGGTGAGCGCGGTGCGGGGCAGCCCGAAGCCGCCGCCGGTGCGGACCACGCTCACCCTCCCGGCGATCAACACCGCCGAGGAGGTCTGGCTGGTGGCCAGCGGTGCGGACAAGTCCCGGGCGGTCGGCATGGCCCTCGCCGGCGCGGGCGCGGTCCAGCTGCCCGCGGCCGGGGTGCAGGGCACCAGCCGTACGCTCTGGTTGTTGGACCGGGCCGCCGCGGCCGACGTGCCGACCCGCCTACGCAGCCTCCGCTGAGGTGTAAGGAAGGGCCCCCGCTTAACGCCTGGTGCATAGGAAGGGTCCCCGGTTAACGTCGCGCGTGAACAGGGGGCCCTTCCTTTCACTCGGGGCGTCCCCGGCGGCGGCGCAGCGCGGCGAGGGCCTCCGCGAGGATCGCCTCCCCCTCCTCCTCGGTACGCCGCTCCTTCACGTACGCCAGGTGGGTCTTGTAGGGCTCGGGCCGGGCGCGACCGGGCGGGTTCTGCGCGTCCCGGCCGGCGGGGAGGCCGCAGCGCGGGCAGTCCCAGACGTCCGGCGGTGACGCCTCCGCGGCCATCCGGATCTCGACGCGGTGGTCGTTGCGGCACCAGTAGGTGACCGCCCGGCACGGGGCCGGCTCGTAACGCTCGGTGGGACGGTCGGGGGTCGACCCGATCCGGGTGCCGCGGATGACGTTGCCGTTCGACACGGCTGCTCGCTCCTGTCGTCGGGAGGGGGAACCGCCGCCGGATCAGGATCAGGTGGCGACGGGCGACGCGGTGCAGCGGGTGAAACGGCCGCGCGCGGCCCGTCGGGTGACGGACCGCGCGCGGATGGTGCGACTCGGCGGACTGCTCAGGAGCCGATCTGCAGGCGTAGCCAGAGCCCCAGCCCGACGATGCAGGCGAACCAGACGATGCCCACCAGGACCGTGTAACGGTCGAGGTTCTTCTCCGCGACCGACGACCCGGCGAGGCTGGAGCTGACGCCGCCGCCGAACATGCTCGACATCCCACCACCCTTACCGCGGTGGAGCAGGATCAGCATGGTGAGCAGGACGCTCGTGATGACCAGCAACACGATCAACGTGTATGCGAACCAGATCGGCATGGCTGGGGTCAGTTCCTCTCGTTACGGTCCTCGCCCGGTCAGATCGGGCACGGCGGCACCGACCGGCGGACGGGCGGAGTCAAGGATAGCGAGCGATCAGCGGGCCGTGTGCTCCGGGAACCGGCAGATCTTCGCGAACTCCTCGGCATCCAGGCTCGCCCCGCCCACCAGGGCGCCGTCCACGTCCGGCTTGGCCATGATGGCGGCGACGTTGGAGGACTTCACCGAGCCGCCGTAGAGGATGCGGACGGCGTCGGCGGTGCCCTGGCCGAAGCTCTCGGCCAGGCGCTTGCGCACCTCGCCGCAGACCTCCTGGGCGTCCTCCGGCGTGGCCGTCTTGCCCGTGCCGATCGCCCAGACCGGCTCGTACGCGACGACGACCCTGGTGACGTCCTCCGCGGAGAGCCCCTTCAGGGCCCCGTCGAGCTGGTCGCTGCAGTGCGCCACGTGGGTGCCCTGCTCACGAATGTCCAGCCCCTCGCCCACGCAGAGGATCGGGGTGAGCCCGTGGGCCAGCGCCGCCTTGACCTTGGCGTTGACGACCACGTCGTCCTCGTCGTGGTACGCCCGCCGCTCCGAGTGGCCGACCACGACGTACGTGCAGCCCAGCTTCGCCAGCATTCCGCCCGAGATGTCCCCGGTGTAGGCGCCGGAGGCGTGGGGCGACAGATCCTGCGCGCCGTACCCGAGCAGCAGCTTGTCGCCGTCCACGGCGGTCTGCACCGTCCGGAGGTCGGTGAACGGCGGCAGGACCACCGTCTCGACCTCGGTGAGCTGCTTCTCGGTGAGGCTCGCCGCCAGCTTCTGCACCAGCAGGTTGGCCTCGAGGTGGTTCAGGTTCATCTTCCAGTTGCCGGCCATCAGCGGCCGGCGGGTGGTGCTCGCCATTCAGTTCTCCAGAGCCGCGATGCCGGGGAGGGTCTTGCCCTCCAGGTACTCCAGGGAGGCGCCACCGCCGGTGGAGATGTGATCGAAGTTCGACTCGTCCAGCCCCAGGGCGCGGACCGCCGCGGCGGAGTCACCGCCGCCGACGACGGTGAACGCGTCGGCCTTGGCGATCGCCTCGGCCACCCCCCGGGTGCCGTGCGCGAACGCCTCCATCTCGAACACGCCCATCGGGCCGTTCCAGAAGATGGTCCGCGCGCCCTTCAGCGCGGCGGCGAACCCGGCGACGGTCTCCGGGCCGATGTCCAGGCCCACCCGCTTGCTGGGGATGCCGTCGGCCCGCACGGTGTCGTGCGCGGCGTCCGGGGCGAAAGCGTCCGCGGCCACCACGTCGACCGGGAGCATGATCTTGCCCTCGGAGCGCTCCAGCAGGTTGCGGCAGGTCTGGACCATCTCCTCCTCCAGGAGCGAGGAGCCCACCTCGTGGCCCTGCGCCTTGAGGAAGGTGAAGCACATGCCGCCGCCGATGAGCAGCCGGTCGACCTTCGGCAGCAGCGCCTCGATGACCGCCAGCTTGTCGGAGACCTTCGAGCCACCGAGCACCACCACGTACGGGTGCTCCGGCTCGCCGGCCAGCTTGGAGAGCACCTCCACCTCGCGCAGCACCAGCCGGCCCGCGACGTGCGGCAGCCGCGCCGGCACGTCGTGGACGCTGGCGTGCCTGCGGTGCACCGCACCGAAGGCGTCGTCGACGTACGCGTCGCCGAAGGCGGCGAGCTGGTCGGCGAAGGCGCCCCGCTCGGCGTCGTCCTTGCTG
Organism: Micromonospora sp. NPDC049497; assembly: GCF_044465805.1. Classification (NCBI taxonomy): domain Bacteria; kingdom Bacillati; phylum Actinomycetota; class Actinomycetes; order Micromonosporales; family Micromonosporaceae; genus Micromonospora; species Micromonospora sp. NPDC049497. The sequence continues at coordinate 96,764 of NZ_JBITMC010000001.1, read as the reverse complement.
GTCTCCCCCTTGTTGAAGCGGAGGTTCTCCAGCAGGGCGACCTGGCCGTCGGCCAGGCCCTCCACGGTGGACCGCGCCGAGTCACCGACGGTGTCCTCGGCGAAGTGCACCGGCGCTCCGAGCAGCTCGCCGAGCCGCCCGGCGACCGGACGGAGGCTGAACTGCGGGTCCGGCGCGCCCTTCGGACGGCCCAGGTGCGAGAAGACGACCACCTTCGCGCCGGCGGAGACCAGCGCCTTCAGCGTCGGCAGCACGGCCCGGATGCGGCCGTCGTCCGTGATCGCTCCGGTCTGCTTGTCGAGTGGGACGTTCAGGTCGGCGCGCACCAGCACGCGCCGACCCGACACCCCCTCGCCGAGCAGGTCGTCGAGGGTACGGATGCTCACAGCGACTGACCCACCAGCTTGACCAGGTCGACCAGGCGGTTCGAGTAGCCCCACTCGTTGTCGTACCAGCCGACGACCTTGACCTGGTTGCCGACGACCTTGGTCAGCGGCGCGTCGAAGACGCACGACGCCGGGTCGGTCACGATGTCGGCGGACACGATCGGGTCGTCGTTGTAGGTCAGGAAGCCCTTGAGCGGGCCCTCGGCGGCGGCCTTCATCGCGGCGTTGACCTCGTCCACCGTGGTCTCACGGTTGACGTTGACGGTCAGGTCGGTGGCAGAGCCGGTCGGGATCGGCACGCGCAGCGCGTAACCGTCCAGCTTGCCCTTCAGGTCCGGAAGCACCAGGCCGATCGCCTTCGCGGCGCCGGTCGAGGTCGGCACGATGTTCAGCGCGGCGGCCCGGGCGCGACGCAGGTCCTTGTGCGGCGCGTCCTGCAGGTTCTGGTCCTGGGTGTACGCGTGGATGGTCGTCATCAGGCCGTGCTGGATGCCGAACGTGTCGTGCAGGACCTTCGCCATCGGAGCGAGGCAGTTGGTCGTGCAGGACGCGTTCGAGATGATGGTGTGCTTGGCCGGGTCGTACTGGTCGTGGTTGACGCCCATGACGACCGTGACGTCCTCGTTCTTCGCCGGGGCGGAGATGATGACCTTCTTGGCCCCGCCGTCGACGTGCGCCTTCGCCTTGGTGGCGTCGGTGAAGAAACCGGTGGACTCGATGACCACGTCCGCGCCGACCTCACCCCACGGCAGCGCCGCCGGGTCCTTCTCGGCGTACGCCTTGATGGTCTTGCCGCCGACGGTGATCTCGTCGGCGGTGGCCTTCACCTCGTGCGGGAGGCGGCCCAGGATGCTGTCGTACTTGAGCAGGTGGGCGAGCGTCGCGTTGTCGGTCAGGTCGTTGACCGCCACGACCTCGATGTCCGCGCCGGACGCCAGTACGGCCCGGAAGAAGTTACGGCCGATGCGGCCGAAGCCGTTGATGCCAACCCGGATGGTCACAGGTCCCATCTCCTCGCGTTCTGGTCCGCCGGCATAAGACCCGGGCCGGCGGAGGTGTGTGCGCCGACCGTTGGAGCCGGCCGTTGACGATTCATCTCGGCCACCCCGCCGCGGTCTCGAAGGACCTGACCGCCCGAGGCGGTGAGCACGGCGAGGATGCCTGTGCCGGCCTCCTTGCCGTACGTCGTGACCTTAGCCGAGCGCACGGCACCACGCCGCGCCGGGGCAAGATCCGGTTCGCGTCGCGGGACGCCGCGGCACGGTGGAGGACGCGCGCTCGTCGCGCTCGCTCGGGTCCTCCGGCCGCCACCGTCCTATCAGACCACGAGCATGTCGGGCGTGACGGCCGCTTCCGTATCCGGGATCCCCAGGTCCCGGGCCCGCTTGTCGGCCAGCGCCAGCAACCGGCGGATCCGGCCGGCGATGGCGTCCTTGGTCAGCGGCGGGTCGGCGAGGGCGCCCAGCTCCTCCAGGGACGCCTGCCGGTGCTCCAGGCGCAGCCGGCCCGCGTCGGTCAGGTGGTTCGGCGCCTCGTCGGCGAGGATCTCCAGCGCCCGGGTGACCCGGGCGGCGGCGGCCACCGCGGCCCGCGCCGACCGGCGCAGGTTGGCGTCGTCGAAGTTCGCCAGCCGGTTGGCGGTCGCCCGCACCTCGCGCCGCACCCGGCGCTCCTCCCACGCCAGCACGCTGGAGTGCGCGCCGATGCGGGTGAGCAGCGCGGCGATCGCGTCGCCGTCCTTGACCACCACCCGGTCCACGCCGCGCACCTCACGGTTCTTCGCGGTGATGCCGATCCGGCGGGCCGCGCCGACCAGGGCGAGCGCGGACTCCGGGCCGGGGCAGGTGATCTCCAGGGCGCTGGACCGGCCCGGCTCGGTCAGCGAGCCGTGCGCCATGAACGCGCCCCGCCACGCCGACACCGCGCAGCAGACGTTCGCGGCGACGACGTGCGGCGGCAGCCCGCGCACCGGCCGGCCCCGGACGTCGAGCAGACCGGTCTGCCGGGCGAGCGCCTCGCCGTCCTTGACCACCCGGACGATGAAGTGGCTGCCCTTGCGCAGCCCGCCCGAGGCCAGTACGTGGATCTCGCTGGGGTAGCCGTAGACCTCCGCGATCTCCCGGCGCAGCCGTCGGGCCACCGCCCCCGTGTCCAGCTCCGCCTCGACCACCACACGGCCGGAGACGATGTGCAGCCCGCCGGCGAAGCGCAGCAGAGCCGCCATCTCCGCCCGTCGGCAGCATGGCTTGGGCACGTCGACCCGGCTCAGCTCGTCCTTGACCGCCGCCGTCATCGCCATTGTGCGTCCCCTCACGGACCGGTTCCGGCGTGTCGCCGGAGATTACGTACGTGTCTAACGATCGGCACCCAGGACCGGCACCAGTGCGGCGCCGAGGGCGGCGGGATCATGACGGGGAGTGCCGTCGGTGACCGCGACGGGGGCGAGGACCAGCCGGGCACCCAGCGATTCTGCCGCACGTTCGACCGGTTCGGGGTCACCGACCGCCTTCGAATCCGCCAGGACGTAGTCGGCTTTCAGCTCCGGCAGGTACCAGCGCAGCGCCGCCAGGTGGTCGGCCACCGAGAGGCCCAGGGTCTCCTTCTCGGCGGCGAGGTTCAGCGTGACCAGCCGGCGGGCCGGACTGGCCACGATCGCCGCGGCCAACTCCGGCACCAGCAGGTGCGGCAGGACACTCGTGTACCAGCTCCCCGGCCCGAAGATCAGCCAGTCGGCCGTCCCGATCGCCTCGACCGCCTGCGGGCAGGCCGTCGGCGCGTCCGGATTCAGCCGCAGCGACTCCACCCGGCCCGTGGTCACCGCCACCTGGTGCTGGCCGGTGACCGTACGGACCTCGTCCGGCCGGTCCGGGTCGGCACCCCGCACCCGGGCCTCGATCCCCACCGGTTGACAGGACATGGGCAGCACCCGGCCGACCGTGCCCAGCATCGCGCCGGCGTGCTCCAGGGCGGCCACCGGGTCGCCGAGCAGCTCCATGAGGCCGCAGAGCACCAGGTTGCCGACCGCGTGCCCGGTCAGGCCGTCGGTGGCGCCGCGCCCGTTCACCGCCGGCTCCACGAACCGGTGCTGGAACAGGCCGGCGCTGCGCCGGGTCTGCGGGTGGTCGCCGGCGAGCGCCACGAGCGCCTGGCGCAGGTCGCCGGGGGGCAGGCCGCCCCGCTCGGCGCGCAGCCGGCCGCTGGAACCGCCGTCGTCACCGACCGTGACGACCGCCGTGATGTCCAGGTCGACCTCCGGCGCGCAGCGCCGCAGCGCGCGCAGCGAGGCGGAGAGACCGTGCCCTCCGCCGAAGGCGACCACCCTCCGCGCCGTCATTCCCGCCCCAGGTCCCGGTGGTGGGCGCTCGCGGCCAGGCCGGACCGGCGCAGCCGGTCGGCCAGTTCCTCGGCGATGGCGACGCTGCGGTGCTTGCCACCGGTGCAGCCGACCGCGACGGTCAGGTACCGCTTGCCCTCCCGCTCGAAGCCGGTGGTGGTGGCGTTGACCAGGTCGGCGTACGACCCCACGAACGCCTCCGCGCCCTCCTGACCCAGCACGTACGAGCTGACCGCCTCCTCCCGCCCGGTGTGCTCCCGCAGTTCGGGCACCCAGTACGGGTTGGGCAGGAAGCGGGCGTCGAGCACGAAGTCGGCGTCCGGCGGCAGGCCGTACTTGAAGCCGAACGACAGCACGGTCACCCGCAGCCGGCGGGCGTCCTCGCCGCCGAACAGCTCCTCCACCCGCCGGCGCAGCTGGTTCACGTTGAGCTGGCTGGTGTCGATGATCACGTCGGCCTGGTCACGGGCCTCCTCCAGCAGGCCGCGCTCGACGGCGATGCCGTCGGCCAGCCGCCCGTCGCCCTGCAACGGGTGCGACCGCCGGACGCTCTCGAACCGGCGGATGAGCACCTCGTCGTCGGCGTCGACGAACACCACCCGGGGCGAGAAGCCGCGCTCCTTCAGCTCCCGGATGGCCCCGGCCAGGTCGGTGGAGAAGGCCCGCGAGCGGACGTCCAGCACCATCGCCGTACGCCGGGCCGCCCCGCCCGCCTTGTGGGCCAGCTCCGCCATGTCCAGCATGAGCGCCTGGGGCAGGTTGTCCACCACGTAGTACCCGACGTTCTCCAGGGCCCGGGCCACCGTGCTGCGGCCACCGCCGGACAGGCCGGTCACCACCACCAGGGTGGTGTCCCCCTCCGTCGGGGCCGGCTCCCCGCCGACGATGCCGTCATGGTCCTCGGCCGTACGCGCCTCGCTCACCCACTACCCCCAAGCCGTGGCGCCGCGACCGCTCCGGCCGCGCATGGTCAGTCAGCGACTCTAACGGCTCGGACCGGGGCCGGGATTCCACGGGTGACCGTCGGAACACCCGATCGTCCGGTTTCCCGCCCGGACGCGCCCGCCCGCCGGCACCGCCGTGTCGGGGTGGGTCACTAGAATCCGCGGATGACCTCCCCCACCGATGTGCGGATCTCCGAGGCCGAGCGGGTGCTGAGCCGGGTCTTCGGCTACGACGCCTTCCGCGGTTTCCAGCAGGAGGTCGTCGACCACGTGGTGGCCGGCGGGGACGCGCTGGTGCTGATGCCCACCGGTGGGGGCAAGTCGCTCTGCTACCAGATCCCGGCGCTGGTCCGCGACGGCGTGGCGGTGGTGGTCTCCCCGCTGATCGCCCTCATGCAGGACCAGGTCGACGCGCTGACCGCCGTCGGCGCACGGGCCGGCTTCCTCAACTCGACGCAGGACCTCACCGCCCGACGCGCGGTCGAGGCGTCCTTCCTCGCCGGCGAGCTGGACCTGCTCTACCTGGCCCCGGAGGCGCTGGCCAGCCGGGCCACCCTGCACCTGCTGGACCGGGGCTCGATCGCGCTCTTCGCCATCGATGAGGCCCACTGCGTGTCCCAGTGGGGTCACGACTTCCGGCCCGACTACCTCAACCTGTCGATGCTGCACGAGCGCTGGCCGGGCGTCCCCCGCATCGCGCTGACCGCCACCGCGACCAGCGCCACCCGCACCGAGATCGCCACCCGGCTGCGCCTCGACGACGCCCGGCACTTCGTGGCCAGCTTCGACCGGCCCAACATCCAGTACCGGATCGTGCCCAAGCGCGAGCCGCGCAAGCAGTTGCTCGCGCTGCTGCGCGACGAGCACCCCGGCGACGCGGGCATCATCTACTGCCTGTCCCGGGCCTCGGTGGAGAAGACCGCCGACTTCCTGGTGGCCAACGGCGTTCCCGCCCTGCCGTACCACGCCGGCCTGGACGCGGGCACCCGCGCCGCGAACCAGAAGCGTTTCCTCCGGGAGGACGGGCTGGTCATGGTCGCCACGATCGCGTTCGGTATGGGCATCGACAAGCCGGACGTCCGCTTCGTCGCGCACCTGGACCTGCCGAAGTCGGTCGAGGGCTACTACCAGGAGACCGGCCGGGCCGGCCGGGACGGCCTGCCCTCGACGGCCTGGCTGGCGTACGGCCTCCAGGACGTGGTGCAGCAACGCAAGATGATCGAGACGTCCGAGGGCGACCTGGCCCACCGGCGCAACCTCGCCGCCCACCTCGACGCCATGCTCGCGCTCTGCGAGACGGTCCGCTGCCGCCGGGCGCAGCTCCTGGAGTACTTCGGCGAGAAGGGCACCACCGCCTGCGGCAACTGCGACACCTGCCTCAACCCGCCGGAGTCCTGGGACGGCACGGTCGCGGCGCAGAAGCTGCTCTCCACGGTCTACCGGCTCGACCGGGAGCGCAACCAGCGCTTCGGCGCCGGGCAGTGCATCGACATCCTGCTCGGCCGCACCACCGAGAAGGTCACCCAGCACGGCCACGACGCGCTGACCGTCTTCGGTGTCGGCACCGACCTCAGCGAGGCCGAGTGGCGGGGCGTGGTCCGCCAACTGCTCGCCGAGGGCCTGCTGGCGGTCGAGGGCGACTACGGCACCCTGGTCCTCACCGACACCAGCGCCGAGGTGCTGGGCCGCCGACGCTCGGTCATGCTGCGTCGGGAACCGGAACGCCCCACGCGGTCGGCAAAGCCCCGGGGCGCGGCCACCGTGGTCGCGGAGCTGCCGCCGTCGGCCGCCGCCGTCTTCGAGCGGCTCCGCGCCTGGCGGGCGGCCAGCGCGAAGGAGCAGGGCGTCCCCGCCTACGTGATCTTCCACGACGCGACGCTGCGCCAGATCGCCACGGACGCGCCCACCTCGCTGGCCGAGCTGGCCCGGGTCAACGGCGTAGGCGAGAACAAGCTAGCCAGGTACGGCGACCAGATCCTCACGGTCCTCACCGAGGCCTGACCCGCCCCTCGCCACACCCGCCGCGTCGTTCCTCGCGGGCACCATCGGGGAAGGTGCTGTCTCCCGAGCGGCTGAGGCAGCACTTTCCCCGATGGTGCCGTCTCGCCGAGGGCGGGGGTGGGGGTGGGGGTGGGGGTGGGGGTGGGGGTGGGGGTGGTCAGTCGGTGGACGGGGTGGGGTCCAGGGCGGCCAGGACGGCCTCGGCGGTGCGCCGGCCGACACCCGGCACCTCGGTGATCTCCTCCACCGTCGCGGTGGAGAGCCGCTTGAGCGACCCGAAGTGCCGCAGCAGCGCCTTGCGCCGCACCTCACCCAGACCGGGCACCGTGTCCAGCGCCGACTCCGTCATGCGCTTGGAGCGCCGCTGCCGGTGGAAGGTGATGGCGAAGCGGTGCGCCTCGTCCCGGACGCGTTGCAGCAGGTAGAGGCCCTCGGAGGTGCGCGGGAGGATGACCGGGAACTCGTCGTCGGGCAGCCAGACCTCCTCCAGCCGCTTGGCCAGGCCGCAGAGGGCGACATCGTCGACGCCCAGGTCCGCGAGGGCCTGCGCCGCCGCCGCGACCTGGGGCGCACCACCGTCGACCACGACCAGCTGCGGCGGGTACGCGAACTTGCGCGGACGCCCGGTGGTCGGGTCGACCAGCGCCCCGACGCGCGGCTCGTCCTCGTCGGCCCGGCCGCCCGGCGCACCGGGGTCGTCGGCCGACTCCACGCCCACCTCACCGGTCTCGGACCGCGCGTCCAGATAGCGGGCGAACCGCCGGCGCAGCACCTCGGACATGGCGGAGAGGTCGTCGGTGGCGCCCCGGATGATGAAGCGCCGGTACTCGCTCCTGCGCGGCAGCCCGTCCTCGAAGACCACCATGCTGGCCACCACGTCGGTGCCCTGGATCTGCGAGATGTCGAAGCACTCGATGCGCAGCGGGGACGTCCGCATGTCGAGCGCCTCGTGGATCTCGTCGAGGGCCTTGCCGCGCGTGGTCAGGTCACCCGCCCGCTTCAGCTTGTGCCGGGTGAGGGCGTCCTTGGCGTTGCGCGTGACCGTCTCCAGCAGGCTCCGCTTGTCGCCGCGCTGCGGCACCCGCAGCGACACCCGGCTGCCCCGGTGGCTGGACAACCAGTCGGCGAGGGCGTCGGCGTCGGCGGGCAGCTCGGGCACCAGCAACTCCCGGGGCACGTCCGCCTCGCCGTGTTCCCCGCCGTAGACCTGGGTGCAGAAGTGGTGCACCAGGTCGCCGGTGGTCAGGTCCTCGGTCTTCTCGACCACCCAGCCCCGCTGGCCGCGGATCCGGCCGTCGCGGACGTGGAACACCTGGACGGCCGCTTCAAGCGGATCGTCGGCGAACGCGACCACGTCGGCGTCGGTGCCGTCACCGAGCACCACCGTCTGCTTCTCCATGGCGCGACGCAGCGCGGCCACGTCGTCGCGGAGCCGGGCGGCCCGCTCGAACTCCAACTGCTCGCTGGCCTCGGTCATCTCCCGTTCGAGCCGGCGCACCATCGTGTCGGTGCGACCGCCCATGAAGTCGCAGAAGCCCTCGACGATGCGCCGGTGCTCCTCCGCCGAGACCCTGCCCACGCAGGGCGCGGAGCACTTGCCGATGTCGCCCAGCAGGCAGGGGCGGCCGACCTGGCCGGCCCGCTTGAAGACCCCGGCGGAGCAGGTCCGCGCCGGGAAGACCCGCAGGAGCAGGTCGAGCGTGTCGCGGATCGCCCACGCGTGTGAGTACGGCCCGAAGTAGCGCACGCCCGTGCGCTTCGCGCCGCGCATCACCTGGAGGCGGGGGAACTCCTCGTCCACCGTCACCGCGAGGTAGGGGTAGGACTTGTCGTCGCGGTAGCGCACGTTGAAGCGCGGGTCGAACTCCTTGATCCAGGTGAACTCCTGCTGGAGGGCCTCGACCTCGGTCGCCACGGAGATCCAGTCCACCGACTCTGCCGTGAAGACCATCTGGCGGGTGCGCTGGTGCAGGTTGACCGGGTCGGCGAAGTAGGAGTTGAGCCGGCTGCGCAGGTTCTTCGCCTTGCCGACGTAGATGACCCGGCCGGTGCCGTCGCGGAAGCGGTAGACCCCCGGCGACTCCGGGATGGTGCCAGGCGCGGGACGGTAGGTCGAGGGGTCAGCCACGCCAGCAAGCGTAGTCCGCGCCCCCGACACTCCCCCGCGACCGACCGTGCCGCACCTCGGTGGCGGGACCGACCCGGGTTCATTGCCGGCGCGGTGTCCGCACAGCCGGGACACCCCGACATCAACGAACCCGGGTGGATCTTGCGAGAAGCCCGCGCCGGCCGGCGGTCAGGGGTAGGCGGTCAGGCCAGTGTGATCCGGTCTCCGTCGACCTTGACGTCCTTGGGGACCAGCGGCTTGGTGGCCGGGCCGGTCTTGACCGAGCCGTCCTCGATCGAGAACTTGCTGCCGTGGCAGGCGCAGTTGATCGTGCCCCCGTCGACGTTGGTCACCGGGCAGTTCTGGTGGGTGCAGATCGGGTCGAAGCCCTTGAACTGACCCGGGGTGGGTTGGGTGATCACCACGCCCTGGGCGGCGAAGACCGCTCCCCCGCCGACCGGGATGTCGGTGGTCCGGGCCAGGGACTGGGCACCCTCGCGGTCACCGCCACCGGCGTCGCCGGTGCTCGTGACCCCCGGGCCGCCGCTGGCCGGCGCCGATCCGTCGCCGCCGCAGGCGGCCAGGACCACCGCCGCACCGACGGCGCCCGCGCCGGCGAGCAACGCGCGGCGGGTCTGCGTGCCCGGTCCGGTCAGCACGTGGTCGTCACTCATGCCTCGCCTCTCTCTCGGCTGCCGCCATCCGTCATGATCGGTGGCCACACTCGGGTACACGCACCACTGTGCCCGACGGTTCAGCCGGTCGGCGGCCAACCGGGGCCTCCGAGGCGGACCGGACCCAGGACGAGCCGCCCCGCCCGGTCCGTCGCCGGTCCGGGCGGGCCGTCATGGGCCGGGCCACACACCGTCAGCGGGCGGCGACCGCCACCTTGCGGGGCGTACGCGCCTTCGCGCCGTTGGCCTTGGCCGCGCGGGAGGTGGCCGCGGCGGCGCCCTTCGGCTCGCCGTCGAGCTTGAGCACCTGGCGCAGGAACTCGCCGGTGTGGCTCTCGGCCACCTCGGCGACCTCCTCCGGGGTGCCGGTGGCGAGCACCGTCCCACCCCGGTGACCGCCCTCCGGACCCATGTCGATGATCCAGTCGGCGGTCTTGATGACGTCGAGGTTGTGCTCGATCGTGATCACGGTGTTGCCCTTGTCGACCAGGCCCTCCAGCACCATCAGCAGCTTGCGGATGTCCTCGAAGTGCAGGCCGGTGGTGGGCTCGTCGAGCACGTAGACGGTGCGGCCGGTGGAGCGCTTCTGCAGCTCGGAGGCGAGCTTGACCCGCTGCGCCTCACCGCCGGACAGGGTCGGCGCCGGCTGGCCGAGCCGGACGTAGCCGAGGCCGACGTCGACCAGCGTCTTCAGATGCCGGTGGATGGCCGGGATGGCCGAGAAGAACTCGGCGGCCTCCTCGATGGGCATCTCCAGCACGTCGGAGACGGTCTTGCCCTTGTAGTGGACCTCCAGGGTCTCCCGGTTGTAGCGGGCGCCCTTGCAGACCTCGCAGGGCACGTAGACGTCCGGGAGGAAGTTCATCTCGATCTTGATCGTGCCGTCGCCGGAGCACGCCTCGCAGCGGCCACCCTTGACGTTGAACGAGAACCGGCCGGGGCCGTACCCCCGGACCTTGGCCTCGGTGGTCTCCGCGAACAGCTTGCGGACGTGGTCCCAGACGCCGGTGTAGGTGGCCGGGTTGGAGCGGGGCGTACGACCGATCGGCGACTGGTCGACCCCGACGACCTTGTCCACGTGCTCCAGCCCGGAGACGCGGGTGTGCCGGCCGGGAACCAGCCGGGCACCGTTGATCTGGTTGGCCAGCACCGCGTACAGGATGTCGTTGACCAGCGTCGACTTGCCGGAGCCGCTGACCCCGGTCACCGCGATGAGCTGCCCGAGCGGGAACGACACGGTGAGGTTGCGCAGGTTGTGCTCCCGCGCCCCGTGCACCACCAGCTCGCGCTCCGGCGTGTGCGGACGGCGCTGCGGCGGCGTCGGGATCGCCCTGCGGCCGGACAGGTACGCCCCGGTCACCGACTCCGCGTTCTCCAGCAGGGCCGGCACGGAGCCGCTGTGCACGATGCGCCCGCCGTGCTCGCCGGCGCCCGGGCCGATGTCGACGATCCAGTCGGCCACCCGGATCGTGTCCTCGTCGTGTTCGACGACGATGAGGGTGTTGCCCAGACCGCGCAGGCGCAGCAGCGTCTCGATCAACCGGTGGTTGTCCCGCTGGTGCAGCCCGATCGAGGGCTCGTCGAGCACGTAGAGCACGCCGACCAGACCGGAGCCGATCTGGGTGGCGAGGCGGATGCGCTGCGCCTCGCCGCCGGAGAGGGTGCCGGCCGGCCGGTCCAGGGACAGGTAGTCCAGACCGACGTCGAGCAGGAACTTGAGACGGGCGTTGATCTCCTTGAGCACCCGCTCGGCGATCATCTTCTGCCGGTCGGTCAGCTCGATGCCGGCGAGCAGGTCGGCGGCCTCGCCGACGGACAGGTTGCAGACCTCGGCGATGCTCCGGCCGGCGAGGGTGACCGCGAGCACCTCGGGCTTGAGCCGGGCGCCGCCGCAGGCCGCGCAGGGCACGTCCCGCATGTAGCCCTCGTACTTCTCCCGCGACCACTCCGACTCGGTGTCGGAGTGCCGCCGCTCGATCCACTGCACCACGCCCTCGAAGCCGGTGTAGTAGGAGCGCTCGCGGCCGTACTTGTTGCGGTAGCGCACGTGCACCTGGTCACCGGAGCCGTGCAGGATCGTCTTCTGCGCCCGCGAGGGCAGCGCCCGCCACGGGGTGTCGATGTCGAAGTGCTCGGCCTCGCCGAGGGCCTCCAGCAGGCGGAGGAAGTATTCCAGGTTGTGGCCGGTCGACCAGGGCTGGATCGCCCCCTCGCGCAGGGTGCGCTCGGGGTCGGGGACGATCAGCTCCGCGTCGACCTCCTTCTTGGTGCCCAGGCCGGTGCACTCCGGGCAGGCGCCGTAGGGCGCGTTGAAGGAGAAGACCCGGGGCTCCAGGTCCTCTATGGCGAGCGGGTGGTCGTTGGGGCACGCGAGGTGCTCGGAGTAGCGCCGCTCCCGCTCGGGGTGGTCCTCGGCGAGGTCGACGAAGTCGAGCAGGACGAGGCCGCCGGAGAGCCCGAGCGCGGCCTCGACCGAGTCGGTCAGCCGCTGCTTCGCGCTGGCCTTGACGCTGAGCCGGTCGATCACCACCTCGATGGTGTGCTTCTCCTGCTTCTTGAGCTTCGGCGGCTCGGTCAGCGGGTGCACCACGCCGTCGACCCGGGCACGGGCGTAGCCCTTGGCCTGGAGCTCGGCGAACAGGTCGACGTACTCGCCCTTGCGGCCCCGGACGACCGGGGCGAGCACCATGAACTTCGTGCCCTCGGTCATCGCCAGGACCCGGTCGACGATCTGCTGCGGGCTCTGCTTGGAGATCTTCTCGCCGCAGACCGGGCAGTGCGGCTCGCCGATCCGGGCGAAGAGCAGCCGGAGGTAGTCGTAGACCTCCGTGATGGTGCCCACCGTCGAGCGCGGGTTGCGCGAGGTGGACTTCTGGTCGATGGAGACCGCCGGGCTGAGGCCCTCGATGAAGTCGACGTCCGGCTTGTCCATCTGGCCGAGGAACTGCCGGGCGTACGACGACAGCGACTCGACGTACCGCCGCTGCCCCTCGGCGAAGATCGTGTCGAAGGCCAGGCTCGACTTGCCCGACCCGGAGAGCCCGGTGAAGACGATCAGGGCGTCCCGGGGCAGGTCGAGACTGACGTCACGCAGGTTGTGCTCGCGCGCGCCACGGATGATCAGTCGGTCGGCCACTGTCCGTGTACTCCCGGGTGAAGAAGATTGAGGAGGATCTGTCCGCTCCGGGCGGGTCTGCGCCGTTCCCGAGCGGTCGTGCGGGCGCGGAGAATGCGCCTCGGCAACTCTAGCCCCGAGGTACGACACTTTTCCGCGCCCGCACATTCCCCCAGCTCAGCCCGCTGTCGTGGGGCACCGGACCGGTCGACTGCTCAGAATCCCCCGGAAGTCGGCGGCGCCGCCGGACGGACTGTCCGTCGCCGGCCGCCACGCCACCCGCCCCGCCGCTCGGCGGCCAGCCGGGTCTCCCGGCGGCGGCTCTCGTAGGCCACCTCGCGCTGCAACCGGCGCCAGCTCTCCCAGCGCCGGTGCGACAGCTCCCCGTGGTCCAGGGCGTCCCGCACCGCGCAGGCCGGTTCCCCGTCGTGCCCGCAGTCGGCGTACCGGCATCCGGTGGCGAGTTCGGCGATGTCGGCGAAGGCCCGGTCCAGACCGGCCGAGCCGTCGAGCAGGCCGACCGCCCGTACGCCCGGGGTGTCCAGCACCGCTCCCCCGCCCGGCACCGCGACGAGGGCGCGGAAGGTGGTGGTGTGGCGTCCCTTGCCGTCGACCCGGCGGATCGCCTGCGTGGGCATGACCAGCGCGCCCGCCAGCGCGTTGACCAGGCTCGACTTGCCGGCCCCGGACGGACCGAGCAGCCCCAGGGTGCGGCCCGGCGCGACCAGCGCGCGCAGCGGGTCCAGCCCGGTGCCGCACTCGGCGCTGACCGGCAGCACCGGCACGCCGGGGGCGACGGCGGCCACCTGGCGGGCGACCGCGTCCGGGTCAGCCGCGAGGTCGGACTTGGTGAGCACGACCAGCGGCTGGGCGCCGGACTCGTGGGCGAGCGACAGCAGGCGCTCGATCCGGCCGATGTCCGGCTCGGGGTGCACCGGCTCCACCACCGCGGCGGTGTCGAGGTTCGCGGCCAGCACCTGGCCGCTGGCGTCCTTGCCGGCGGTACGGCGGATCAGCGCGGTCCGGCGGGGCAGCACGGCCTCGACGGTCACCCGCTCGTCCGGCCACGTGCCGACGAGCACCCAGTCCCCGGCGCACGGCAGGCGGGTCGCGTCGCGGGCGGCGGCGGCCAGCACCGCGCCGCCGACGGTGGCCCGGACCGGGCCGGACGCGCAGAGCACGGTGCAGACGCCCCGGTCGACGCGGGCCACGCGGCCCGGGCGGTGGTCGGCGCGACGGAGGTGGTGCTCCGCCCGGTCGGCGTCCCAGCCGAGGGCGGTCAGATCAACGGTCATGGCATCCTCATCGAGGTCGTCGGTGTGTGGTCCACGCGTGCCGCCGCCGGCATGTCCACCACCTCCTCCGCCTCCGGTGCCGCGTACGCCATCGACGGTAGGGCCGACGACGACGCGCCGAAAGCGATTTCCGGTGGCGGCGGCCCCGCGCGGAGATTCCCCGGCGACTCCGGGGTCCGGGACGACTAGGGTCGAGGAGTGACCACCGATCCGCTCCTGCTGACCGGCGAGGTGGCCGACGCCACCGCGCGCCTGCTGCGGACCGCCGCCAGCTTCGACGACGCCGACCTGGCCGCCGCGTCGCTGCTGCCCGGCTGGACCCGGGGGCACGTGCTGGCCCACGTGGCCCGCAACGCCGATGGGTTCGTCAACCTGCTCACCTCGGCCCGCACCGGCCGTACCGTGCCGATGTACGCCAGCGCGGCGGCACGCGACGCCGACATCGAGACCGGCGCGCCCCGGCCGCCCGCCGCGCACCTGGACGACCTGCGGCGCTCGGCGGACCGCTTCACCGAGGCGGTGGCCGCGATGCCCGTCGAGGCCTGGGGCGCCCAGGTGCAGACCCGCCGCGGGCCCTGGCCGGCCGCGATGCTGGTCTGGGGGCGGTTGCGCGAGCTGGAGGTGCACCACGTCGACCTGGCCGCCGGCTACCGGCCGGCGGACTGGCCGGAGACGTTCGGGCACCGACTGCTGCACGAGGTCGCCAGCGGTCTCGCCGCACGCCCCGACGCGCCCCCGATGGTGCTGCGCTTCGACGGCAGCCGGCACGAGCTGGTGATCGGTGACCGGGCGCAGGCGCCCACGGTCACCGGTGCCGCACCGGAGCTCGCGTCGTGGCTGATCGGTCGCAGTCCCGGCACCGTGCTGGCCGTCACCCCCGACGGTCCCCTGCCCGACCCACCGGAATGGATATAGACATCCCCATGACCTACAGCGGAGACGTGACGCCCGGCGGTGCGCCGGCGGTACGCGAGCTCGACCGGCTCACCATCACCAAGATCTCGGTGGGCCCGATGGACAACAACGCCTACCTGCTGCACTGCCGGTCCACCGGCGAGCAGGTGCTCATCGACGCGGCCAACGAGGCGCCCCGCCTGCTGGACCTGGTCGGCGACGGCGGGCTGGCCACGGTGGTCACCACCCACCAGCACATGGACCACTGGGTGGCGCTGGAGGAGGTCGTCGCCAAGACCGGCGCCCGGCCGCTGGTGCACGCCGACGACGCCGCCGGCCTGCCGATCGAGGTGGAGACCCTCGCCGACGGCGACACCGTGCCGGTGGGTGACTGCACGCTGGAGGTCATCCACATCAGGGGCCACACGCCCGGTTCGATCGCCCTGCTCCACCGCGACCCGGCCGGCACGCCCCACCTCTTCACCGGCGACAGCCTCTTCCCGGGTGGCGTCGGCAACACCGACAAGGACCCGGAGCGGTTCGCCGCGCTGATCGACGACGTGGAGCACAAGCTCTTCGACCGGCTGCCCGACGAGACCTGGTTCTACCCGGGTCACGGCAGGGACAGCACCCTCGGGGCGGAGCGCGCCTCCCTGCCGCAGTGGCGGGCCCGGGGCTGGTGAGCCGGCGCGGCGCCGGGCGGTCGACCCGCCCGGCGCCGTCCTCCGTCCCCCCGACCGTCAGCGGACCTCGGTCACCGCCCGCAACCGGCGCCGCGTCCCCATCAGCACGACACCGGCGAGCAGCAGGCCGACCGCCATGGTGAACAGCATCGGGCTGACCTCGCCGGGCAGCAGCCCGGCGAGGGACCGCGACGCGGTGCCCAGCACCAGGTAGAGACCGGCCCAGGCCGCCGCGCCCCCCGTCGCGCAGGCGAGGAACCGCCGGTACGACATCCGCAGCCCGCCCGCGGCCAGCGGCAACAGCGCGTTGAACACCGGCAGGAACGGCGCCACCAGCACCATCCGGCCGCCACCGCGCTGCAGGATCCCCTCCGCCGCCGTCCACCGCGCCTCGCCGATCCACTCACCGACCCGGCTGTGCCGCAGACGCTCACCCCAGCGGCGGCCGACCAGGAAGCTCAGCGACCAGCCGGCCAGGCAGCCGGCGACGACTGCGGTGAAAGTGGCCGCGCCGGTGGCCGCACCACCCACACCCACCGCGGCCAGGATCGCCACGTCGCCGGGAACCAGCACGCCGAGCAGCGGTACGGCGTCGAAGAGCATGACCACCCCGAGCACCGCCATCAGCAGTACGAGGGGAAGTTCTCCGACCTGTGCCAGCGCGTCCACCATGACTCGTACGCTATGGCCGGCCGGGCCCCACCCACATCCGGTCGCATCCCCCACCGTCCCCTGGTCGCGGACTAGGGGTGGTCCCTGAGGAGAACCGGCTCGGGCCGCAGGACCTGCACCCGGCGCAGCGGCGTGTCGACGGCCGGCTCGGTGGTGGGGACCGGGTAGTCGGCCACCACCGCCAGCCCGTCCGACGGCAGGTGTCCCCGCCCGGGATCGCCGACCAGCACGTCGGCTCCACCGGCGGCGACCCGGCGCAGGAAGGGCAGCATGCGCTCGGCCATCACCCGGCTGTAGAGCACGTCCCCCGCGACCACCAGGTCGACCCCGACCGGCTCGGAGTCGAGCAGGTCGCCGCCGCGTGCGGTGACCCGGACGTCGTTGGCCCGGGCGTTGACGGTGACGGCGGCGACCGCGTACGGGTCGATGTCGTTGGCGACGACCTGCTCGGCGCCGGCCAGCGCGGCGGCGATCGCGACCAGACCCGACCCGGCGGCCAGGTCGAGCACGCGACGGCCGGCCACCAGCTCCGGGTGGTCGAGCAGGTGCCGGGCGAGAGCCTGGCCGCCCGCCCAGACGGAGGCCCAGAACGGCGGAGGCAGGCGTCTTCCGGCGTGCGCCTCCATCCGGGCCCACCACAGGATCGCGTCCTCGGCGAGGTGCAGCCGGACCTCGGGGACGAACGGAGTCGGCACCAGGTGGAGCCGGTCCAGACCGGCGCCGGGCATGCCGATCTCCCGCTCCAGGTCGGCCAGCGCGGCCGCGGCACCCCTCACCGGGGCAAGCATGCCCCAGTCAGCCGGCCGTCACGGCACATTCCCGCCGCGCCACCCCGAGAGTTCACTCCACCGCCTACGGCACTTCGGCCGGCAGATCGGGGTTTGGACGGTTACTGTCGGGGTGGTATCAGGGCGATCATCGGCCGCGGGGCCGAGGTCACCCGTTTTGAACAGGGAGAGAGCATGGCAACCGGCACGGTCAAGTGGTTCAACGCGGAAAAGGGCTTCGGCTTCATCGAGCAGGACGGCGGAGGTCCGGACGTCTTCGTCCACTACTCGGCCATCTCGATGAGCGGCTACCGGGAGCTCAACGAGGGGCAGAAGGTCGAGTTCGAGGTGACCCAGGGTCAGAAGGGTCCGCAGGCGGACAACGTACGCGCCGCGTGACCCGTGCCGGTGGCGGCGGCCGGTGTCCGGCCGCCGCCGCTGGGCATTCCTACCGGAGCGGCTCCGCTTCGGGTGGCGCCCCGGCCGCCAACGCGGCCGGCGGGATGGTGCCGTCGTTGAGCAGCCCTCGCTGATCTACCGTCGCCGCGAACGTCGTGCGCCTCGCCCGGGTGGCGTGCAGCCGCGCGTTGCCATCACGCGATCTTCGTCGCGGACCGCTTTCGTCAAGCGGCGAGCCGGCGGGCCAGTTCGTCGGCGACCTGTCTGGCGAGGCTGTCCGGGATGGCCGCGGCGATCTTCTCCGGGGTGAGCCCGGCCAGCACCCCCTGGATGATCGCTGGTTCGTCGGTGAAGTCCCGCGCGGCGAGCTGGGTGAGCTCGGCACGCAGGGCCTCGACCTGCCCGGGTAGCAGGCGCATCTGGTCCAGCACCTGCCCGAACGTGACGCCGGTGCGTCCGATCTGGGTGCTGTGCACGGCGGCCCTGATGATGGGCTGGTCGGCGTCGGTGAGCGGCATGTCGTCCTCCAGGAGTCCGATGGTGGTGAGGTAGCGACGGAACAGGGGTGTCTGGTCCCGGCCCGCCCTGATCGAGTCGCGGAAGAAACTGAAGTGGGTGTGCCACAGGTGGGAGTCGTCGCCTGTGGTGCGCCGGCGGAGCCGGTCCCACCGCCTGACGACCTTGCCGTCCGGTGAGTAGATGATCTCCCGCAGGTCGCGGCTGTCCGGGGTGTTGGCGACGCACTGCGCCACGCACCAGGTGGAGAACGTGTACAGGTCGTGCGTGCTGCCCCCGGAGCGGGCCCGGAAGAGCCCGACGTCGAGTCCGGCGGCGTCCAGGGTGAGGCCGGACGAGTCCCGGGTGGACTCGACGACGGAGTAGTCGTTGGTCACCACGCGGTCGGAGCCGCAGTGGTAGCCGCCCCGGTGGTTCGGGTCGCCCACGATGCCGACCTCGGCCGGTTCGAGGTCGTCGCTCCGCACCGTGTCGGGGTCGATGTTCAGGTGGTCGAGCAGCAGGCGGCGGACGGCCAGAAGATTTGCCGGTGCCCGCGTCATGGGACTCCCCCTTGCCGGTGGGTCGGGGGCCGGGGCACGACGGTGACACCGCGTACGCGGTGAGAGAGCCTCAGGCGCGGCCCGGCCGAGTGGTGCACAGCGCCGGGCGTTGCACCCACGATAGCCCCGCGAATTGATGAACGCCCAGGTCAAGGCGCATTTTTTCAGCTGGGAGGAAGCTGTGCGTCCGGACGGAGGACCGGCAGCACCACAAGCGACGGATGCTCGGGACCGTGCAGGATCTCCCGCCATCCGGCACGCAGTGTGACCGAGGCGCCGAGCGGCTCGCCCGTGCCGGGGTTGCGCGCGTAACGAGGGTGGGCGCCGCCGGAGACCTGGACGCGCAGCCGGTGGCCGGAGGCGAAGCGGTGCGCGACGGGCCACAGCTCCACGGGAACCCGCGCCACGCCTTCGCAGGACGGGAACCGGCCGGGCGTCACCCGGACCAGCCCGTCGCAGACGTTCCACGAGCGACCGCGCCGGTCCACGTCGCACAGTCGCACGAAGACGTCCAGATGGGACAGCTCACTGCGGACGTGGATCTCGGCGTGGACCGGGCCGACCGCCTCGACCGGCTCGGGCAGGGGCGCGCTGGTCCAGGTGAGCACGTCGGACCGGGCCTCCACCGGGCGGTTGTCCACCGGGCCGGCCCGCTGGGCGACGAGCAGCGGGCCGCCGAGGGACGGGGTGGGGTCGGCGGGGTCGTACCAGAAGCGGGCGGGCGGCGACGGGACCGGGGGTGCCGTGCTCAGGTCGCCGCCGGCCCGCAGGTACCAGCGGGTCGGCGTGTGCGGCGGGGGCCAGTCCGGCAGGTCCCGCCACCCGCTGCCGCCGACGTGCACCCGTACCGGGGCGGGCCGGTGCGACGACCGCCCGGCGAGGTGCTCGTCGAGGTGGGCGAGGCCCTCGCGTAGGGCGGCGACGAAGAGCCCGGCGCTTCCGTGCGTCCACGGGCCGACGGTCAGCCGCGGCCGGGCGCCGGCCGCCCGCAGCGCCGCGTAGTCACGCAGCTGGGCCGGCAGGAAGATGTCGTGCCAACCACCGACCAGGGCCACCGGCGCCCGGACGTCGGTGATCCGGTCGGAGAAGACCCGGGTACGCCAGTAGTCCGCCTCGGGCGTGTGGTGGCGCAGCCACTGCTGGAAGAACGGCACGGTCACTCCGGTGGCGACCCGGTCCGCCTCGGCCAGCGGCAGGTGGGCCAACGCGGCGGCGAGGCGGGGCTGCCCGCGCTTGAGCTCCCACTGCCGGGCCAGCCACGGCACGGTCTGCGCCTGGAGCAGTTCCGCCCAGGTGAGGACGGTGTCCAGGGCGAACGACTCCCCCGCGTACGTGGAGTCCCGGGTGCCGGAGGCGGTGACCACGGCCACCATCGCCCGCAGCTCGTCGGGGGCGTCGGCGGCCAGCGCCCACTGCACGAAGCCCTGGTAGCTCGCCCCGAACATGCCGAACGCCCCGGACCACCAGGGCTGGCGGCGCAACCAGTCGAGGGTGTCCAGCCCGTCGTCGCGCTCGTGCACCAGCGGGTCGAAGACACCGTCCGAGCCGCCCGTTCCCCGGCAGGACTGGATCACCACGTGGTGGCCCCGCTCGGCGACGAGCCGGCCCAGCAACCGCATCGGCCCGCCCCGCCCGTACGGCGTCCGGATGAGCACCGTCGGTGCGCCGGCCAGGTCCGGGGCGTGGTGATCGGCGCGCAGCGTCACCCCGTCGCGGACCCGCAGCGGGATGTCCCGGGTGAGCGTGACCCGTCGTGCCCGGGGCGGTGGCAGGCGCAGGGCGACGGTGGCGAGACGGGCCGTCAGCCGGTCGAGCACCCTCCTCAGCCCGCCGATCGTCGGGCGGACTCGGCGCGGACGGCGTCCCGGTGCTCCCGCATCGAGGTGCCCATCGCGGCCATGAACCGGTGGACCGTCTCCAGTTCCTCGTCGGTGAACCCGGCCATCACGCCGTCGGTGCGCCGGCCGAGCGGACGGAAGAAGTCCATCGCCAGGGTGGCGCCGCGCTCGGCGTAGTGCAGGAAGACCTTGCGCCGGTCCGCGGTGTCCCGGTCGCGCCGGATGTGGCCGCCCCGCTCCAGCCGGTCGATCAGGGCGGTCACCGATCCAGAGGAGAGGTTGAGCTGCTCACCGAGGCGACCGGGGGTCATGGGCTGCCCGTACAGCTCGGCGTCCATGACCGCGATCAGCGCGTGCAGGTCGGTGGCGTTCAGCCCGTGCAGCGCGGCGAAGGCGTGGCCGATGTGCTGGGCGTCGACGGAGTAACGCCGCAGCTGCGCGGTGATCTCCGCGACGAGCTGATCGCGTCGCGTGTCGCGCTTCCGGTACATGCCATGGCCTGCCACGTTGCGCCGCTTCCTCCCCTCGCCGTCCGGTTGCAGCTTAACTCAGTCGCCGGTAATCTCGTTTATCAAGATACTTGTTTCTCGTGATACACGACAACCAGTGGGCCGGGGGCCGTTCCCGTCACCAGACCGTGAGGACATCGATGTCTCTGTTCACCCACGTCGCCCGTGGCCGGTTGGCCGCGTGGCTCACCGTGGTCGCCGCGATCATCTTCGGCGCCGTCGTCTTCGGGTTGCCCAAGCCGGACAACCCCGCGCCGGTCTCGTCCACCGGGCTCTCGGTCGAGTGGCAGTCCACCCAGGTGGAGCGCCTCCAGGACCAGCTGCCGTCCAGCGACGTGCAGCCGGCGATCGTGGTGGTCAGCCGCGCCGACGGCGCCCCGCTCAGCCCGTCCGACCGGGAGGCCGTCACCGCCCGGTCCGGCGACCTCGGCCGCCTCGCGGTCGGCGGTCAGGTCGCGCCGCCGCAGGTCTCCCCGGACGGCACCGTCGCCCTGGTCGCCGTGCCGCTGGACACCTCCGGCGGTCAGGAGCAGGTGGCCACCACCATCGACGAGCTCCGGACCGCCCTGGACGACGTGCCCGAGGGCCTCACCACCCAGGTGACCGGCGGTCCGGGTTTCACCGCCGACCTCACCAAGGTGTTCGAGGGCGCCGACGTGACCCTTCTCGGCGTCACCGCCGGCGTGGTCGCGCTGCTGCTCCTCATCACCTACCGCAGCCCGTTTCTGTGGATCGTGCCGCTGGTCGTCGTCGCCGCCACCGAGCAGCTCACGCTGCGGGCCATCGACACGATCGTCCCGGCCGTCGGCATCCACCTCCAGGACGGTGCGGTCACCGGCATCGCCAGCGTCCTGGTCTTCGGCGCCGCCACCGACTACGCGCTGCTGCTCATCGCCCGCTACCGCGAGGAGCTGCGCCACGAGGAGAACCGCTTCGCCGCGATGCGGTCCGCGCTGCGCCGCACCGCCGAGCCGATCCTCGCCAGCGGCTCGACCGTCGTGCTCGGCGTACTCACGCTCCTGCTGTCGGAGCAGGAGACCAACCGTGCGCTCGCCGTCGCCTGCGCGACCGGCGTGGTGTTCGCGATGCTCTCGGCGCTGCTCGTCCTCCCCGCCGCGCTGGTGATCTTCGGACGTGGCCTGTTCTGGCCGTTCGTCCCCCGGGTCGGCGGCGAGGTCCGCGAGGGCCGGCTGTGGGGCCGGCTCGGTGCCGTCGTCATCCGTCGCCCGGTGCCGGTCGCGGCCCTGGCGACCCTGCTGCTGGTCGGTCTCGCGCTCGGCGGGCTGGGCATCCGCACCGGCCTGTCGGAGACCGAGCAGTTCCGGGTGAAGCCGGAGGCGGTCGCCGGCGCGGAGACCCTCGCCCGGGCGTTCCCCGCCGGGACCACCCAGCCGGTCGCCGTGCTGACCGCTCCGGGTGCCGTGCAGGCCGTCACCGCCGCCGCCGCCGACGTGCCCGGTGTCGCCTCTGCCCGACCCGGCACCGCCGGCTCGTCCGTCGCGCAGGTCGACGTCGTGCTGGAGGCCGAGCCCGGCACCGCCGCCTCGGACCGCGCCATCGAGGCGCTGCGCGACGCGGTCCGGGCCGTACCCGGATCGGCGCCGCCCGCCGTCGCGGGCGTCGACGACGTCGACGGCGCGGTGGTGGGCGGCTCGGTCGCCGCCACCTACGACACCAACGAGGCGAACGGCCGGGACCTGCGGCTGATCCTGCCGATCATCCTGCTGCTCGTCGCCGGTGTCCTGGTGGCGCTGCTGCGCGGCCTGGTGGCCCCGCTGCTGCTCGTGCTCACCGTCATCCTGTCGTTCTTCGCCAGCCTGGGTGCGGCGTGGCTGCTGTTCGACCTCGTGCTGGGCTTCCCGGCGCTGGACAGCGGCGTCATCCTGCTGGCGTTCGTGTTCCTCGTCGCCCTCGGCGTGGACTACAACATCTTCCTCGTCACCCGGGCCCGGGAGGACGCCCGACGCACCGGCACGCGCGACGGCATGCTCTCCGCGTTGAAGGTCACCGGCGGTGTCATCACCAGCGCCGGCATCCTGCTCGCCGCGGTCTTCGCCGTCCTCGGCGTGCTGCCGCTGATCCTGCTGACCCAGATCGGCATCATCGTCTGCATCGGCGTCCTGCTGGACACCCTGCTCGTGCGGACCGTCCTGGTGCCGGCGCTGGCCTTCGTCCTCTCCGACCGCTTCTGGTGGCCCGGCCGCATCCGCCGGGACGCCGCGCAGGAGGTTCCCCCGGCCGAGCGCGAGCCGGTGGCCGCGCGCGACTGACCGGACACGGCGACGGGGGCCGCGGCGCGCGCCGCGGCCCCCGTCGCCGTTCGTCGGTAGCTCGGTCGTTCGTCAGTAGCTCAGGCAGACGCACTCGGTCATCAGGGCACGGACGTTGCGCACGTACTGCGGATTGGGGATGGCCAGCGGCTTGCCCTCCTGGGCCACCGCCCCGTGCCCGTAGTTGTACGCCGCGATCACCGCGTTCAGCAGACACGAGTCCAGCTCGGCCGTGCACAGGGCCGCGTCCAGCCGGTAGTCGGCCTCGAAGTACATGTCACCGATGTACTTCGTCAGCCAGGCCAGGTAGTTGGCGCCCAGGTACGCGTTGTCGCGGTAGTCGTCGACGTCGTAGCTCTGCCCGAAGCGCTGGTTCATCCACTCCGCCGTCGCCGGCATCACCTGCATGAGGCCGATGCCGCCGTCGCAGGCGACGATGTTGGACTGCCAGCCGCTCTCCTGCCAGGCGGTGGCCTTGACCAGGCGCACCGGGATCGCGATGTCCGGCGCGGAGGTGGGCCAGTACGTCCGGGCCGCCGCGGCGGTCAGCGCCTCCTTCGCCTGCGCCCGGGTGGCCTGGGTGCCCACGTACTTCGGGGTGCAGTTCGTCGACGAGGGCTTCGGCGGCGGTGGCGGCACCTTCGTCTCCGTCGGCGGCTTCGGCACCGCCCGGGGCGCCGTCGCCCGGGTCGGCTTCACCGACGGCTTCGGGCTGGGCGTCGCCGACGCGCTGCGGCTCGGCGCCGCGCCCATCGACTCCCGCCCGGGCACCGACGTCGCCGCCGGCGTGGGCTCGGCCGGGACGTCGCCGGTCGCCTCCTCGGTGGCCTCCGCACCCGCGGCGACGGCGGCCGGCTCCTGTGGAGCCGCCCCCTCGCGGGCGCAACCGGTCACACCGACCGCCACGAGCACCGCGGCGACCGCGGCGGATCTCCACCGTCTCATCCGTACCCCCCGTGCACACCGGTCCCACCGGACCGCCGAACGGTAACAGGGATCGACGGTCCGGCGTGTCCGGTGCTCACGCGTCGGCGCGGGCCGGCGCGGGCGGGGTGGTGCTCCGGGCCGGGCCGACGGCGCGGTCGCGGGTCCTCCACGCGACCACGAACACCGCTGTCCAGGCGACGCCGAGCAGGACGGCCGCGGCGGTGCCGCTGGCCGTGCTCAGCCCCAGGTACAGGCGGGCTCCGCCGATGCCGACGACCCCCGCCGCGGCGAGGGTCCACGCCGTCACCGCCACCGGCCACGGCGCACCCCGGGACAACAGCCAGGCGAGCGTGCAGAGGCTCGCGGTCACCACGGCGTCCTGTGTGGGGAACAGGGCCGCTCCGCTCTCCTGCCCGGGCCCCGCCAGGTCCGTCGCCACGGCCAGCACCACCAGCGGCACGAACGCGCCGACGGTACCGACCACGCTGAGCAGGTCCGCCCGCCACGGCCGGTGCCGCCACGCCAGCACCGCGGCCACCACCGCCACCACCGCGATCAGGAACGACCCGCGCAGCCCGGAGACCACGGCGAGCGTGACGTCGACCGCGCCGGCCGTACGCCGGGCGGCGAACCAGTCGGCGATCGCCCCGTCCACCGCGGCCAGGCCGCTGTGCCGCACCACCACCTGGAGCAGCCACGTCACCGCCAGCCCGGCCCCGAACAGCAGCAGCAGGCCGGCCCCCAGGTTCGCCAGCAGCGTCCACGCGGGCCCGATGTGCATCGCGAGCAGGAAGAACAGCACCCCGTACCGGCCGGTGAGCCAGCGCACCGGGGGCAGCGACCCGGCCCGGGACAGCAGCGCCCGCACCGGATCGGGATTGCGGCCCAGCCAGCGGCCGGCCAGCAGCACCGCCACCACCGCGCCGACCAGGAGCAGCACGGCCCCGCTGGCCCGGCCCAGCAGTCGGGAGAAGGTCTCGTACGACTCGCCGGCCAGGTTCCCGGCGAGCATCGAGGCGCCCACCCAGGTCACCACGCCGGCCACGTTCCACGGCAGGAACCGCCGGTACGGCATGCCCGCCGCCCCGGCCAGGCGGGGCACCAGCGTGCGGGCGAAGGCCACCCACCGGGCGGTGAACACTCCCCGGCCACCCAGCCGGTTCAGCATCGCGTCGGCCCGGCTCCAGCGCTCCCCGCCGACCCGTACGCCGAGCCGGCTCGCCCGCAGTCGCGGCCCGTACCGACGGCCGGCCCGGAACGCCAGCGTGTCCCCGGTCACCGCTGCGAGAATCATCACCAGCAGCGCCGGCCCGAGCCGGAGGGCGCCGGTGTACGTGAGGAAGCCCACCAGCAGCAGGGTCGCCTCACCGGGCACCAGGAGGCCGAAGATCACCGCCGTCTCACCGGCGACGATCAGTGCCGCCACCAGCAGGACCAGCAGGGACGGCAGCTGCTGAAGTGAGTTCACCAGCTCGTGCACGTCGGCCCCCGGATCACGGGGACCAGCTTGCCAGTCGGTGTACCGCGAGTGACAGGAGTTTCGGCAGAGATCGGGGGACGGCCGGGGGTGACCCCGACGCTGCCCCTGATCCGCGCAGGCGGGAGAATGGAGCCCATGCAGCTTCGCACCGACCTCCGCAACGTCGCCATCATCGCTCACGTCGACCACGGCAAGACCACTCTGGTCGACGCCATGTTGCGGCAGGCCGGTGCCTACGGCGGCCGGGGCGAGACGACCGAGCGGGTGATGGACTCGGGGGACCTGGAACGGGAAAAAGGCATCACCATCCTGGCCAAGAACACCGGCGTGCACTACCTGCCGGCGGACGGCTCCGACCCGGTCACCATCAACATCATCGACACCCCCGGGCACGCCGACTTCGGTGGCGAGGTGGAGCGCGGCCTGACGATGGTCGACGGTGTGGTGCTGCTGGTCGACGCGAGCGAGGGCCCGCTGCCGCAGACCCGCTTCGTGCTGCGCAAGGCGCTGCGCGCGCGGCTGCCGATCATCCTCGTGATCAACAAGGTGGACCGTCCCGACGCCCGGATCAAGGAGGTCGTGGACGACACCTACGAGCTCTTCCTCGACCTGGACGCCGACGAGGAGCAGATCGACTTCCCGATCGTCTACGCGTGCGCCCGCGACGGCATCGCCTCGCTGACCCAGCCCGTCGACGGCTCGGTGCCGAGCGACAGCACCTCCCTGGAGCCGCTGTTCCGCACCCTGCTCGACACCATCCCGCCGCCCGCGTACGAGGAGGGCGCGCCGCTGCAGGCGCACGTCACCAACCTCGACGCGTCCCCGTTCCTCGGCCGGCTCGCGCTGTGCCGGGTCCGCCAGGGCACCATCCGCAAGGGTGAGACCGTGTCGTGGTGCCGCACCGACGGCAGCACCCAGCGGGTCCGCATCTCCGAGCTGCTGATCACCGAGGGCCTGGAGCGCAAGCCCGCCGACTCGGCCGGCCCGGGTGACATCATCGCCGTCGCCGGCATCCCCGAGATCATGATCGGCGAGACCCTGGCCGACGCGGAGAACCCGCAGCCGCTGCCGCTGATCACCGTCGACGAGCCGGCCATCTCGATGACCATCGGCACCAACACTTCGCCGCTGGTCGGGCGGGTCAAGGGCGCCAAGGTCACCGCCCGCATGGTGAAGGACCGGCTCGACAAGGAGCTGGTCGGCAACGTGTCGCTGCGGGTCCTGCCGACCGAGCGGCCGGACGCCTGGGAGGTGCAGGGCCGTGGCGAGCTGGCCCTGGCGATCCTGGTCGAGCAGATGCGGCGCGAGCAGTACGAGCTGACCGTCGGCAAGCCGCAGGTCGTCACCAAGGAGATCGACGGCAAGACCTGCGAGCCCGTCGAGCGGCTCACCATCGACGCCCCCGAGGAGTACCTGGGCGCGATCACCCAGCTCCTGGCGACCCGCAAGGGGCGGATGGAGCAGCTGGTCAACCACGGCACCGGCTGGATCCGGATGGAGTGGCTGGTCCCGGCGCGCGGCCTGATCGGCTTCCGCACCGAGTTCCTCACCGACACCCGGGGCACCGGCATCCTGCACCACGTCTTCGAGTCGTACGAGCCGTGGTTCGGCGAGCTGCGTACCCGGCAGAACGGCTCGCTGGTCGCCGACCGGGCCGGCGCGGTCACCTCGTTCGCGATGATCAACCTGCAGGAGCGCGGCCAGCTCTTCGTCGACCCGACCACCGAGGTGTACGAGGGCATGATCGTCGGCGAGAACTCGCGCTCCGACGACATGGACGTCAACATCACCAAGGAGAAGAAGCTCACCAACATGCGGGCCTCGACCTCCGACGAGACCGAGAAGCTGATCCCGCCGCGCAAGCTGTCGCTGGAGCAGGCGCTGGAGTTCTGCCGCGAGGACGAGTGCGTCGAGGTGACCCCGAGCGCGGTCCGGATCCGCAAGGTGGTCCTGGACCAGACCCAGCGGGGCCGGATGGCCGCCCGCCGCAAGCACGCCGGCTGACGGTTCCACGCGCGACGCGTTAAGAAGGGCCCCCTGTACAACGCCAGGCGTTAACAGGGGGCCCTTCCTTCCACTACGGTCGGCGCATGATCTTCGCTGAACTCGACGCCCGGCTGGAGCGGGTGCCGGGCACCGTCTCGACGTACGTCGGACGGCTCGACGCCGATCCCACCTGGACCCGGCACGCGGACGCCACCCACTACGCCGCGAGCACCATGAAGGTCGGCGTGCTCGTCGCGCTGCACCGGGCCGCCGAGGCGGGCCACCTCGACCTGGACGCACCCGTCGAGGTCCGCAACGACTTCGCCTCCACGCAACCCGACGCGCCCCGGTTCTCCTGCGCCCGCCACTACGACAACGACGACGCCGTGTGGGACCGGGTCGGCGGCACCGCGTCGCTGCGCTGGCTCGCCGACCGCATGATCGTCCGCTCCAGCAACCTCGCCACCAACATCGTCCTCGGCCACGTCGGGCTGCCGGCCGTCGCCGAGGTGTGGGCGCTCGCCGGAGCCCGGAACAGCGTCACCGGCCGCGGCATCGAGGACTTCGCCGCCCGCGAGGCCGGCATCACCAACCTGGTCACCGCCGCCGACCTGGCCGCCCTGCTCGGCGCGCTCGCGCTCGGCGCCGTCCGGCCCGGCCCACTCGCCCCGCCGGAGCGCTGCACCGCCATGCTCGACGTGCTCATCGCCCAGGAGCACTGCGAGGACCTCGCCGCCGGCCTGCCCGAGGGCACCCGCATCGCGCACAAGAACGGCTGGGTACGCGGTGTCCGGCACGGCGCCGGCGTGGTCTACCCGGGCGACGCGCCCCCGTACGTCGTCGTCGCCTGCACCACCACCGACCTCGCCGACGGGGGCCCGACCGGCGAGGAGATCGTCGACGACGCCTGCCGCCTCATCGCCGACGTCTCCGCCGCCGTCTGGGACGCCCGGCACGACCTGCGCTGAGCGACCGGGGCTGGCCCGGGGCCGCGGCACCGCCTACGCTGCTGCCCACCCCACCGCGAGGAGACCCACCGATGCCCTCCAGCCGAGTCCTGCTGGCCGCCTTCGCCGTCGCGACCGCCGGGAACCTCCTCGCCAACGCCACCGGCAGCGATCTCGGCGAGCTGGCGACCAAGCCGCTGCTGATGCCGCTGCTCGCCGCGTACCTCTGGCGGGCCGCCGTCGAACGCGGCGCCCGGCCGGACCGGCTGGTCCTCGCCGCCCTGGCCTTCTCCACCGGCGGCGACGTGGCGCTGCTCGGCGCGGGCACCGGCGCGTTCCTCACCGGCATGGCGCTGTTCCTCGCCGCGCACGCCTGCTACGTCGCGGCGTTCGTCCGGGCCGGCGCGGCGACCGCGCTGCGCCGCCCGCCCCTGCTCGCGGTCCCCCTGGGGTACGCGGTGCTGACCGCCGCCGCCCTGAGCTGGATGTGGCCGGGCCTGGCCGACGCCGGGCTCGCCGTACCGGTGGCCGGGTACGCCGTCGCCCTGGCCACCATGGCCACCACCGCCACCGCGCACGGCTGGTCGGTCGGCCTCGGCGGCGCCCTGTTCCTCGTCTCCGACCTGCTCATCGCGTTGTCGGTGGCCGGCACGGCGACGCTGCCCGGCCCGCCGATCTGGGTGATGGCCACCTACGCCGCCGGCCAGGCGCTGATCGTCACGGGGTGGGCCGCCCGCCACCCGGCCCCGACCCCGGCGCCGGTCACTCCAGCAGCAGCGCCCGCAGCCGGCTGACCCGGTCGTCGTCCACACCCAACCCGTCGCGCAGGTACGCCCCGAACGACCCGTGCACCCGGCGCACCTCGTCGTACGCGGCGTCGAGGTACGCGTCGCGCACCTCCAGCACCGGCCGCACCGCATCGACGTCCAGCCCCGGCTGGCGCTTGGCCATCGCCTCCAGGATGACCTCCCGCAGGCTCTCGGTCAGCGCGTTGTTGGCCAGGTAGTCCGCCCGGATCGCGGCCTCGTCGACACCGAGGACGTGCAGCAGCACCACCGTCAGCCAGCCGGTGCGGTCCTTGCCGGCCGAGCAGTGGTAGAGCAGCGGCAGGTTCTCCTCAAGCGCCGCCAGCCGGACCGCCTCGGCGAACCCGGCGCGCGCCGACTCCCCCGTGACGAACCAGCGGTAGATCGCCTCCATCGCCGCCGGCGTGCCCTGCTCGGCGAGGTCCGCGTACGCGGTCAGGTCGTGGCCGAGCAGCATCGCCGACACGTACGTGAAGACCGGGTGCTCGGCGTCGTGCACCGGCAGGTGCACCACGGTCGGCTCGCCGGGCAGCCGGTCCGGCGGGGCGACGTCCATCTCCGAGTGGTCCCGCAGGTCGACCACGCACGCCGGGCCGAGCTTGGCCAGCACCGGCAGGTCCTCGTCGGTCAGCCGGCCGAGCGCCGGGGTGCGCAGCAGCACCCCGGAACGCACCCGCCGACCGTCGGCGCCGACCAGTCCACCGAGGTCCCGCGCGTTCGGCGCACCGACCAGATCCCACTCCCGCCCGCTCATGCCGGCGCTCCGCCGTGGCGGGTGATTCGCTCGCTCATTCGGCCTCCCCATCGCCCGTCGATCTCCCTATAGGGTGCCCGACATGACGATCGCCGCGGTACGCACCCACCGGCTCTCCGCACCCCTGCACACCCCTTTCGTCACCGCGCTGCGCCGCACCACGACCGTGGAGACCCTGGTGGTGGAGGTCGTGGACCGCGACGGCCGGTCCGGCTTCGGCGAGGCGCCGCAGGTGTGGCAGGTGACCGGCGCGTCGGTGGCCGGCGCCGAGGCGTGCGTCCGGGAACTGCTCGGGCCGCTGCTCACCAGCCGCGATCCGGACGACCTGGTGGCCCGCTGCACCGAGGTGGACCGGGCGGTCGCCGGCAACGAGGCCGCCCGGGCGGCGGTGGACGTCGCCCTGCACGACCTGGCGGCCCGGCGGCTCGGCGTACCGCTGGTACGGCTGCTGGGTGGCACCGCCCTGCGCGTGCCGACGGACGTGACCCTCGCCGCCGGTGAGGCGGTGGACCTGGCGGCGGCGGCCCGGCAGCGCCGGGCCGACGGGTTCGACGTGCTCAAGATGAAGGTCGGCGCCGACGCGGCGGGCGACCTGGACCGGGTGCGGGCGGTCCGCGCCGCGGTCGGCCCGCAGGTAGGCATCCGGCTGGACGCCAACCAGGGCTGGACACCGCGGGAGGCGGTCCGGGTGATCCGTGGCATCGAGGACGCGGGCCTCGACGTCGAGCTGGTCGAGCAGCCGGTCCACCGGGCGGACCTGGACGGCCTGGCCTGGGTCAGCGACCGGGTGAGCACACCGATCCTGGCCGACGAGTCGGTGTTCGGGGTGCGTGATCTCGTGGAGGTGATCCGACGCCGCGCCGCCGACCTGGTCAACGTGAAGCTCGCCAAGTGCGGTGGGCTGCGGGCGGCGCGCACCCTGCTCGACCTGGCCGCGGCGCACGGCGTCGGCACGGTGGTCGGCTCCATGATGGAGAGCCAGGTGGGTGTGGGCGCCGCCGCCAGCCTGGTCGCCGCATACCCGACCACGGCCGTCTCGGACCTGGACGCCGCCTGGTGGCTGGCCTGGTCGCCGGTGCGCGGGGGTCTGCGGTACGACGGCGCGACGGTGGTGCTGCCGGACGCTCCGGGCCTGGGCATCACCTCGGTTACTGAAACTAAAGTTCGCGCTCGCGGTTGAGCTGCGGCGAAAACTTTCATAGGGTCGCGGCAACGTCCGACACACGAGATGGGGGTGCGCGTGGAGCTGCGAGCCGGCCTCGAGGCCGTCGTCCGGGTCGCGGTCGCGACCCTCTGGAGCTCCCCCGAGGCGGTACGCCCCGTCGACCGCCCCGCCCTGTCCGCCCGGGCCGACGTCGCGGCGTGGGTCGCCGGCCTGGACAGCGCGCAGCAGGTCGGCGACTGCGTCCTGAGCCAGCTGCTGCTGGGCGAGCGGGTGCTGGTCACCGACGTACGCCCGGACGGCTGGGCGCACGTGGTCGCGGTCGGGCAGCCGGCCGCCCGGGTCGACCCGCGCGGCTACCCCGGCTGGCTGCCGGTCGACCAGCTCACCCCGGCCGCCCCGCCGCCCGCCCCGCTGGTCGTGGACGCCACGGTCACCGCCCTGCACGACGCCCCGGACGGCGCGGTGCTGCTGCCCGGCGTGGTCCTCGGCACCCGGCTCACCCCGGCCGGGCCGGCCGTCGACGGCTGGCGTCCGGTGTGCGTGCCCGGGTACACCGACCCGCTCTGGCTGCCCGCCGTGCACGCCGTGCCGGTGCCCACCGCGCCGCCGTCGGCCGGGCAGGTGCTCGACGTCGCCCGCCGGTTCCGTGACCTCGTCTACGTGTGGGGCGGCATGTCCGCGTACGGCATCGACTGCTCCGGCCTGGTCCACCTGGCCTGGCGGCGGTTCGGGGTGACCCTCCCCCGGGACGCCGACGACCAGGCAGCCGCGACCACGCCGGTGTCACTGGGCGCGGAACGCCCCGGCGACCTCTACTTCTTCGCCCGGCCGGGTCGGCACATCCACCACATCGGCATCGTCACCGCCGAGCCGCACGGCGACGACCGGCGGATGCTGCACGCCTGCTACCGGAAGCGGCGGGTGCTGGAGGAACGGCTGCCCGAGGAGCGCACCGCCACCCTGGTCGCCGCCCACCGGGTCTGAGCCGGGGCCGGAAACGGATCGAGGGACGCCCACGGGGGACGTCCCTCGATCCTCACGCGTGGGCGCTCAGCGGCGCGCCTCGGCCAGTTCCCGCCGGCGGTCACGGGAGGACTTGACCAGGCTGGCGATGGTGGCGATCAGCAGGGTGCCCAGGATGACCAGCAGCGACAGCCAGATCGGGATGTGCGGGGCCCAGCCCACGTGCTCGCCACCGTTGATGAACGGCAGGTTGTTGTCGGCGAGCGCCTCCAGCACCAGCTTGACGCCGATGAAGCCCAGCACCACGGCCAGGCCGTAGCTGAGGTAGATGAGCCGGTCCAGCAGGCCGCCCAGCAGGAAGTACAGCTGCCGCAGACCCATCAGCGCGAAGACGTTCGCGGTGAAGACCAGGTACGGCTCCTGGGTGATGCCGAAGATCGCCGGGATCGAGTCGAGGGCGAAGATGAGGTCGGTGGTGCCGATCGCGATCATCACGATCAGCATCGGCGTGAAGAACCGCCGGCCGTTCACGTGGGTGGTCAGCTTCGCGCCGTCGTAGTCCCGCGAGATCGGCAGCGCCTTGCGGCTCCACCGGATGAGCACGTTCTCGGTGAACTCGTCCGCGTCCGGCTCGCCCTGTCGGGCCAGGTTGACCGCGGTGTAGATCAGGAACGCGCCGAAGATGTAGAACACCCAGGAGAACTGGGAGATCAGCGCGGCGCCGGCCGCGATGAACCCACCGCGCATGACCAGCGCCAGCACGATGCCGACGAGCAGCACCTTCTGCTGGTACTGCCGGGGTACGCCGAAGCGGGCCATGATGATCACGAAGACGAACAGGTTGTCCACCGAGAGGCTGTACTCGGTGAGCCAGCCGGTGTAGAACTGGCCGGCGGCGCTGGGGCCGGAGGCGAACCAGACACCCGCGCCGAAGATCAGGGCCAGGGCCACGTAGAAGCCCACCCAGAGGCTCGACTCGCGCACGCTCGGCTCGTGTGGACGCCTGCCGATGATCAGCAGGTCCACGAGCAGGATGGCGGTCAGTGCGACGAGGGTCCCCGCCCACACGACTCCGGACACGTCCAAGATTCATTCCTCCGGCAGACACGCAGCGACGGGCACACCGTACGCCCTCACGGAGCGTCCGGTGCCGGTGACGCTGACTCTGGTGACTGTCGGAGGTCTCTTCCGCCACCGACCCGCACGCGGGACGGCGACCGACGGGCCGGGTCGCGCCACCGGGGGGCCGGCGTTCGACCGTGCTGACGACTCCGTCGCGAGGGAATACTCCCCTCCTCCACCGCCATTCTCGCCCACTGCGCCCAGTCACCGCACCTTGGGCCCTCGGTGTCCCTGCACACGGGTCCGCGCGGGAATACCCCACCTCACGTCGCGTAGTGCGTCCTAGGAGGCTAGCCTTCGACGGGAAGCAGTGGGTCGGCCAGGCCCCAGCCGACCGCGAGCAGGTCCTCGCAGGCCGCGACCGCCTCGGCCAGCCGCCGCTCGTGCGGGCCGGTCAGCTCGACCACGGGCACCCCGGACCCGGCCAGCTCGGCCCGGAACCGGACGGTCATCCAGGCCCGCAGGTGCCGCCCGTCGCGCAGCCCGTCGTCGTCGAAGGGCACGCCGACGTGGTCGGTGAGCAGATAGAGCGCCGGCCGCCGCGCCGCCGCCCGGACCTCCGCCGACGCGGAACCGAGGTACCGCTCCTCCCACACCGCGGTGGCCCGCGCGTCGGTGTCACACACCAGCAGCGGCCCCGACGACCGTGCGGCCCGGTCCTCGGCCGCCTGCTGCTCGCGTACCACCTCGACGAAGTCGTCCCGGTCCCAGGTCACGTCGAAGACCGTCGCGTCGGGCCGGTCGAGGCGCAGCCGGGCCAGCTTGCGCGCGGTCAACTCCCGGCCGTACTCCGGCACCCACACCGTGCCGAGGCGCGCGGCGAGCGCGGCGGCCATCGTGGTCGTACCGGTCGACTCGGCGCCGACCACCACGACCCGGCGGACGAACCACGCCCGGACGGCCGCGTGCAGGTGGGTCCAGTGACCCGCCGGGTCCGCGCGCACGGCGGTCCCGGAGACCGGCACCGTCCGCCGCTCCGGATCCACACAGACCGCCACGGCGTCGAAGCGCCGCGCCAACTCGTCGCCGTACGCCTCGGACGAGAAGACCGCGTCGACCCTCGCCCCGCCCAGCGCCGCCCGGAACACCGCGCAGTGCAGGTCCCACACGGCCGGATCGTCGTAGTCCACCGGATGGTCGTCGTACACCCCGACGAACCGCACCCACGGCGTGACCCCGTGTGCCTCGCGCAGCCAGTCCAGCCGCAGCTCCAACGGGATCGACTCGCGGCGGGCCGGGGCCACCACGACGGTGACCACGGCGCAGCGCGCGGCGGCGGCGGCGATCAGGGCATGGTGCCCGGCGTGCGGCGGGTAGAACTTGCCCACCACCAGCCCGTGCCGGAACTCCGTCCCGGGGCGCCCGGCAGCGGCGGCCGGCACGAGGCTCGCGGCGTCGGCCGCGGTCACCGTGCCACCGGGGCCGGGCCGGTCGGGACCGGGGTCGCCGGAACGTCGCGCCGCAGGTCGGCTCGCCACTCGCGCAGTCCCAGCACGCACAGCCCGAGGAAGACCACGTACAGCGCGGCGGTCAGGTACAGGTCCTTGTAGGCGTAGAGCGGGATGTAGATCAGGTCGGCCGTGATCCACAGCCACCAGCTCTCCACCCGCTTGCGGGTCTGGCCGTACGTCGCCAGCAGCGAGAGAACGGTGGTCAGGGCGTCCGGCAGCGGCACAGTCGAATCGGTGGCGCGGTCCAGCAGCAGCCAGATCGCACCGGTCAGGACCACACCGACCGTGGTGAGCGCCCACCACTCCCGGGGGCTCGTCCGGCTGACGGTGAGCCGCGACCGCCGCTCACCGCCGTACAGCCAGGCCCACCACCCGTAGAGGCCGAGACCGACGTAGACCACCTGGAGCGCGGCGTCGGCGTACAGCCCGGCGGTCCAGAAGAGCAGCATCAGCAGCAGGACGTTCGCGATGCCGAGCGGCCAGTTGGCGATCCGCTGCCGGGCCACCAGCCAGACGGTGAGCACACCGGTGGCGAATCCCAGGAGCTCCGCCCAACTGGTCGGCGTACCCGCCACGGTGAACGCCGCGCCGGTGAGCCAGTCGATCATGCCTCTCCCCCTTCCGCGCGATCACCCTAGAGATCCTTCCGCCGGATGGGAACCGGCCCCCGGGGCGACCGGCCCGCCGGAGACCGTGGGAGGCTGCGTGCATGGTGCTCGAAGTCGCGCTCATCGACGTCATCCCCGGTCACGAGGATTCCTTCGCCGCCGCCTACCAGCAGGCGCATCGGATCATCACCAGCGCCGAGGGCTGCCGCTCGGTCCGTATGACCCGGGGCGTGGAATCCTCCTCCCGGTTCGTGCTGCTCGTCGAGTGGGACTCGGTCGAGGCGCACGACGTGAACTTCCGGCAGAGCCCGAAGTTCGCCCAGTGGCGCGCGCTGATCGGGCCGCACTTCGCCAACCCGCCGCTGGTCGAGCACTTCGTCGACGTGCCCGCCTGAGAATGTCGTACGCCGGGCCTACGGTCGCCGTGAACGCGCGGGCCGCCGGCCCCGACGGGCCCGGGGGCGCCGGGTCCGGTGGCCACGCGGCTCAGTGGTCCAGCCGTCGGGTCAGCTCCGCGACGGTCTCCTCCGCCGACAGGGCCACCGCCGACAACCAGCCGGTGACCTCGCCGTACCGGTCGACGTCGGCGGCGGTCACGAGGCGCACGTCGGTGGTCAACGCCTCCAGCATCACCGTGTGCGGGTCCGCCGGGTCCGGGAACGAATAGCAGGAGTACGGCGTCAGGGGGAACACCCCCTCCCGCGCCGGCCGGCCTCCGGGCAGCAGGCGGATCGTCACGTGCGGCAGGTCGGCCAGGGCGACCAGGCGTCGCACCTGCTCCCGCCACACCTCCGGCGGGCTGTTGCCGAGCTCGACGACGCCCTCGGCCAGCAGAGCGGTGTAGCGCGGCGGATCGTCGCGGCGCAGCACGTCGTGCCGGGTCGACCGGGCCCGCACGTCGGCCTCCACGTCGACCGTGGCGTCCAGCAAGCGGCCGGCGGTGATGCGCAGCCGCGCGTACGCCGGGGTCTGGAGCAGCCCGGGCACGACGGCGGGCTGGTAGTCCACGATGCTCGCCGCGCCGGCCTCCAGCTCGGCGTACGTGCGCTGCCGCTCCCCCATCTCGCCCAGCGCCTTCCACCAGCCCCGGCTGGTGGCGGCGTCCCGGGCGATCACGATGAGGGCGTCCCGCTTGGGCGAGGGCACGTCGTAGACGTCGAGCAGGTCGAGCACGTCGGCGAGATCCGGCCGGCTCTGACCCAGCTCGATCCGGGACAGCTTCGAGGTGGAGGCCCACCCCAGGCGCTCGCAGACCTGCTCCAGCGTGAGTGACTCACGCCGGCGAAGCTGTCGCAGCTCGGCACCGAGCCTCGCGCGTCTGATGACCGGACTCGTCGACAACGGCATTCCCGCCTCCCCACCGAGGGAGAGTACGCAGGACGATCACCCACCGCAATACTTCGCTTGCGCAAAGCGACGACCTCGCCACGTCGCGACCGCGCCGGCACGTCGCGCATCCCCGTCGACGACCCGGCACGCGGTGGAGACCACCCACGTCGACGGGGCACCGCACGCGCCGCACCGGCACTCGTCGCCCCCGGTCAGACGCGGTAGGTCCCGAAGGACCACACGGTGCCCTCCAGATCCCGGGCAACGTAGTCGCGCGAGCCGTAGTCGGTGTCGAAGGGCGGGCGGACGATCTCCGCGCCGGCTGCCCGGGCACGCTCGTGGTGGGCGTCCACGTCGTCGACCGCGACGTACACCGCGTAGTCGTCGTCGGCCGGCCGCACCCGCGGGGGCGCCGTGTCGGATCTCCTGCCGACCATCACCATGCCGCCGTCGAAGATCAGCTCGGCGTGCGCGACCGAACCGTCGGGGGCCTCGTGCGCCGCGTGGACGCCGAAGCCGAACGCGGCGCCCAGCCAGTCGATCGCGGCGCGGGGGTCGGTGTACCGGAGGACCGGGTAGATGGTTCGCATGCGTCGATCCTGCCGGCCGGTGGTCAGCCCGGATTGGACGGATGTGATCCGGGCGGGAAGAGCGCGGCAGGGGTGGCGCCGGCGAACTCGCGGAAGTCGCGGATCAGGTGCGACTGGTCGTAGTAGCCGTACCGGACGGCCAGGTCCGCCCAGGTGCGCGCCGGCGGCGGGTCCTCCCGCACCGGAGCAGGCAGCGGCTCGCACACCGCCAGCCGCCGGCCCAGCGCCGCGTACGCCCGCTGGAACCGCAGCAGCCGGACCGCGGTCCGCGGGGTCAGGCCGGTCTCCCGGTGGAACCGCACGGCGAGATGCCGCCGGCTCCAGCCCAGTTCGTCGGCGAGGCCGGCGACGCGGACCGGCCCGCCTTCGCCGGCCAACCGGCGCCAGGCCCACGCCAGCCGTGCGTCGACCGGCTCGGCGCCGGCCAGCCGGGTCGCCAGGGCGGCGTCGAGCAGCGTGAAGCGCGCGCCCCACGTGGGCTCCTCGGCCAGCCGGCGGCGCAGCCGGTCCAGCCAGCCGTCGGACCACTGGTCGACACCCACCGCGCGGTTCGCCACCTCGCCCAGCGGCGTCCCGAGGATCCGGCGTGCGGCGAGCGGGGTCAGCAGCATCTGCACCCCGACGCCCACGCCGACTGTCGAGGTCGCGCAGTACCCGTCGAACGGCCCGGCGACGAACGAGTCCACCGCGTACGCGCCGTGCGCCGCCGCCCGGGGGTCGACCACGTCCAGCGGGGCGCCCCAACCGAGGATGACCACCACGAACGCGCCGGCCGCCTCGTGCCGGACCAGCGGAGCCGGCGCGGTCTCCCGGTAGCCGATGTACCGCCCGACGTACGGACGCAGACGGGCCTCGGGCACACCGACGACCACCTCGTCGAGCGTCGGCGTCATCGGTGCCCCCGTCCGCCTACTTCACGCCGGCGGCGTCCATGCCGCGCAGCTCCTTCTTCAGGTCGGCGACCTCGTCCCGGATGCGCGCCGCCAGCTCGAACTGCAACTCCCGCGCGGCCGCCAGCATCTGGTCGTTCAACTCCTGGATGAGCTGGGCCAGCTCGGCCCGGGCCATGCCCTCGCGGGCCGGGCCCGCGCCGGTGCCGACCCGACGGCTGCGGGTCTCCTTCACCGGCGCCTTGCCGCGGGACAGCTGCCGCACCGCGCCGCCGACGCGGGTGTCGGTGTCCTCCGCCTCGCGGTAGATGTCGTCCAGGATGTCGTGGATCTTCTTGCGCAGCGGCTCCGGGCTGATCCCGTTCGCCTCGTTGTGGGCGATCTGCTTGGCCCGGCGCCGGTTGGTCTCGTCGATGGCGGCCGCCATCGACGGGGTGATCTTGTCGGCGTACATGTGGACCTGGCCGGAGACGTTGCGGGCCGCGCGGCCGATGGTCTGGATCAGCGACCGGCCGCTGCGCAGGAAGCCCTCCTTGTCGGCGTCGAGGATCGCCACCAGGGACACCTCGGGCAGGTCGAGGCCCTCCCGCAGCAGGTTGATGCCGACCAGCACGTCGTAGTCGCCCTTGCGCAGCTCGCGCAGCAGCTCGACCCGGCGCAGCGTGTCCACCTCCGAGTGCAGGTAGCGCACCCGGATGCCGTTCTCCAGCAGGTAGTCCGACAGGTCCTCGGCCATTTTCTTGGTCAGCGTGGTGACCAGCACCCGCTCGTCCCGCTCGGTGCGCAGCTTGATCTCGTGCATCAGGTCGTCGATCTGCCCCTTGGTGGGCTTGATGACGACCTCCGGGTCGATCAGGCCGGTCGGGCGGATCACCTGCTCGACGAACTCGCCCTGGGCCTGCTCCATCTCCCACGAGCCCGGTGTCGCGGACAGGAAGACCATCTGGCCCACCCGCTCCAGGAACTCGTCGAAACGCAGCGGCCGGTTGTCGGCGGCGCTGGGCAGCCGGAAGCCGTGGTCGATGAGCATCCGTTTGCGGGACGCGTCACCCTCGTACATGCCGCCGATCTGCGGGATCGTCACGTGCGACTCGTCGACGACGGTCAGGTAGTCGTCGGGGAAGTAGTCGAGCAGGCAGTGCGGCGGGCTGCCGGGCAGCCGGCCGTCCATGTGCATCGAGTAGTTCTCGATGCCGGAGCAGAACCCGACCTGGCGCATCATCTCGATGTCGTACGTGGTGCGCATCCGCAGCCGCTGCGCCTCCAGCAGCTTGCCCTGCCGCTCCAGCTCCGCCAGCCGCTCGCCCAGCTCGGCCTCGATGTCGCGGATCGCCCGCTCCATCCGCTCCGGGCCGGCCGCGTAGTGCGTGGCCGGGAAGATCATCAGGTGGTCGACCTCACGGACCACGTCGCCGGTGAGCGGGTTGAGATAGTAGAGCTTCTCCACCTCGTCGCCGAACAGCTCGATCCGGACCGCCAGCTCCTCGTACGCCGGGATGATCTCCAGGGTGTCGCCGCGGACCCGGAAGGTGCCCCGCTGGAAGGCCATGTCGTTCCGGGTGTACCGGATGTCGACCAGCCGGCGCAGCAGCTGGTCGCGGTCCAGCTCCTGACCGACGACCATCCGGACCGCGCGGTCCAGGTACTCCTCCGGGGTGCCCAGGCCGTAGATCGCCGACACGGTCGCGACCACCACCACGTCGCGGCGGGTCAGCAGCGACATCGTCGCCGAGTGCCGCAGCCGCTCGACCTCCTCGTTGATCGAGGAGTCCTTCTCGATGTAGGTGTCGGTCTGCGGGATGTAGGCCTCGGGCTGGTAATAGTCGTAGTAGGAGACGAAGTATTCGACGGCGTTGTGCGGCAGCAGCTCGCTGAACTCCTTGGCCAGCTGCGCGCAGAGCGTCTTGTTGGGCGCCAGCACCAGCGTCGGCCGCTGCAACCGCTCGACCAGCCACGCGGTGGTGGCGCTCTTGCCGGTGCCGGTCGCGCCGAGCAGCACCGTGTTGCGGTCACCGCGCCGGACCCGGCGCTCCAGGTCGTCGATGGCCGCCGGCTGGTCGCCGGCCGGCTGGAACTCACTGACGACCTGGAAACGGCCGTCGAGCCGGGGAATGTCGAGCGCCATGACCCCAACGGTACGCCGGGGGTCCGACACTCCGGGCCGACTACCGTGGGTCCGTGATCGGCTTCGATATTCCCATTGTGTGGCCCTTCTCACGGGGCTAGGCTCTCCACGTAGGCCGCTCGCGGCGGCCGACCGGGCCGGTGGCCAGGCCGTCAAGGGCCGGCCATCCCCGGCACAGGGGTCGCAGCACCCGGCACGCCCGGCGTGCGCGCCCAACGTGGTCGCGCTGGAGGCGCAGACCGGCCGCCGCGAGCGCCCCTGCTCGTCACCCCACGGCGGTGAGTTCCGTTCAACATCCGTGGAGTCCTCCGACCGGCCCGCCGCCGACCCCGCGCCCGCCGCTCCCGACCGTCCTCCGGCCGCCGCCGACCGGCTGCCGGTGGCACCCGGCACCCGGCGCTCACGCCAGCGCGCCGCACCCCCGCCCGACCGGACGCCACCGGTCCTCCCGCCGCCCGGCGACGCCAACACCGGCACGATCCCGCGCGTCGTCACCGGCCGACGGCGGACCGTCCTGGTGCTGCTGGCCGTGGTCGCCGTCCTCTCCGCCGCCGGCCTGGTGGCCGGGCTGCTGAGCTGGGCGCCGGAGCCGCCGGAGCCGCCCCGGGCGGCGAGCGCCGACGAACGCGCCCGGCTGGACGCGATGCGGGTCACCAACTACCGGGACCTGCGCGCCGGTGTGCACGTCACCGCCGGCACCGGCGGGGCCCGGGTCGAGCTGGTGGGCTGGGTGGACTGGTCCCGCGCACTGGCGTACCTGGACGTGGGCGGGCCCGGGGCCGGCCCCGAGCGCGGGCTGCTCCAGGCCACCCCGACGGTGGCGGTGCTCCGCCCCGACCCCGGCGCGGTCCCCACCCCGGCCCCGCCGCCGCTGGTGCCACCCACCGACCGGTGGCGTCTGCACGAACTGCCCGCCGGCCGGGGACCCGCCCCGCTGCTGGACCTGCTCTTCTCCCTCGCCGCCGACCGCCGGGACCCGGCCGGTGACCCCGCCGCCGTCCGATGGGTGGGCCGCGACACCGTCGAGGGGGAACCGGTGGACATCCTCCAGGCGCCACCACCGGGCAGCCCCTCCCCGCCGGCCAGGGACGGCGGGCAACGCCACTGGTTGGACCGCGACGCCCGCCTGCACCGCCTGGAGACCCGACTGCCCGGCACCGGCCCGGTCACCGTCACGCTGAACCGGACCAACCGGCCCACGCTGCGGCCGGTCGACGCCCTCGGGGGCCGTCCCGGGCTGCCCCGCGCCCTCGAGCCCGCCGAGCAGGACCGGCTGGACCGGCTGCCGGCCCGGCTGCGCGCCCGCGGCGGTGCCACGGTCACGCTGACCGCCCCGGTCGGCACGGCCACCAATCTGCGGGGCGCCGGCTGGGTCGACTGGCGCGGACGGATCACCTACCTGACGGTCGCCGACGTCGGCGTACCGGATCGGCGGACGCTCCTGCGCCGCGCCGCCGGCCGCACCACCCGCCTACCGGTGCCGGCCGGCACCGTCGGGGGGACCGCCGAGGCGCCCGCGCGCCCGCCACTACCGCCCCCGGCCCGGGGCTGGCGGGCCGACCCGGCCCGCGACGACGTGGCCGTACTGCTGGATCTGGCGCTCCGGGCGGGCGCGGCGCCACCGGAGGGCACCGCCCGGCGGATACGCGGGGACAGCCTCGCCGGCCAGGGCGTGGACGTGGTGGAGGTGCGGACGGCACGGACCGTGCTGCGCTACTGGATCGACCGCACCGGGTTGCTGCGCCGGCTGGAACTGCGGACCCGGCCGGGCACCTGGGCGCAGCTCGACCTCCGCCCGGGGCCGGTGCCGCGCCTGGGCGGCCCTGCTCCGGCCCGCCCCACCGCCGGAGCCTCCGGGCGCTGACCCGGGTCAGGGACGCCAGCCGCTCTGCGCGGCCCACTCCTCGGCCCGCAGGTGCTCCTCGTCGAACCACGGGTCCTTCGCCGTGGTGTAGGTGGCGCTGTCCGGCGCCGACGCGGCGAGCTCGCGCTTCAACAGCAGGTAAGCCGACCGCTGGTCCGGGTCCGCGCGCAGGTGGTCCCGCACCAGCAGCGCGTACCGCCACCCGGGCGAGTCGACCTCACGGATGTGCAGGTGGACCGGACGGGCCGGGTCGGCGCTGCCGTGCAGCCGCTTCGGCCACCGGCCGCTGCCCCGTGGGCGCGGCGCGTCCCACCACTCGCCGGGCAGCCGAGGGAACCCGGCGTCGGCGAGCCGGTCGGCCAGCGGCCCGTCGGCGTCGGCGAGACGCGGCACGGTGAGTTGGATGTCGATGACGTCCTTCGCGGCGAGACCCGGAACGGCGGTCGAACCGATGTGGTCGATCCGCAGGTCCGCGGGGGCGGTCGCGTGCCGGATCCGGGCGGCCAGCCGCGCGTACTGCTCCGGCCATGTCGGGTCCGCCTCGGCCAGGGCCACCCCGTGCGACCGGACCGCCCGCCGCGCGCAGAGATTCGCCTCGTAGGGCAGCAGCCGCTCCTGCCACAGCGCGTCCACCGCCGCGTGCAACTCGGCGAGGGTGCCGTCGTTGGTGAGGACCACGTCCGCCGCCGCCCGCCGCCGGGCGTCGTCGGCCTGCGCGGCGATGCGCCGCTCGGCCTCCGCCCGGTCCATCCCCCGGTCGCGGGCCAGCCGCTCCAGGCGGGTGGCCATCGCCGTCTGCACCACGAGCACGAGATGGTACGAGGGCGCGAGCCCCACCTCGACCAGGAGCGGCACGTCGTTGACCACGACCGCGTCCGGCGGCGCCGCGGCGGCGAGTTCGGCGGTACGCGCACGCACCCGCGGGTGGATGATCGCCTCCAGCCGCCGTCGGGACGCCTCGTCGGGGAACACGACGGCACCCAGCGCCGCCCGATCCAGTGCACCGTCGGTATCCAGCACCCGCTCGGAGAAGGCCTCGACGATCGCGGCCAGCCCGTCGGTGCCCGGCGCGACCACCTCCCGCGCCACCTGGTCGGCGTCGATCAGCACCGCGCCCCGCTCGACCAGCCGCGCCGACACCGCGCTCTTGCCGGACCCGATCCCTCCGGTCAACCCCACCATCAACACCGCACCAGTCAACCGGATCCCACTCCGCCGGCCAAACCGAGCGCCCCCTCGCGCCACGGGCTCGCGGGCGGCGGAGGCTCGCGGGCGGCGGGCGCCGGCGG
Source organism: Micromonospora sp. NPDC049497 (assembly GCF_044465805.1). Taxonomy (NCBI): domain Bacteria; kingdom Bacillati; phylum Actinomycetota; class Actinomycetes; order Micromonosporales; family Micromonosporaceae; genus Micromonospora; species Micromonospora sp. NPDC049497. The sequence continues at coordinate 53,522 of NZ_JBITMC010000001.1, read as the reverse complement.
GCTCGCGGGCTGCGGGCTGCGGGCTGCGGGCTGCGGGCTCGCAAGATCACGCACGAACCCGGATGTAGCGGCCTCCTGCACGCCCGGAGGCCGCTACATCATGGATCGAGCACGATCTTGCGGCGCGACGCGGGGCGACGCGGGCGGGCAACGCGAGGGCCCCGCCCCCGGCGATCTCGCGATCGCGGGGACGGGGCCTTTCGTCGTTCAGCGGGTCACTTGCCGCCGGCGAGCTTCTCCCGCAGAGCGGCGAGCGCCTCGTCGGTGGCCAGGGTGCCGGCCGGCTCCTCGGCCTGACGGCTCGGGGCCGTGCTGACCGTGGTGGTGGTGCCACCGGCAGCCACCGGCGGGGCCGGGTTCGCGGCAGCCTCGGCGTCGGCGGCCCGGGAGGTCTGCACCTGCTTGGTGTGGGCCTCCCAGCGCTGACGGGCCTCGGCGTACTGGTTCTCCCAGGTCTCGCGCTGCTTGTCGTACCCCTCGAGCCACTCGCCCGTCTCCGGGTCGAAGCCCTCCGGGTAGATGTAGTTGCCCTCGGCGTCGTACGTCGCGGCCATGCCGTAGAGGGTCGGGTCGAAGTGCTCCTCGCCCTCGACGAAGCCCTCGTTGGCCTGCTTGAGCGACAGCGAGATCCGGCGGCGCTCCAGGTCGATGTCGATGACCTTGACCATGACCTCGGAACCGACCTGGACGACCTGCTCCGGGATCTCGACGTGGCGCTCGGCCAGCTCGGAGATGTGGACCAGGCCCTCGATGCCGTCGTCCACCCGGACGAAGGCGCCGAACGGCACCAGCTTGGTGACCTTACCCGGCACGATCTGCTGGATCGCGTGGGTGCGGGCGAACTGCCGCCACGGGTCCTCCTGGGTCGCCTTCAGCGACAGCGAGACCCGCTCGCGGTCCAGGTCGACGTCCAGGACCTCGACCTCGACCTCCTGGCCGACCTCGACGACCTCGGACGGGTGGTCGATGTGCTTCCAGGACAGCTCGGAGACGTGCACCAGGCCGTCCACGCCGCCCAGGTCGACGAACGCGCCGAAGTTGACGATCGAGGACACGACGCCCTTGCGGACCTGGCCCTTCTGCAGCTTGTTGAGGAACTCGGTGCGCACCTCGGACTGCGTCTGCTCCAGCCACGCCCGGCGGGACAGGACCACGTTGTTGCGGTTCTTGTCCAGCTCGATGATCTTGGCCTCGAGCTCACGGCCGACGTACGGCTGCAGGTCGCGCACCCGCCGCATCTCGACCAGGGACGCGGGCAGGAAGCCGCGGAGCCCGATGTCGAGGATGAGGCCGCCCTTGACCACCTCGATGACGGAGCCGCGGACGACGCCGTCCTCGTCCTTGATCTTCTCGATCGTGCCCCAGGCCCGCTCGTACTGCGCCCGCTTCTTGGAGAGGATCAGACGACCCTCCTTGTCCTCCTTCTGGAGGACCAGGGCCTCGATGTGGTCACCGACCGAAACGACCTCGGCCGGGTCCACGTCGTGCTTGATCGACAACTCCCGAGAGGGGATGACACCCTCGGTCTTGTAGCCGATGTCGAGAAGGACCTCGTCCCGATCGACCTTGACGACGGTGCCTTCGACAATGTCGCCGTCGTTGAAGTACTTGATGGTCTCGTCGATCGCGGCGAGGAAAGCCTCCTCGGAACCGAGATCGTCGTGGGTGACCCGGGTGGCGCTCGAGGGGGCCTCGATGCTGCTCGTCATGTGGGCGGTTGCTCCGGTCGGATGGGTTGTCACAGCAGGCGTGGTGTCGCGGTGACCTGTTCGCGCCAGCGGATCCGCCGCCGGGCACACCGAACGATCAAGCAAGTGAAGATCATTGAGTGGCTCCGGTGACCGCGCACCTGCTCCCTGCCGAGGCACACGATCCGCGAGCGCATCGTCTAGCCTACCCGCTGTATTACCACAGCGTGCAAGGCCTCCCAGGTCCTCGCTGCCTCGCCACCTGCGAAAGCGGAGATTTCGACCGGAGAAGGAACCACCTGTCACCTGCGTCACAGCAGCCCCACCAGAGACGGTTGGCGACGCCCGGCCGGGTCCGCCGTTCGTCCCCGGCGCCCCCGACCCGCCGACACGCGACACGCCGGCGCCGGCCGTCCCCGCCCGCCGGCCGCGTCGCCGGGTACGGGGCCTAGCGTGGGCGGGTGGACGACGACAGCAGGGTGACCCGCCGCCGGGTCGGCGACGCCGAGGTACGCCGCGCCAACCGTGGCTGGTGGGACGTCGACGCCGACGACTACCAGGCCGAGCACGGCGCCTTCCTCGGCGACCTGGACTTCGTCTGGTGTCCGGAGGGCGTGCGGGAGGCCGACGTACACCTGCTGGGTGAGCTGGACGGGCGGCGGGTGCTGGAGTTGGGCAGCGGCGCGTCCGCCGCCGCGCGCTGGCTCGCCACGCAGGGGGCCCGCCCGGTCGCGCTGGACCTCTCCGCCGGCATGTTGCGGCACGCGGCGCGCGCCGCCGACCGCACCGGCGTACGCGTGCCGCTGGTGCAGGCCGACGCCCTCGCCCTGCCGTTCGCCGACGGCGCGTTCGACACGGTCTGCACGGCGTTCGGCGCGATCCCCTTCGTCGACGACTCGGCGGCCGTCATGCGGGAGGTGTTCCGGGTGCTGCGCCCCGGGGGTCGCTGGGTGTTCTCGGTGACCCACCCGATGCGGTGGATCTTCCTCGACGACCCGGGCGAGGGCGGGCTGACCGCCGTGCACTCGTACTTCGACCGCTCCCCCTACGTCGAGCAGGACGACCACGGCGTCGCCACGTACGTCGAGCAGCACCGCACCCTGGGCGACCGGATCCGCGAACTGGTCGGGGCCGGCTTCCGCCTCACCGACCTGGTGGAACCGGAGTGGCCGGCGGGCCACGAGGGGATCTGGGGGCAGTGGAGCCCGTTGCGCGGGCGCCTCTTCCCCGGCACCGCCATCTTCGTCACCGACAAGCCCGCCGACTGACCTCGAGCTGGTCGCCGGCAGCGCGGAGCCGACCGAGTTGGGGCCGCCGATCGGCGAGATCACCCGGAGGCGCCCGACCGGGCCCGCCGTTTTTTCGAGCCGGGCACGGGTAGCCAGGGCGTATGGCCGAGCAGAGGGAATTCCGCGAGGGTGACCACGTCTCCTGGGCCAGCCACAGCGGCCGGGCGCATGGCGTGATCAAGGAAAAGCTGATCGACCGGACACACGTGCGCGGGCACGCCGTGAACGCAACGGAGGACGAGCCGCAGTACCGGATCCGCAACGACGACTCGGGCCGGGACGTCGCCCACCGACCGGAGGCGCTGCGCCATGAGCCGAAGTGACGACGGCCGGGACACCTACCGGGAGTTCACCGAGGCGGTGAACATGAAGCCCCGCGAGCTGTCGACCTGGCTGGAGACCGACGAGTCGAAGCACGTCGGCTGGCGGAAGGGCACCAAGGGCGGCGAGTCGGTGGGCCACGAGTCGGGTCGGAAGATCATCGACCTGCTGCGTCGCAAGCGTGGCGACCTGTCCGAGGGCGACTACAAGCACATGCGCAAGGTGGTCGGGTACGTCCGCCGGCACATGGCCCAGCGCCCCTCCGGCGACGTCCGCGACACCAAGTGGCGCTGGTCCCTGATGAACTGGGGACACGACCCCCTCAAGGGCCCGCTGCCGCCGCCGGGCGGCCCGTCCCGGCGAGCCCTCGATCGCCACGGCACCCCACCGAAGGAGCGCCGGGGACCGGGACGGTGACCCACGCCTGACCGTCCGACGCGGCGACGGGGCACGGGCTCACGAGGCCGCGCGGCCCTTCACCCCGCCGCGACGGCTCAGTGGTCGGCGCTGTTCCAGTCGCGGCCCTCGCCGACGGACACCTCCAGCGGCACCGACAGCGGGTACGCCGCACCCATCTCGCGGCGGACCAGCTCCTCCAGGGTGTCCCGCTCGCCGGGGGCGACCTCGAAGACCAGCTCGTCGTGCACCTGGAGCAGCATCCGGGAGCGCAGCCCGGCGTCGCGCAGCGCGGTGTCGACGCGCAGCATCGCGACCTTGATGACGTCGGCCGCCGAACCCTGGATGGGGGCGTTGAGCGCCATCCGCTCGGCCATGTCCCGCCGCTGCCGGTTGTCGCTGACCAGGTCGGGCAGGTAGCGGCGGCGGCCGAGAATGGTCGAGGTGTACCCGTCGTGTCGGGCGCGGGCCACCACCTCCTGCAGGTAGTCGCGGACGCCGCCGAACCCGGCGAAGTAGTTCTCCATCAGCCCGCGTGCCTCCTCGGCGGTGATGCCGAGCTGCTGGGAGAGGCCGAAGGCACTGAGCCCGTACGCCAGGCCGTAGTTCATCGCCTTGATCTTGCGCCGCTGGTCGGCGGTGACCGCACCGACCTCGACCCCGAAGACCGACGAGGCGGTCGTGGCGTGGAAGTCGGCGCCGGAGTTGAACGCGTCGATCAGCGCCTCGTCCGACGACAGGTGCGCCATGAGGCGCATCTCGATCTGGCTGTAGTCGGCGGTGAGCAGGCACTCGTAGCCCTCCCCCACCACGAAGGCCCGGCGGATCCGCCGCCCCTCCTCGGTGCGGATCGGGATGTTCTGCAGGTTGGGCTCGGTGGAGGAGAGCCGGCCGGTGGCCGCCACCGTCTGGTTGAAGGTGGTGTGGATCCGGCCGTCGTCGGAGACCGACTTCAGCAGGCCGTCCACGGTGGTCTTGAGCTTGGCCACGTCACGGTGGCGCAGCAGGTGGGCCAGCACCGGGTGCGGGTTCTGCGCGTAGAGCCACTGGAGGGCGTCGGCGTCGGTGGTGTAGCCGGTCTTGATCTTCTTGGTCTTGGGCAGGCCCAGCTCGACGAAGAGGATCTCCTGCAACTGCTTGGGCGAGCCGAGGTTGAACTCCCGCCCGACCGCCTCGTACGCGCCCTGCGCGGCGGCCTTCACCTCGGCGGCGAAGTGCGCCTCCAACTCCGACAGGTAGTGCGTGTCGGCGGCGATGCCGACGCGCTCCATGTCGGCCAGCACCCGCATCAGGGGCAGCTCCACACCGGCCATCAGCCGGGCGGACTGCTCGCCGTCCCGGGACAGCTCCGCGTCGATGGCGTCGGCCAGGTCGAGGGTGGCCCGGGCCTGGAGCATCAGGTTCTGCTCGGCCTCGGCGTCGTTGCCCAGGCCGTCGAGGGTGAGCTGGCCGGTCTCCGGAGCGTCGACCCGCAGCTCCCGGTGCAGGTAGCGCAGGGCCAGGTCGGTCAGGTCGTAGGAACGCTGGTCGGGGCGGGCCAGGTAGGCCGCGATCTGGGTGTCGCGGGCGATGCCCTGAAGCGACCAGCCGTGCGCGGCGAAGGCCAGCACGGCCGGCTTGCTGTCGTGCAGCACCTTCGGCCGGGTGCCGTCGGCCAGCCACGCCGCGAGGGCCGCCTCGTCGGTCGGCTCCAGGCCGGCCGGGTCGAACCACGCCGCCGCGCCGCCCGCCGTCGCCAGCGCCATCCCGCTGACCGAGGCGGTGTGCCGGCGGTTGGGGCCGGTGTCGAGCTTGACGGCCACGCCCACCGGCGTGCCGGCCGCGGCGTGGGTCTCCAGCCAGCCGGCGAGGGCCCCGGGGGCGCCGAGCACCTCGCCGGTCAGGTCGAAGCCCGCCTCGGCCTCCGGCTCGACGGCCTCCAGGTACTGGTAGAGACGGTCGCGCAGGATGCGGAACTCCAGCGTGTCGAAGACCTGGTGCACCGCCTCCCGGTCCCAGCCCTGCCAGCGGGCGTCCTCCGGGCGCACCGGCAGCTCCAGGTCGGAGACCAGGCAGTTGATCTCGTAGTTGCGGATCACGTCGGCGAGCCGCTCCCGCAGGCTGTCACCCGCCTTGCCCTTGATCTCGTCGGCCCGGGCGACGACACCCTCCACGCCGCCGTAGGTGTTGATCCACTTGGCGGCGGTCTTCGGGCCGACACCCGGGATGCCGGGGAGGTTGTCGCTGGTCTCTCCCACCAGGGCGGCCAGGTCACGGTAGCGCTCGGGGCCCACGCCGTACTTCGCCTCGACGGCGGCCGGGTCCATCCGGGCCAGGTCGGAGACGCCCTTGCGCGGGTAGAGCACGGTGACGCGGTCGCCGACGAGCTGGAAGGCGTCCCGGTCACCGGTGGTGATCAGCACCGACATGCCCTGGTCGCGGGCCTGGCAGGCGAGGGTGGCGATGACGTCGTCGGCCTCGTAGCCCTCCTTCTCCACCACCGGGATGCGCAGCGCCGCGAGGACCTCCTTGACCAGGCTGACCTGGCCCTTGAAGTCGGTCGGGGTCTCGCTGCGGCCGGCCTTGTACTCCGCGTACCGGTCGGTCCGGAAGGAGCGGCGGGAGACGTCGAAGGCGACGACGATGTGCGTCGGCTGCTCGTCGCGCAGCACGTTGATCAGCATCGAGGTGAAGCCGTAGACCGCGTTGGTCGGCTGACCCGTCGTGGTGGAGAAGTTCTCCACCGGCAGGGCGAAGAAAGCCCGGTATGCCAGGGAATGTCCGTCGACGAGGAGCAGGCGCGGCGTCGTAGCTGTCACGGCAGCGACTCTAGTCCGTACGCCCGACATCCCCGGCCCTGACATGGCCCCGGACCGCCGGCACCCCGGCTCCGCGGGCGGAGCGCGGAGGTCCGGCCGGGACGGGAAGGAAACGGGAAGACCGGTCGCCGAGGCTGGACCGCCGGAGCGACCGGCACGCCGATCCGGGCGTCGCCGGCCGCAGCGTGCCGATCGGACGACGCGCCACGGGCGGCGGGCCTATTCGGGGGCGGGCGGACCGCAAGGTCCGCCCGTCAGGCCCGTCACCGGCCGGCACGCCTTGTCCGGGGCCGGACGGCGGGCGGGTACTAGGCTGACCTTTCCGCCGTCCCGCCGCACCCACCGAGGATGCCCTTGGAGCTCCGCCTGCTCGGTCCGATCGAGATCCGCCAGGGTGTCGCCCCGATCGTCCCCGGCCGCCGGATGCACCGGTTGCTGCTCGGGCTGCTGGCGATGCGGGCCGGCAGCATGGTCCCGACCAGCGACCTGGTGGACTCGCTGTGGCAGGACCGGCTGCCCCGGAGCGCCCGGTCCATGGTCCACTCGCGGATCTCCGAGCTGCGGGCCGCGCTCGCCGCCGCCGGCCTGGATGAGGACCAGCTCGCCATCGTCACCGCCGGGGACGGCTACCGGGCGGTGCTCGATCCGGAGACGGTCGACGTCAACCGCTTCCGCCGCCTGCTGTCCCGGGCACAGGGCGACGGGGAACCCGACTGGCGGCACCGGCGCGACCTGCTCCGGGAAGCCGTGGGGCTGTGGCGGGGGCCGGCGTTCGGCGGCTGGCTGCCGAACCGTCCCGCACCGCCGGAGGTGCAGGCGCTCGAGGACGCCCGGCTCACCGCCGTGGAACTGTGGCACGAGGCGAAGCTGCGCTCCGGAACCCCCGTCGCGACGCTGGTCGACGACCTCGCCCCGCTGGCGGCCCGGCACCCGAGCCGGGAACGTCTCACCCTGCTGCTGATGCAGTCCCTGGCCGGCTGCGGCCGGACCGGCGAGGCGCTGCACGCCTACGAGCAGCACCGCCGACGGCTGGCTGCGGAGCTGGGCGCCGATCCGAGCCCGGACCTGCAACGCCTGCACGTCGACCTGCTCCGGGCCGGCCCGGTCGGCGGACTCACGACGACGCCGACCGCGACGGCGAGCGCGGTGGCGACGCCGTCGGCACCGGCGCAACTGCCCGCGGCGCCGGCCGGCTTCGTGGGTCGGCTCCGCGAGCTGGAACGACTGGACACGATCGCGGACGCCGGGTCAGGGGTGGTCGCCCTGGTCGGCCCACCCGGGGTGGGCAAGACCGCGCTGGCCCTGCGGTGGGCCCACGACCAGTCCCGCCGGCAGGGCCGTACCGGACACCTGTACGCGGACCTGCGCGGCACCGACCACGCACCTCCGTCGACCCCGGGCGCGGTGCTGGAGGGGTTCCTCCGCGCGTTGGGCGTGGCCGGCGACGACGTCCCCCACGAGACGGAGGAGCGCGCCGCCCGGTACCGCTCGGAGCTGGCCCGGCGGGCCATGGTGGTGGTGCTCGACAACGCCGCGTCCTCCGGGCAGGTACGGCCGCTGCTTCCCGGAGCGGGCGAGAACCTCGTCGTGGTGACCAGCAGGCACCGCCTCGACGGGCTGGTCGCCACCCACGGTGTCGCACGGTTGCAGGTGGAGCCGCTCGACGAGGACGACGCCTGCGAGTTGCTCGCCCGGGGACGCGACAACGGCCGTCCGGAGCCGACCGACCCGGCCCTGCTGCGCCGGCTCGCGTCGCTGTGCGACCGGTTGCCCCTCGCGCTGCGGATCGCCGCCGCCCGGCTCGACGCCGACGGAGGCGCCCGGGCGCTCGCCGACCGGCTCACCGACGAGAACGCCCGACTCGGCCTGCTCATCTCGGAGGACGTGTCGGTGCGTGCCGCCCTGGAGGTGTCGGTCGGCAGCCTGCCCGAACCGGCCCGTGGGCTGTTCCGACTGCTCGGCCGGCATCCCGGCCAGCGTCCGTCGACCGACGCCGCGGCGGCGTTGGCCGGCCTGCCACCGACCCAGGTCCGGTCGCTGCTGGCCCACCTGGCCGCGGCCCACCTCGTGCACGAGCTGGACACCGACCGGTACCAGCTGCACGACCTCGTCCGCCTCTTCGCCGCCGAGCAGGCAGCCGCCCAGCCGCCCGGCGACGACGCGGCCCCGGTTCGCCTGCTCGCCTGGTACCGGGACGCCGCCAACGCGGCGGACCGTACGCTGCGGCCCGCCGAGCGACCGAACTTCGACTCCGACCCGCCCGACCCGCCGGTCCGGTTCGCCACCCCCGCCGCCGCCCTGACCTGGCTCGACGACGAGGCGGACAACCTGGTCGCCGCCGTGGAGACCGCCGCCGCCGGACAGCCCCGACTCGCCTGGCAGATCGCCGCCGCCCTGTACGGCTGGCTGTTCCGCCGGCACCACCGCGACCGCTGGGTGCAGCTCTACACCCTGGCCGTGCGGGCGGCCCGGAGCGCCGGCGACGACATCGGCGAGGCGCTGATCGCCGGCCGGCTGGCCATTCCGCTCAGCCAGCTCGGCCGGCACGACGAGGCGGCACACTGGACCCGGCGGGCGTACGAGCTGCGCAGCGCATCCGGTGACCGGCTCGGCGCGGCGACGGCCCTGCTGAACCTCGCCGCGATCATGAACAACGCCGGCCGGCCCGAGGAGGCGATCCGGCGGCTGACCGAGGCCGAGGAGCACAGCCGCACCCTGACGAACGCCACGCACCTGCGCGCGCTGGTGCGCAGCAACCTCGGCGAGGCCCACCTCCTCGCCGGTCGGCAGCGGGAGGCGGCCACCCACTACGACGCGGCGCTGGCCATCGCGGAGAACGGCTGCGGGCCCCGTGACGTGGCGGAGATCCTGGTCGGCCTGGCCCGCACCCACCGGGCCGCCGGTGAGCCGGCGCGCGCCCTGCCGTACGCCGTGCGTGCGGTGGCACAGGCCCGCGAGGCGGGTGACGTGCTGGTCGAGGCGGAGGCGCGGGAACAGCTCGGTCGGACCCGGGTGGAGCGGGGCGACCCGACCGGTGGGCTGAGCGAGCTGCGGACGGCGTTGGCGACGTACCGGCAGAAGGGCCATCGCGGCACCGCGGACCTTGCCCGGGACGTCGCCGCACTGGCCGCCGACAGCCGGGCCTGACCGTCGGGCGGAAACGGGAAGGTCCCGGCGCGGCGACCGCCGCACCGGGACCTCCGTCTCACGTAGGCGTCAGGCCACGCCGAGGTACGCCTCCTTGACCGCCGGGTCGTGCAGCAGGTCCCGGCCGGTGCCCTCCTTGACGATCCGGCCGGTCTCCAGCACGTAGCCCCGGTGGGCGCGGGACAGCGCCTGCTGGGCGTTCTGCTCCACCAGCAGGATGGTGGTGCCCTGCTCGTTGATCCGCGTGATGATCTCGAAGATCTGCTGGATCAGCTTCGGCGCCAGGCCCATCGACGGCTCGTCCAGCAGCAGCAGCCGGGGACGGGCCATCAGCGCCCGACCCACCGCCAGCATCTGCTGCTCACCGCCGGAGAGCGTGCCGCCGGGCTGCTTGCGCCGCTCGGCCAGCCGGGGGAAGAGGTCCAGCACCATCGCCATGTCCTTGGCGATCTCGCCACGGTCCCGGCGGGTGTAGGCACCCATCTCCAGGTTCTCCGTGACCGACATGCCCGGGAACACGCCCCGGCCCTCCGGCGCCTGCCCGATGCCCCGGACCACACGCAGGTCCGCGCGCATCCGGGTGACGTCGGTGCCGTCGAACACGATCGAGCCGGACGCGACCGGGCGCAGCCCGGAGATCGCCCGCATGGTGGTCGTCTTGCCGGCGCCGTTGGCGCCGATCAGCGCGACCACCTCGCCCTCGTTGACGACCAGGCTGATCCCGTGCAGCGCCTGGATCCGCCCGTACAGCAGCGTCAGGTCCTTGATCTCAAGCAGCATCGGTCGGCACCCCCAGGTACGCGGCGATCACCTTCGCGTCCTCGCGGACCTCGGCCGGGAGGCCGTCGGCGATCTTCTTGCCGAACTCCAGCACCACGATCCGGTCGGTCACACCCATCACCAGGCGCATGTCGTGCTCGATGAGCAGGATCGTGGTGCCCTGGTCACGGATCTTCCGGATCAGGCCGAGGAGTTCCTCCTTCTCCGCCGGGTTGAAGCCGGCGGCCGGCTCGTCCAGGCAGAGCAGGAACGGATCCGTGGCGAGCGCCCGGGCGATCTCCAGCCGGCGCTGCTCGCCGTACGACAGGTTGCGGGCCAGGTCGCCGGCGCGGCGCTCGATGCCCACGAACCGCAGCAGCTCCAGGGCCTTCTCCCGGCCCTCCCGCTCCTCCCGCCAGTGCCGCGGCAGCCGCAGCATCGCGGAGATGACGCTGGTCTTGTGGTGGACGTCCGTGCCCACCATCACGTTCTCCAGCGCGGTCATCTCCGGGAAGAGCCGGATGTTCTGGAACGTCCGGGCGATGCCCGCCTTCGTGATCCACGACCGCCGTTTGCCGCTGACCCGCTCGCCCTTGAACCGGATCTCGCCCTCGGTCGGGCGGTAGACACCGGTCATCGCGTTGAAGCAGGTCGTCTTGCCGGCGCCGTTCGGGCCGATCAGCCCGAGGATCTCCCCCTTGTACAGGGTGAAGGTGACGTCGTCGAGGGCGACCACACCGCCGAACCGCAGCGTGACGTGGTCGACCTCCAGCAGCGGCTCCCGGCCGGCGGGGTCCGGCCCCGCCGGGGTGACCCCGGCCGGTTCGGCGGGGCCCTTCTCCGGCGGGACGCCGATCGTGCTGCGACCGTCGGCGACGATGTCCCGGTCGCTGCTCGGGTCGCGTTCGCTTCTCATCTCCGGGCTACTCACTGGGCACCGTCTCCTGGGGAACCGCTTCCTCGCGCCGGTCTTTGAACTCCGCCGCCCGCCGCCGGTTGGGCACCAGACCCTGCGGACGGAAGACCATCATGACGATGACCACCAGGCCGAAGACGAGGATCCGGTACTCGGCGGCGTCGAACTCCACGCCGATGAGGTCACCGACGCCGCGCAGCCACTCCGGCAGGTACCAGGTGATCGCACCACCGACGATGGCTCCCTTGATGTTGCCCACACCACCCAGGATGACCGCCGCGAGCACCAGGATGGAGCTCTCCAGCAGGAACTGGTCGGAGTTGATGAAGGTCTGCTTGCCGGCGAAGACCGCGCCGGTCAGGCCGGCCACCGCGGCGCCGATGGCGAACGCCCACAGCTTGTACTTGAAGGTGGGCACGCCCATGACCTCGGCCGCGTCCTCGTCCTCCCGGACGGCCACCCAGGCCCGGCCCACCCGGCTGTTCGCCAGGTTCCGCACCAGCAGGATCACCACGAGGATCAGCGTCAGGATCAGCCAGTAGTACGGCCGCGCGTCCACCACACCGAACAGCGGCTTGCCGTCCGAGCCCGAGCCCGGCGGGTGCGGGATGGCGGGGATGCCCCGCTGGCCCTGGAGGATGCCCTCGTTACGGGCGGCGTACAGCCGGATCATCTCGGCGAAGCCGAGCGTGACGATGGCGAGGTAGTCACCGCGCAGGCGCAGCGTCGGACCGCCGAGGATCACGCCGAAGACCATGGTGATCATGACCGCCAGCGGCACCGCCGCCAGCCACGGCCACTCCGTCCCGAAGCGGCTCTCCGGCGAGGTCAGCAACGCCACGGTGTACGCACCGATCGCGTAGAAGCCGAAGTAGCCGAGGTCGAGCAGGCCGGCGAAGCCGACCACGACGTTGAGCCCGACGGCCAGCAGCACGAAGACCGCGGTGTCGAACAGCACGCCGGCGAAGTTCGACCGGGTGGTGTAGAAGGCGAAGTACTCGCTGCCCACCGGGAAGCCGAGGTACTCGTAGAACCAACGGTTCGGCAGGATGTAGAGGAAGACGATCAGGGCCGCGATGCCCGCCCAGCGCACCTGCTTGGGCAGGTTGGCCCAGCGGGCCTTGATGCCGGAGACCCGTCCCCGTCCCTTGTCCGCGGTGGCGGTCATGCGCGCGCCCTCCCCAGTGATTCACCGAGCAGACCGGTGGGCCGGAACATCAGCAGCACCACCAGCAGCACGAAGCCGGTGAAGTCCTTCCAGTCTCCGCCGAACAGACCGGCGGCGTAGTTCTCCGCCACACCCAGCAGCAGACCGCCGAGCAGCGCGCCGCGCAGGTTGCCGATTCCGCCGAGGACCGCGGCCGCGAAGGCCTTGAGGCCGAGCAGGAAGCCGACGTTGAACTTGGTGTAGCCGAACTTGATGTTCCACAGCAGGGCGCCGACGCCCGCCATGATCCCGCCGAGCACGAACACCAGCAGGATGACCCGGTTCTTGTTGACGCCCATCAGCGCCGCGGTGTCCGCGTCCTGGGCCACCGCGCGGATGCCCCGGCCGAGCCGGCTGCGGTTCACGAACTGGTCCAGGCCGACCATCATCACCAGCGTCACGCCGACGATGATCAGCTGGAGGTTGGTGATCCCCGCGCCGAAGACCGTGAACAGCGTCTCCTGCGGGATCAGCGTCGGCATGCCGAACGGGGCCCGCTCGGTGCCGATACCGAACGACTCGGCGAGCACGAAGGACGCGCCGATCGCGGTGATGAGGAACGCCAGGGGCGGTGCGTTGCGCCGCCGCAGCGGCCGGTACGCGACCAGCTCGACCGTGACGGCCGTGGCCGCCGAGGCGAGGGCCGCCACCGCGAGCCCCGCCAGCAGGGCGATCAGCAGCGACCCCAGAGCCGGAGCCGGGCTGTTCTGGTTGTAGCCGAGGGCCTCCCAGGTCCACAGGGCGGTGAAGGTACCGACCATGAAGACCTCGGAGTGGGCAAAGTTGATCAGGCGGAGAACGCCGTAGACGAGCGTGTAGCCGAGGGCCACGAGCGCGTAGATCGCGCCCTGCTCCAATCCGGTTATCGTCAGCGCCGGAAAGTTTCCGAAGAACTCATCGAAGTTCAAGTGGGGGCTCCAACTGTGCGGCCAAACGCTGCGGCCGGGAGCAGAACTCCCGGCCGCACCGTGGGTAGCCCGTGACCGGACCGGTTTCCCGGTCAGGCCTTGGGGATCTCGACGTCCGGAACGACCTTGCCGGCGTTGACCTTGAACGCCCAGACGACGACCTCGGCCGGGTCCAGCTCACCGGTGTCGGCGAACTTGTAGGTCACACCGGTGGCGGTGCCGGCCTTGTTGTACGACTTGATGAAGGACAGCAGGTCGGCACGGGTGGCCTTACCCTCCTTGATGCCCTCCAGCATGATCTTCGTGATGTCGTACGACACGTCGGCGTAGGTGCCCGGCTCGGCGTTCTCGAAGGCCGCCTTGTAGTCGGTCAGGAAGCTGCCCTTGGCCGCCGTGGCCGGGGCGCACGGGCAGGTCAGGACGGTGCCCTCGGCGACCGCGTCGCCGGCGACCTTGATGAAGTTGGCGTCGTTGACGCCGTCACCGGCCACCATGGTGCCCTTCCAGCCGGCACCCTTGAGCTGCTTGAGCAGCAGACCGGCCTCGGTGTAGTAGCCACCGAAGAACAGCACGGTCGCGCCGCTGGAGATGATCCGGGTGGAGACCGCCGAGAAGTTGGTCTGCTTGACCTGGATCTTGTCCTCGCCGGCCACGGCCCCGAGAACCTTCTTGACCTCGTCCACCAGGCCCGCGCCGTACGCGGACTGGTCGTCGACGACGTAGACCTTCTCGGCCTTCATGACGTCCTTGATGTACCGACCGGCCGCCGGGCCCTGCGAGGTGTCGTTGCCGACGCCCCGGTGGAAGATCTTCCAGCCCTTGGTGCTCAGGCTCGGGCGGGTGGCCGACGGGGTGATGGTCGGCAGGCCGGCCTCGTCGAAGATCGGGTCCGCCACCTCCGACTCACCGGAGAAGGCCGGGCCGATGATGCCGACGATCTTCTGGTCGCCGACGGCCTGCTGGGCGAGGGCGGGGGCCTTGGCCGGGTCACCCTGCGAGTCGTACTCGGTCAGGGCGACCTTGCAGTCGGCGTTGTCCTTGTTGTACTGGTCGATGGCCAGCTTGGTGCCGTTGCGCATGTGGATACCGAGACCCGCGGCGTCGCCGGTGAGCGGGCCGAAGAAGCCGAGCTTCAGGTCACAGGCCGCGTTGCTGCTGCCGCCTTCGTCACCACTGTCAGCCTTACATGCGGCCGCGCCGCCGAGAACCAGCGCGCTGATGGCAACGCCACTCAGCACCCGTGCGAGCTTCTGCCTCAAGGCTCGTACCCTCCTCAGTCCCAATGGCCCGAACCACCCGGCGCCTATTGGCCCTTGCAGGATGGACGGACCAGACCGTCGTCGCCGGTCTGGGGCCGGACGTTATCCCACGCCGGAGCTGTGACGTAAGCCCCACGGGAGCGGGTTGACCGAACCGTTACACGGCGTGGCGGCCTGGAAGCGATCACTGTAAGAACCTTCGGCTATGAAGCCTTTTCACCTTTGTTTCGTCGGTAACGAGCCAGGTCTCCCCCGCCCCCTACCGATCGATGCCCGCCAACCCCACTGACCAGGCACGGGACGCCTCGGCGTCGTCAGCCACCAGCAGAAGTCGATCTCCATCCGAAGCGACCGCCACCGCCGTGTCACCGCGGTGCGCCACGGCCGCCGGCATCGCCATCGCCTGCCATGAATGTCCCGAATCGACCGAAAGCCACAGACCGTGATCGGCACCGTTCGCCGTCACGGCCACCAGGCGCGCGCCCGCCGCCGTCAGACCCACCACCGACGGAACCCCCGGACCGGCCACCCCGAACCCACCGGCCCGCCGCCACCCGTCCGGACCGGACCGCCAGGCGGCGAACACACCGCCCGCCGGCCCCACCGCCACCGGACCGTCCGCGGCCACCGCCACGCGCTGCGCCGCGCCCGGCCCGCCCGGCAGCTCCGCCCGCCGCCACGAGCGACCGTCGGGCGACGTCCACGCCAGGGGCACTCCGCCGGCCGCCAGCAACGTGCCCACCGCCAACCACCCCGCCGGTACGCCCACCGCGTCGTACGCCGCCGTTCGCCCACGCCCGTCGCCGGACAGCCCCGGAGCCCCCTCGACGAGGGTGAACGCCGCCGAGTCCGGCGAGACCCACACCACCGCCCCGTCCACCCGCGAGCCGACCACCAACCAGCCGGCCGGACCCGCCGCCATCCGGCCGACGCTCACCGCACGCGGACCACCGAACTGCTCGAACGGCGCCGACACCTCACGCAGCGCGCCGTCCCGCCCCTGCCACCAGGTGCCGGTACGCGGATTGCCGTGCACTCCCCCGCTCTTCGCGCCCACCACGGCGACCCGGTCATCCCGGCACGCCACGGACGAGAACACGTGCTGCTCACCGGAGAAGGTCACCGGCACCGTCGGCAGGCTCGACCACACCGCCCCGTCGCCGACCCAGGCCGCGGGCCGGGTCCCCCCGTCCGCGCCCGAGACGCCACCCACCACGTACCATCGGTCGGCGCAGGCCGCCACGTCGCGCAGCAGCAACCGGCCGGGCGGGCCCGGAGGCGCCGGCAGGCTCAGCGGCACCCACGCCGCACGGACCGGCGGCGGCTGGTCACCGTCCAGCCGGCCCGGACGCGCGCAGCCCGCGAGCAGCGCGACGACCGCACCGAGCACCGCCACCGGACGCCGGCCCCACACGAACGTCGATGCTATGCAAGGAAGGGCCCCCTGTTAACGCCTGGCGTCGTACAGGGGGCCCTTCTCAACCCTCGACTCAGGTGGCCGGACGGGCCACCTCGCCGCCGGCGGTCTCCGCGAGGATCCGCTCGGCGACCTCCTTCATGGTCATCCGGTGGTCCATCGCCGTGCGCTGGATCCACTTGAACGCCTGCGGCTCGGTCATCCCGTACGTGGTCATCAGCGCGCCCTTGGCACGTTCCACCGTCTTGCGGATCTCCAGCCGGTCGTTCAGGCCGGCGACCTCGGCCTCCAGGGCGGCGATCTCCGAGTAGCGGGACAGCGCGATCTCCACCGCCGGGACCAGGTCGCTCTTCTGGAAGGGCTTCACCAGGTACGCCATCGCGCCGGCCGCCCGCGCCCGCTCCACCAGGTCGCGCTGGCTGAACGCGGTCAGGATGATCACCGGGGCGATGCGCGCGCCGGCGATGCGCTCGGCGGCGGCCAGCCCGTCCATGATCGGCATCTTGATGTCGAGAATGACGAGGTCGGGCTTGAGCTCCTCGGCGAGCCGGACGGCGGTCTCACCGTCGCCGGCCTCGCCGACGACCTCGTAGCCCTCCTCGACGAGCATCTCCGCGAGGTCCAGCCGGATGAGCGCCTCGTCCTCGGCGATCAGTACGCGCCTGCGCTCGGCATCCGTCTGCGTCTCGGCCACGAGCCACTCCCACCAGTCTGTGCTCGACACCCGACCGACCGGGTGTCACGACACATAGCCTAGTAGGTAACCTGTTCACGCCGAGAGACCGAAGGCCCCTGTAGTCCAATGGCAGAGACGATGCACTCAAACTGCATAAAGTGTGGGTTCGAATCCCACCGGGGGCACTGAAACTGTCATACAGGCGTTCGAGGATGCCCGTATGCATTCACCCGAGATCCGGGCGAGAGCCCGGTGCGTCTATCTGTCCGGGGCCACGGTGGCCGAGGCCCCCCGTGCCGTCGGGGTCTCCTATCCGACAGTTCGACACTGGTGCAAAGTCCGCCCTGAGCCGACGCAGCAGGCCACCGCACTCCGGTGCTTCCGGTGCCGTCCTGACAACGGCGGGCTCTCCGATCCTGCCCACTACGCCTACCTACTCGGCCTTTACCTGGGCGACGGCCATCTGGTCACCTCGGTCCGCGTGCCGGTGCTGCGGATCTCGTGCAGCAACAGGTGGCCCGACCTGATCGACGCCTGCGACGACGCCATGCGGGCGGTCTTGGCCACCAAGGTCCAACGGGTCCCGCAACAGGGCTGCGTGAGCGTCCAGAGCTCCGGCACGCACTGGCCTTGCCTGTTTCCCCAGCACGGTCCGGGCGAGAAGCACCGGCGACTGATCGTGCTCGCCGACTGGCAACGCGAGATCGTTCAGCGTCATCCTGGCCACTTCCTGCGTGGCCTGTTCCACTCCGACGGTTGCCGCGTCAGCAACCGGGTGACCACCCGAGGCAAGGAGTACGTCTACCCCCGCTACATGTTCACCAACGAGTCGGCCGACATCATGGGCCTGTGCCAGTGGACGCTGGACCTGCTCGGCATCGCCTGGCGGATGAACCGCCGCAACTCCCTGTCGGTGGCCCGCCGGGAGGCCGTCGCCGCCCTCGACCGCCACGTCGGCCCGAAGTCCTGACCCGTGCGCGGCCCGGACCTCCCGTCGACCCCACACCAGTCCGTCCCGGGCGAAGATCCACTCGACGTCATTGATGTCGGGCTGACGACCTGACCCGGACACCCCGGTTTCAACGATGTCGAGTCGATCATGCGCGAAACCCGCTGGTTCGGCCGCGTGCAGGAAAAGGAGACGCCGACGCACGGCCGGTTCGGGGGCCGGCCAGGGATGTCGCCGCGGAACCAGTCAGGCGACGGCGGCGAGTGCCCGTCCCAGGTCGGCCCACAGGTCCTCCGGGTCCTCCAGGCCGACCGAGAGGCGCAGCAGCCCGCCGCCCGGCTTCGCCTCCCCCTGCACCGGCCGGTGGGTCAGCGAGGCGGGGTGCTGGATGAGGGTGTCGACGCCGCCGAGCGACACCGCGTGAGTGATCAACTGGCAGCCGTCGGCGACGGCCGCGGCGGCGGGCGCGCCGCCGCGTACCTCGAAGGCCAGGAGGCTGCCCGGGCCGGACATCTGGCGGCCGACGAGCCCGGCCGGGTCGTGCAGCGACGGGTGGTGGACGCGGGCGACGGCCGGGTGGGCGGCGAGCCGGGCGGCGAGCTTCTCGGCGCCGGCCTGCTGGGCGCGGACCCGGACCGGGAGGGTCTGCAGGCCGCGGTGCAGGAGGTACGCGCCGAGCGGGTGCAGGACGGCCCCGGTGACCGCGCGGACCTGGCGCAGTCGTGCGGCCCAGTCGGTGTCGCAGGCGACGACGCCGGCGAGGACGTCGCCGTGCCCGCCGATGCTCTTGGTGGCGCTGTGCAGGACGAGGGTCGCGCCGTGCCGGGCGGGCCGCTGGAGCACTGGGGTGGCGACGGTGTTGTCGACGAGCAGCGGCACGTCGCCGGCGGCGCGGGCGAGGGCGGCGATGTCGACCAGGTCGAGGGTGGGGTTGGCCGGGGTCTCGGCGATCACGAGGGCGGTGTCGGGGCGGACGGCGGCGGCGACCTCGTCGGCGCGGGCCCAGGTCACGGTGGTGCCGAGCAGGCCGGTGGCGAGGACGTGGTCGGTGCCGCCGTAGAGGGGGCGGACGGCGACGACGTGCCGCTTCCCGTCGCGGGTGGCGGCGAGCAGGGTGGCGGTGAGGGCGGCCATGCCGCTGGCGAAGGCGACCGCCTCGGCGGTGTCCTCCAGCGTGGCGAGCGCCGTCTCGAAGCGGGCCACGGTGGGGTTCCAGAGCCGCTGGTAGACGGCGCTGCTGCCGGGCGGGAGGGTGCCGCCGGTGGCGAGGGTCTCGTACGCGTCGCCGCCGGCGTCGACCGAGGGCAGCGGGTTGGTGGTGGAGAGGTCGATCGGCGGCACGTGGACGCCGAGGGCGGCGAGGTCGTCGCGGCCGGCGTGCACGGCTCGGGTGTCCACGGTCGTCATGACGGAAGGATCGAACATCCGGGGAAATGGGGGCAAGAGACCGGAAGAAGATTCTGAGAATGGCCTGGATGGCGTGGAAGATTCGGTGGAGGATGCCCGCATGCCCCTCGTAGCGAATGATGTGCGGCCGTTTGAGGCCCTCGACGACACCGACCGCGCGATCCTGGCGGAGTTGGCCGTGGACGGCCGCCTGCCGAACAACGCCCTCGCCGAGCGGGTGGGGGTGGCGCCGTCGACCTGCCTGGCGCGGACCCGGGCGCTGCGCGAGTGCGGCGCGATCCGGGGGTTCCACGCGGAGGTGGACCCGGCCGCGCTGGGCCTGCCGTTGCAGGCGCTGGTGTCGGTGCGGTTGACCGCGCACGAACGGGCGGCGGTGGACGCGTTCCGGGCCCGGTCGGTGCGCCTGCCGGGGGTGGTGTCGGTGTTTCACGTGGCCGGGGCGGAGGACTACGTGCTGCATGTGCGGGCGGCCTCGTCGGTGGCGCTGCGCGACTTCGTGCTCGACCACCTCGCCGTGGATCCGGCGGTGCAGCACACGCAGACGAGCTTGATCTTCGAACAGGCCCGCGGCCTCGGCTGAACGCACGCGGAGCGAGGGCGGGAGCGTGGGTTGCGGCACGATCCGGAACAATCCCGGCGGGCAGTGGGTTGGGGTGACGTGTGATCGAC
The DNA here is from genome assembly GCF_044465805.1 of Micromonospora sp. NPDC049497. NCBI lineage: Bacteria > Bacillati > Actinomycetota > Actinomycetes > Micromonosporales > Micromonosporaceae > Micromonospora > Micromonospora sp. NPDC049497. The sequence continues at coordinate 33,716 of NZ_JBITMC010000001.1, read as the reverse complement.
GTACCCTTGTCTGTTCTTGATCTTGCTCCGGTCGCGGCCGGAGCGTCCGCCGGTGCGGCCCTGCGGCACACCACCGAGCTGGCCCGGCGCACCGAGGAGCTGGGCTACCACCGGTTCTGGGTGGCCGAGCACCACAACATGCCGGCGATCGCCTCGTCCGCGCCGGCGGTGCTGCTCGCGCACCTGGCCGCACACACGAGCACCATCCGGCTGGGCTCCGGCGGCGTGATGCTGCCCAACCACGCCCCGCTGGTGGTGGCCGAGCAGTTCGGGACCCTCGAGGCGCTGCACCCGGGCCGGATCGATCTGGGGATCGGCCGCGCGCCCGGCACCGACCAGGTGACCGCGCTGGCACTGCGCCGGACGATGGAGGGGCTGTCGGCCGAGGGGTTCCCCCGGGAGCTGGCGGACCTGATGAACTACTTCAGCGGCGACGAGCCGGGGCCGATCACGGCGACGCCGGGTCGCGGCCAGCAGCCGGCGGTCTGGCTGCTCGGCTCCAGCGGGTTCAGTGCCCAACTGGCCGGCCTGCTCGGGCTGCCGTTCTCCTTCGCGCACCACTTCAGCGCGCAGAACACGCTGCCCGCGCTGGCGCTGTACCGGCAGAGCTTCCGGCCGTCGCGCTGGCTCGACGAGCCGTACGCGATGGTCGCGGTCAACGCGGTGTGCGCCGAGACCGACGAGCGGGCCGAGTGGCTGGCCGGCCCGGCGGCGCTGTCGTTCCTGCGGCTGCGCTCCGGGCGGCCGGAGCCGTTGGCCTCGCCCGAGGACGCGGCGGCCTACCCGTACACGGAGATGGAGCGCGAGTTCGTGGCGCAGCGCCGGGAGGGGCAGGCGACCGGGTCGCCGGAGACCGTGGCCCGGCAGCTCGGTGACCTGCTGGCGCGTACCGGCGCGGACGAGCTGATGCTCACCACGCTCGTGTACGACCTGGAGGACCGGGTGCGCTCGTTCGAGCTGATCGCCGAGAAGGTGGCGGGTGGCCTGCGCCGGACGGTCTGAAACACGATCTTCACGTCGGTGTCACCCTGCCGACCCGGACGGCGCATAGCTTTGTATCCGGTGGTGGTACGGCATTCCCGGTCGGGACGGGTCGGGGATGCCGCGGTGTGGCGCACCGGGCCGGAGCTGTGCGGATTCCGCGGCTGCGGCCCGGTGCCTCACCGTAGGCGACCCCTACCGGGAGACGCCAGGGTCTCCGCTCAGCGGAGGTGGATGCGCGGCGTGGGCGCGGCGGCCATTCCGGCACCGATGAAGAACCCCGGGTGCGGGGGCTGGTTGTAGGCGGTGTTCTGCCAGGCGACCGCCACCCGGTACTGCGGGTCGTGCATCAGGGTGTGGATCCGCGTGGTGGTCGGCGTCGGGGTGCTGTAGATCCGCAGGGCCCGGCTGTCGCTGGTCCGCCACACGACCTCCTCCCGCCAGTCGCCGAGGATGTCCGCCGACAGCGCCGGGGTGGACTTGGTGCCGTTGCCGGACGCGACCCCGCTGCCGGTGAGCAGGCGGGTGTCGCCGGCGGTGCCGTACTTGTCGATCCGGGTGCCGTCGAGCAGTTCCCGGACCGGGTCACCGTCCCACCAGGCGAGGAAGTTGGACGACGAGGGGTTGCGACCGAGGTTCGCGCCGCTGGTGCTGTACAGGTTGCCCATCTGGTTGCCCGCGCCCCAGAACTCGGCGCCGGGGCTGCCGGCCCAGATGTCGGCGGCCACACCCCGGCCGGGTCCCTCGGTGCCGCCGTTGTTCGGCCGCTGCCAGATCACCTGTCCGGTCCGGGCGTCGTGCACGTCGGCGGCGGGTTGGTTGCCGGACTCGTGGATGGTGAAGACCTCCAGCCCGGTACGGCCCGGGATCAGGTCGCCCACGTGCAGGGCGTCACCGTGGCCGAAGCCGGTGGCGTACAGGAGCCGGCCGGTGTCGTCGATGGTGGCCGAGCCGTACACGATCTCCTGCCGGCCGTCGGCGTCGACGTCGGCGACGGAGAGGCTGTGGTTGCCCTGGCCGGCGGCGGCGCCGTTGCCGGAGGCGTTGGAGTCGAACGTCCACCGCCTGCGCAGGGTGCCGTCGCGGAAGTCCCAGGCGGCGATCACCGCCCGGGTGTAGTAGCCGCGCGCCATGATCAGGCTGGGGCGCTGCCCGTCGAGGTAGGCGGTGCCGGCGAGGAACCGGTCGACACGGTTGCCGTAGCCGTCCCCCCAGGAGGAGACGGTCCCGCGTGGAGGGTCGTAGCTGACGGTGGACAGGGCGGCGCCGGTGCGGCCGTCGAACATGGTCAGGTACTCGGGACCGGCGAGGACGTAGCCGGAGGAGTTTCGGTGGTCGGCCGAGGAACTGCCGATGACCTGGCCGGTGCCGGAGCGGGTGCCGTCGGCGGTCTTCATGGCCACCTCGGCGTCGCCGTCGCCGTCGTAGTCGTACACCTGGAACTGGGTGTAGTGGGCGCCGGCGCGGATGTTGCGGCCGAGGTCGATCCGCCACAGCCGGGTGCCGGTCAGGGTGTACGCGTCGACGAGGACGGTGCCGGTGTAGCCGCTCTGCGAGTTGTCCTTGGCGTTCGACGGCTCCCACTTGAGGACGAACTCGTACCGGCCGTCGCCGTCGAGGTCACCGACGCTGGCGTCGTTGGCGGAGTACGTGTACGCCTCGCCGCTCGGCGTGGTGCCGCCGGGCGGCACCTGGAGCGGCACGTCGAGGTAGCCGGCCGGGAACGGGAGCGCGGGCGCCGAGGGGGCCTGTTCCGCGCCGCCCACCACGGCCCGCACGGTGTACGCGGCGCCGGTCGCCGCGCCGCCGTCGAGGTAGCTGGTGGCGCCGGTGAGGGGACTGGCGTTGACCTTCGTGGAGCCCCGGTAGAGGTTGAAGGAGACACCGGTGGTCTCGGTGCCGAGCAGGCGCCAGGAGACCAGGTTGCCGTCGCCGGACCGGACGCTGACGAGGCCCCGGTCGAGGTCCTCCATCTGGACACTGCCCGGCGGTGGGGTGGTCGGCGGGGGCGTGGTCGGTGGCGGGGGCGTCGGGGGCGGGGTCGTGGGTGGGGGCGCGGTGGTCGGGCCGCCGGTGGGCACCGTGCCGGTGCAGGCGGTGCCGTTGAGCGCGAAGCCGGCCGGCGCCGGATTGCTGGCGCCGGTCCAGGAGCCGTTGAAGCCGAACGACGTACTGCCGTTGGTGGGGATCGCGGCGTTGTAGCCGACGTCGCGCGCGGTCACCTGTGCGCCGGACTGGGTGACGGTGGCGTTCCAGGCCTGGGTGACCTGCTGGCCGGCGGCCCAGGACCAGGTCACCGTCCAGCCGGTGACCGGATCGCCGAGGTTGGTGACGGCGACGGTGGCGCCGAAGCCGCCCTGCCACTGGTTGGTGACCTGGTAGTCGACGCGGCAGCCGGCGGCAGCCGCCGAGGCCGCCACCGTGGCGACCGCGCCGGCGGTGAGGGTCGCCGCCGTCGCTGCGGCGAGCAGCGCGAGGCGACGCGGGGAGACGGACATGGGTGTCCTCCGCAGGAGGTGGGGACGCGCGGCGGCCCGGGGTCGTCCGGCCTGCCCGGGCCGGCGGAGGGGCGTACCGCGCTGACGGCGGTGATGGTCCGACGCGCGTGGTCAGCGTCGGCGAAGCAGGCTCTGCGCCCCTCGGATGCTAAGGCAAGCGCTTTCTCGACACAATGCGCCCAGCCCCACGGCTTGCCTCGCGGCCCGTTTGTTGATCGACTCGTCGTCGTGGCCGAGCACATGACCCCGGAGGAGTTCCGCCGCGCGGGGTACGCCGTGGTGGACTGGATCGCCGACTACTGGACGACGCTCGGGCAGCGCCCGGTGACGTCGCCGGAGCCGCCCGGCGCGCTGGCCGCCGACCTGCCGGCCGGCCCGCCGGAGCGGGGCGAGCCCGTCGACGCCGTGCTCGCCGACCTGGACGCGCTGATCACGCCGCGGCTGACCCACTGGCAGCATCCCGGCTTCTTCGGCTACTTCCCCGCCAACACCTCCGGCCCGAGCGTGCTCGGCGACCTGGTCAGCTCCGGGCTCGGCGTGCAGGGCATGCTCTGGGCCACCGGCCCGGCCTGCACCGAGCTGGAGACGGCGATGCTGGACTGGCTCGCCGACCTGATGGACCTACCGGAGCGGTTCCGCTCCACCTCCTCCGGCGGCGGCGTCATCCAGGACTCCGCCTCCTCGGCGACGCTGGTGGCCACCCTCGCCGCGCTGCACCGGGCCGGCGGGGGCCGCTGGCGGGAGGTCGGGGTCGACCGGCGGTACCGGGCGTACACCTCCGTCCACGGGCACTCCTCGATCGACAAGGCGGTCCGGATCGCCGGTCTGGGCACCGACGGCGTACGGCCGATCGGGGTGGACCCGGAGACCCAGGCGATGCGACCGGAGGCGCTGCGCGCGGCCATCGAGGCCGACCGGGCCACCGGGGACGTCCCCGCGATCGTGGTCGCCACGATCGGCACCACCTCCACCACCGCCGTCGACCCGCTGCCGGAGATCGGGCGGATCTGTGCCGAGTACGGGGTCTGGCTGCACGTCGACGCCGCGTACGCGGGTGCGGCGGCGGTCTGCCCGGAGCTGCGCTGGTCGCACGCGGGAGTCGAGTACGCCGACTCGTACTGCTTCGATCCGCACAAGTGGCTGCTGACCGGCTTCGACTGCGACGCGTTCTGGGTGGCCGACCGGGGTGAGCTGATCGAGGCGCTGACGGTGCTGCCGGAGTTCCTGCGCAACGCCGCCAGCGAGTCCGGCGCGGTGATCGACTACCGGGACTGGCAGGTGCCGCTGGGCCGCCGGTTCCGGGCGTTGAAGCTGTGGTTCGTGCTGCGCTGGTACGGCGTCGAGGGGCTGCGTGCGCACGTCCGCTCCGGGGTGGCGCTCGCGGCGCGCTTCGCCGACCGGGTCCGCGCCGACGACCGGTTCGAACTGGCCGCGCCGCACCCGTTCTCGCTGGTGTGCTTCCGGCTGCGCGCCGACGACGCGGCCAACGCGGACCTGCTGGCCCGGGTGAACGCGACCGGTCGGGTACACCTGACGCACACCCGCGTCGACGGCCGGTACACGCTGCGCCTGGCGGTCGGCTCCCCCCAGACAACCGCAACCCACGTCGACGAGGCCTGGCACCTACTCAGCACCCTCTAAAACCACCCCACCCCCCACCCCCCCGGCCCCACCCACCCACCAGACCCCGTTGATCAAGAGGTTTGCGTCACCACGGAGGCTCTCGCTGACGCAAACCTCTTGATCAACCCGGAGGGGGGTGGGGGGTGGGGGGTGGGTGGGGGGTCAGTGGTCCGTGGCGCCGGCTGTGGCGGGGGTGCGGTCGCCGGGGGTGTCGAGTGTGGTGGTGGGCTCGGCCAGGGCGGTCGCGGCGGTGGCGCGGGCCCGGCGGGTGCGGCGCAGTGCCCGTACGGCGAGGGTCAGGGCGACGATCCAGCCGGCGGCCAGCAGCACGTAGACGATCGGCGGGACGGCGCCGCCCAGGTCGGCGGAGCGCATCAGGACCCGGGCGTTGGTCAGCACGATGACGCCGCCGATCGCGGCGCCGAGCAGTTGCGCGGGGACGATCCGGACCAGCCAGGCAGCCACCGGCGCGGCGATCAGGCCGCCGACGAGCAGCGCCCCCACCATCGGCAGCAGGAAGCCCTCCGAGCCGAGACCGATGAGGAAACCGACGCTGGCCGCCCCGGCGACGAGGAACTCGGAGGTGTCCACCGAGCCGATCACCCGGCGAGGCTCCATCCGGCCGCTGACCAGCAGCGCCGGGGTGGCGACCGGACCCCATCCGCCGCCGCCGGTGGCGTCGATGAAGCCGGCGACCAGACCCAGCGGGCCGAGGAAGCGCGAGCGCAGCCGGCCACCGCGCCGGTCGGTGCGCAACGGCCGGGAGAAACGCACCAGCAGGTACGCCCCGAGGGTGAACAGGATGCCGGCCATCCACGGCGCGGCGGCGGCGGTGGAGATCGAGCTGAGGAACGTGGCGCCGGCGAACGCGCCGAGCGCGCCGGGAACGGCGATGCGGCTGACGACGCGCCAGTCGACGTTGCCGAACCGCCAGTGCGCCACACCGGCGGCGAGCGTGGTGCCCATCTCGGCGAGGTGCACCGAGGCGGAGGCCGCCGCCGGGGCGACCCCGACGAGGAGGAGCAGTGTGGACGACGTCAACCCGTACGCCATGCCCAGCGCACCGTCGACCAGCTGCGCGGCGAGGCCGACCAGCGCGAGGACCAGCAGCTTGCGCACGGGCGCCCCCTGACTTGTAGGTATCTCCTATCGACTTGGTCGACAATGCGGGAAAGAGCGCTCCGGGTCAAGTGGCTGTTCGGTCGATGGGACGGCACCTGCGTCCGGCCGGACGGTCCTGCCGTCGCGCCGGCGACCGGCGCGTGGATCAGGTCCAGGCGCCGGGATCGGCGACCAGTTCCGTCACGCGCGGAGGCAGCGTGCCCGCCACCACGTCGGCGACGGTGACGAGGTCGAGGATCTGGCGCTCGCTGGCCCGCAGGGCGATCCAGACGTCCTGGAGGGCCCGCGCCGCCCCCTGGTAGCCCAACTGTTCGGGCCGCTGACCCCGCACGTGCGCCAGCGGTCCGTCGATCACCCGGATCACCTCGGCGAGGGAGATCTCCTCCGCCGGCCGGGCCAGCCAGTAGCCGCCTTCGGGACCGCGCTGGGCGTGCACGACGCCGCCCCGACGCAGTTGCAGCAGGATGCTCTCCAGGAACTTCGGCGGGATCTCCTGCGCCCGGGCGATCTGCTCGGCGGTCACCGGCCGGCCGCGCCCGGGGGCGGCGCCACCGGTCACCGAGGCCAACTCGGCGACCGCTCGGAGGGCGTAGTCGACCCGGGCGGAGAGGCGCATGCCGGACAGGTTAGCCCCCTGAGCGCTCCGCCCGGCCGATCACCCCTCGGCCGATCGGCCACGATGAGGTGCCGGCCGGCTCAGACGCCGACGCGGCGCAGCAGTCCCTCCTGCACGGCGGTGGCGATGTTCCGACCGTCGGTGGTGAACATCCGGCCGGTGGCCAGCCCTCGCGCGCCGGAGGCGGACGGGCTCCAGCAGTCGTAGAGGAACCACTCGTCGGCGCGGAACGACCGGTGGAACCACAGCGCGTGGTCGAGGCTCGCGCCGACCACGCCGCCGGGGCCCCAGACCTCGCCGTGCACGGAGAGCACCGAGTCGAGCAGGGTCAGGTCGGAGGCGTACGCCAGGGCGCAGGCGTGCAGCAGCGGATCGTCGGGGAGCTTCCCGTCGATGCGCATCCAGACCCTCTGGTGCGGGTCGGCGGGGCGGTCGCCGGGGCGTACCCAGCCGGGCTCGCCGATGTAGCGGACGTCGATCGGGCGGGGGATCTGCCCCCAGATGCCGAGCCGCTCCGGGTACCGGGCGAGCCGGTCGGCCATGGTCGGGACCTCGTCCGGTCCGGGCACGTCCGGCGGGGTGGGCGCGTGGTGGTCCAGCCCCTCCTCGACACGCTGGAACGACGCCGACATGAAGAAGATCGGCTTGTCGTGCTGGAGCGCCACCGCGCGGCGGACCGAGAAGGAACGACCGTCGCGGATGTTCTCCACCTGGTACTCGATCGGTTCGACCGGGTCGCCGGGGCGCACGAAGTAGCCGTGCAGGGAGTGCACGAAGCGCTCCTGGTCGACGGTGCGGCCGGCGGCGACCAGGGCCTGGCCGGCGACCTGGCCGCCGTACACCCGCTGCGGCCCGACCGGCGGGCTCATGCCCCGGAAGGACATGTCGCCGGTCGGCTCCAGGTCGAGGACCTCCAGGAGCTGGTCGACCGCGGCCTGGCCCGTCGCGGCCCGACCGCCGGTCACTGCGATGTCTCCGTTCGCGACTGCGGGGCTCGCAACCCCGGCTCACTCCTCGCGCTCACTGAAGCGCCCGCGCCGAGGCCGCGTCCACCAGCGAACCCAGCTGGTGTACGCGCAGCGTGTTGGTGGAGCCGGGGGTGCCGGGCGGGCTGCCCGCGACGATGACCACGTAGTCGCCGGGGTTGGCCCGGTTGAGACCGAGCAGCGCCTCGTCGACCTGCCGGAACATGTCGTCGGTGTGCTCCACGAACGGCATGTGGAAGGTCTCCACGCCCCACGACAGCGCGAGCTGGTTGCGGACCTCCGGCACCGGGGTGAAGGCGAGCAGCGGCAGGTCGCAGTGCAGTCGGGACAGCCGTCGGACGGTGTCGCCGGTCTGCGAGAAGGCGACCAGGGCCTTGGCGCCGATGGCCCGGGCGATCGAGGAGGCGGCGACGGTCAGCGCTCCACCGTGCGTACGCGGGTCGTGCTGGAGCCGGGGCACACCGATCGAGCCGGACTCGGTGGTGGTGACGATCTTCGCCATGGTGCTGACGGTGAGCACCGGGTACTTGCCGACGCTGGTCTCGCCGGAGAGCATCACCGCGTCCGCGCCGTCGAGCACGGCGTTGGCCACGTCGGAGGCCTCGGCGCGGGTCGGCCGCGAGTTCTCGATCATCGAGTCGAGCATCTGGGTGGCCACGATGACCGGCTTGGCGTTCTCGCGGCACAGCTGCACGGCCCGCTTCTGCACCAGCGGCACCTGGTCCAGCGGAAGCTCCACGCCGAGATCGCCCCGGGCGACCATGACCCCGTCGAAGGCGAGCACGATCGCCTCCAGGTGGTCCACCGCCTCGGGCTTCTCCACCTTGGCGAGGACCGGGCGGTGCACGCCCTCCTCCGCCATGATCGTGTGGACGAGCTTGATGTCCTCGGCGGACCGGACGAAGGACAGCGCGACGAGGTCGACGCCGAGACCGAGGGCGAAGCGCAGGTCCTCGGCGTCCTTGTCGGACATGGCGGGAACGCTGACGGCCACGTTGGGCAGCGAGACGCCCTTGTTGTTGGAGACCGGGCCGCCCTCGGTGACCAGGCAGCGGATGTCGTTGCCGGTGACGTCGGTGACCTCCACGGCGACCCGACCGTCGTCGATCAGCAGGCGGTCGCCGGGCTTCACCTCCTGGGGCAGCTTCCGGTACGTGCAGGAGACGCGGTCCCGGGTGCCGAGGACCTCGTCGCCGGTGATCACGACCGAGTCGCCCGTACGCCACTCGTGCGGGCCGTCGGCGAAACGCCCGAGCCGGATCTTCGGGCCCTGCAGGTCGGCGAGGACGGCCACCGGCCGGCCGGACGCGTCGGCAGCCTCGCGGACGAGGCGGTAGACAGCCTCGTGGTCTGCGTGGTCGCCGTGGCTGAAGTTGAGCCTCGCCACGTTCATGCCGGCCTCGACGAGGCCGCGGATGCGCTCGGGCGACGAGGTGGCGGGGCCGAGGGTGCAGACGATCTTCGCGCGGCGTGTCACGCCCATCAGGCTAGTCTCTCCTTCGGGCCGGACTGCGGGCCGACCCCCTCGCGGACTGCGAACGTTTGTCCAACGACGCGCGAACGCGCGTGACCGGCGGCGGCAGATCCGCACGGGACGTTGTGACGGCGGGCATCGGCGACCGCGCGCCGGGAATCGTACCGTCCGGTGTCACCAGTCTCCGAGGGCGTCCGTGCCCGGCGTGCGCGCGACCGGCGGATTCCCACCGTGACCGGTCAGGTCTGCGCCCGGACGAGGGGGAACTCCAGGGAGCCGGCCGGGCAGAGGAAGGTCATCACGTCGACCTTGTAGAGGCCGGCCTGCACGGCGGGGTCGGCCTCCATCACGCTGCGGACGTCGTCGACGGAGCCGGTGCGGGCCAGGCCGAACCCCAGGGGCGGGTCCGGCTCGCGGGCCGGGCCGTCGACGGCGCCGTCGACCAGGATGATCCCCCGCCGTTGAAGCGCCTGCATGTGCGCGAGGTGCTCGGCCTGGAGCCGCTGGACCGTCTCCGCCGGCAGCGCCCGCCCGGACGGCCCGGGGTAGAGCACGATGCACTCGTACGTGTCGAGCGCGAAGTCGACCTGTGGCGTTCCCGACATGGACGCTCCCTCCCGGCGGTCGCGCCGCCGGACGGCCGACCCGGGGTCGGCGCCGACCGGGCCGGTGCGGCCCGTGACGAGCGGCGTGGGCACAGCGTCCCACGGCCCGGGCCCCGGCACGGCCGCTCCGCCCAACTCCGCGCCGATGTCCACCGGGTTGGCACCTGGCTGATCCGTTTCGGCCGGGCCCGCGCCGGATCAGGCAAGATCGAAGACGGTCGTGGAACGGCCCGCGCTGGTACTTTCCGTCTGATGGCTGATCGCGCGGCGCCGAGCGGAGGGCCCGGGGTGACCGACGACCCCTTCCCGGTCACGCCGGCCGACGACGCCGGCTGGCGCCAGGTGCTCGCCGACGGCGGGGAGACCGGTGCGCGGATCGACGCCCGGGACTGGTCGACCACCCCGCTGGGCCCGCTGGACGACTGGCCGCAGAGCCTGCGGACGGCCCTGACGCTCTGCCTCCACTCCCCCGCCCCCATGCTGCTGTGGTGGGGCGAGCAGCGGGTGGTGCTGCACAACGACGCGTACGCTCCCCTGCTCGGCGCGTCCGGGGCCGACGCCCTCGGCCGGCCCGGCGCGCTGGTGTGGCCGGAGCGGTGGGACATCCTCGGCCCCCTGCTCGACGGGGTGCTGGCCGGGAAACCGACCACCGCGGAGGGACCCGCGCTCCCGGCCGCCGACGACGGGCCGTCCGCGGTGACCTGCTCGTACGTCCCGGTGCTCGACGAGTCGGGGCGGCCGGGCGGTGTGCTCACCCAGGTTGTCACCGTCTCGACCGCGGACGATGACAACCTGACGGCGGTCGCCCGGGACGGCGGCGACCGGCAGCGGGTGCTGCGGCAGGCGGAGGCGTTGTCCCGGCTGGCCGGCGGGCTGAGCACCGCGCAGGACCGTCCGGCGATCGTCGAGGTGGTGCTGCGTACCGTCCCGGCGGTCTTCGACGGCGCCACCGCGCGGGTCGCGACCGCCGCGCCGGGTGAGCCGGCCCTGCGGGTCGCCGCCGGCCCGGGGGCCGGGCCCGCGGTGGACCTCGACCTGGACGCCGACGTGCCGCTGGCGCGGGCGGTCCGGCAGAACAGGGTCGTCCGGGACGGTACGGCCGTGTGCGTGCCGCTGCGGTACGGCGACGGCGGGGCGTTCGGGGCGCTGGAGGTGCGCTGGTCCGGGCCGGTGGTCGACGGCGGTCGTCCGCAGGGGCTGCTGGACACGGTGGCCGGGCTGTGCGGCCAGGCGTTGCAGCGGGCCGAGCTGGCCGACTCGGCGCAGGCCATGGCCGCGTTCGCCGCCCGGCTGAGCGTGACCCGGTCGACGGCCGAGGCGATCGAGGTGATCCTCACCGCGGCGCCGGTCGCGGTCGGCGCGGTGCTGCCCGGCCTGGCGATGCGGGAGGAGGGGCGTCGGGTCCGGCTCTGGTACAACGGTGTGCCGTCCAGCCTGTCGGCGACCTTCGCCGACCTCACCATCGACGATCCCCGGCCGATCGCCACCGCGCTGCGCACCGGCGAGCGCATCGTCCTCACCGACCGGGCGGAGTTCGTTCGGCGTTTTCCCGGGCTGCCCGACCCGGTGGGGCGGCACGGGCTGGTGACCACGGTCGCGTTGCCGCTGCTGGACGCACGGCGCCGGCCGATCGCCGCCCTGGGCTTCGGGTGGCGGCGGCAGCGGCCCCTGCGCGAGGGCGACCTGGCGCTGCTGGACACCGTCGCCGACCTGTGCGAGCAGACCCTGGAGCGGGTCCGGCTGGCCGCCGCCGAGCACAACCTGGTCACCCGTCTGGCGGGGCGGCTGCGCGCGTCGAACCGGTCCACGCCGGCGGGGTTGCGGGTGGCCACCCGGTACACGCCGGCGATGAGCGGGCTGCACCTGGGCGGCGACTGGCACGACCTGGTCGACCTCGACGGTGACGGCCTGGCGGTGGTGGTCGGTGACGTGGTCGGGCACCGGGTCGAGGCGGCCGCGGACATGGCCCAGATCCGTACGGTGGTCAACACGCTGATCCGGCTCGGGGTGCCGCTGGGCGAGGTGTTCCCCCGGTTGACCGACCTGCTCGGGGTGGGCTTCCTCGGTACCTGCCTGGCGATGACGGTCGACCCGGTGGCGGGCCGGGTCAGCGTGGCCCGGGTGGGGCATCCGCACCCGGTGCTGGTGCGCCCGGGACGGCCACCGGAGCGGGTGCACACCGCCAACGCCCTGCCGTTGGGGCTGGTCCGCGAGCCGGTGCCCGTCACGACCCTGCCGTTCGGCGTGGGCGACCTGCTCGTGGCGTACACCGACGGGCTGGTGGAGCGGCGCAACCAGGCGTACGACGAGGGGGTGGCGGCGCTGCACGCGGTGGTCGACGCCCACCGCGACGCGCCGGTGGAGGCGATCGCCGACGCGGTGATGGCCGAGTTGGCCGGCTCCGAGGACGACCAGGCCCTGGTGGTCATCCGGCACGTGGGCTGAGCGCCAGCGCCGGAGCGCGTACCTGGCTAGATTGGCCGCGGAGGACCACCGACAGGAATGAGGACACCAGGCGATGGCAGTCGACGCCGGCAAGCAACCCGCGAAGGCCTCCGGGACGTACCGGATCGGCGGCGACCTGCGGGTCGACCGGCTCGGGTACGGGGCCATGCAGATCACCGGTCCCGGGGTGTGGGGCGACCCGAAGGACCCGGCCGAGGCGGTACGGGTCCTGCGTCGGGCGGTCGAGCTGGGCGTGACCTTCATCGACACCGCCGACTCGTACGGGCCCTTCGTCAGCGAGATGCTGATCAAGGAGGCTCTCCACCCGTACGCCGACGACATCGTCATCGCGACCAAGGCCGGCCTGACCCGCTCGGGCCCGGGTGACTGGCGGCCGGTGGGTCGCCCGGAGTACCTGCGTCAGCAGTGCGAGCTGAGCCTGCGCCACCTCGGCCTCGACACCATCGGGCTCTACCAGCTGCACCGGATCGACCCGCAGGTGCCGCTGGCCGACCAGCTCGACGAGCTGGCGCTGCTCCAGCAGGAGGGCAAGATCCGGCACATCGGCCTGTCCGAGGTGTCCGTGGACGAGATCGAGGCCGCCCGGAAGATCACCCCGATCGTGTCCGTGCAGAACCTCTACAACCTCGCCGACCGCAGCGCCGAGGACGTCGTCGACCACTGCGAGCGCACCGACCTCGCGTTCATCCCGTGGTTCCCGATCGCCACCGGCAACCTGGCCCGGCCGGGCGGCCCGCTGGACGCCATCAGCACCGAGCACGGCGCGACGCCCGCGCAGCTCGCCCTGGCGTGGCTGCTGCGCCGCTCGCCGGTCATGCTCCCCATCCCGGGCACGTCGTCGGTGGCGCACCTGGAGGAGAACGTGGCCGCCGCCGAGGTGGAGCTGACCGACTCCGAGTACGAGGCGCTCTCCCGGGCCGCCTGATCCTGGTCACAGGGCGGGCGGCCGGCACCATGCCGGCCGCCCGCTGACGATCGCCTCAGAGGGCGAAGCAGTTCGGTCGGATCGTGGAGTCGGCGAGCGCCTGCCGGACCACGCTGTACGTGGTGCCGTCGAGCACCAGCCCGAGGTGTCCGACAATCCGCAGCGGGCACCACGACTGGATCAGCACGTTTGTCGCGCCGTCCGCGAGCGAGGCGTTGCCCACCGGCCGGACCAGCTCGTCCTGGAGGGTGCGCACGGCCGTGTACCGCACCGCGCCCGGCGTGTCGTCGCCGGAGTTGAGGTCGGCGAGGAAGGCCGAACCGATCGTCATCTGCTGGCAGGCGACGATGCCCACGCAGCTGCCCAGGCCGAGGAACGCCACCAGGTTGGCGACGTAGGTGCCGTACTGCGGGGAGCCGAGGCTGACGTAGCGGCCGACGGAGCCGGTGCCGCCGAGCCGTTTGAGGTAGTACCGCGACACCAGTCCGCCCTCGGAGTGCGCGACCACGTCCACCGTGGCGGCACCGGTCGCGGCGCGCACCTGGCCGACGTACGTGGCGAGGGCGCGGGCGGAGGTGGGGATGTCACCGAGCCCGAGGTTGGGCAACTGGTAGATCCACACCCGGTAGCCGTCGGCCCGCAGCCGTGCGGCGAGGGGCTCGTAGACGGCGGCGATGCCGCTGAGCCCGCCGACCACGATCACGGTACGTCCGGCGGCGGCGGTCTGGACGGTCGCCGCGGGGTCGGCCTGGACGGCCGCGGCGGGGTCGGGCGGTGCGGGGGCCGCGACGGCGGTGGAAGGGACGAGCAGGATGGCGAGGGCCGCGAGGGTGGCGGCGACGGCGGTCTTTCGGAGCAGCATGGCTGCACCTCCGGTGGGAGGTACCCGGCGAGCCGGGAGTGGTGGGTGGGGTGTCCGATCGACCGGTGCGACGATGATGCGGGTAACAATCCGGAAACGTCAATGGAAAGTTACGCGCGGGTAACCCGTTGTCCCACCGGGGGCGCAAACCGGCATTTCGCACGCGGCCGGTCCACTGAGGAGATTGGTCGACACCGGACGGCCTTGTGCGGCAACGGATCGGGACCCCGGCGGGCGTGCGCCGGTGGCATGCTGTGGACCGTGCAGGGGACTCCGCCATCCGACCGGCAGCTCCGGGTGATGCCGTGGTGGCTCGTCCTGATCGGGCTGCTGCTCGCCGCCGCGCTCGGCTGGTGGGTGCTCGACTGGCTCCTCGGTGAGGCCGACCGGGCCGCCCAGCCGGACACCCGCGCCACACTGCGCATCGACGCCATCCGCACCGGGTTGACCGTGGTCGCCGGCACCGGCGGCGGCCTCGCGCTGCTGCTCGCCGCGCGCCGGCAGTGGATCAGCGAACGGGCGCAACGTCACCAGGAGGCCGTCGCCGCCCACGACCAGGCGCACCGGGAACGCGTACAGGCACACGCCGAGTCGGTCGCCGAGGCCGGCCAGCGGCACCAGGAGCAGCAGGCCGCCGCCGCCGAGCACGACGCCGCCGAGCGCCGGCTCACCGAGCTCTACACCCGGGCCGTGGAGCTGCTCGGCAACGACAACGCCGCCGTACGCCTGGGCGGCCTGCACGCCCTGGAGCGGCTCGGGCAGGACAACCCGGCGCAGCGTACGACGATCGTGGCGGTGCTCTGCGCGTACCTGCGGATGACGCCGCCGGACGACGACGCGCGCGAGACGGAGGTCCGGCGCACCGCGCAGCGGGTCCTGACCCGGCACCTGCGGGCGGACGGCGACGGATGGTGGCCCGGGGTGACCCTGGACCTCACCGGGGCCCGGCTGGACGGCTTCGACGCCAGCGGTTACACCTTCCGGCAGGCCCGGTTCGCCGACATGGCGCTGTTCCGCTGGACCGAGTTCGGCGGGGAGACGTGGTTCGAGCGGACCCGCTTCGAGGGCGCGGCGAACTTCGGGCGGGCCCGGTTCGGTGGTCCGGTCAGCTTCGCGGGGGCGACGTTCGCCCGCACGCTCCTGGTGGACCAGGCGCGGGCGGTGGCGGGGGCGTCGCACGCCTGGCCGGAGGGAGTGACCCCGGAGCGGCTCGACGACGACTGGCTGCTGCTGACCGACCGCTGACGACGCCCACCGCGGTAGGGCCCAGGTGCGGGCGTCGTCAGCGCAGGGAGCGGAACATCACCAGGTGCCCGCAGTACGCCAGCGGCACCAGCGCGAAGCAGATCAGGATCCCCAGCGGGACGTAGCGCGGCGGCGTGCCGGCGACGACAGCCGGCCGTCCCCAGCGCCCGAGGATCAGCCAGCCGGCGATCAGCGACACGGCGGGCAGCCCGGCGCACATCCACGCGTACAGCGTCCCGAGGTCGACCACCCCCACCCCGGACGCCACGACGAGGACCAGCATGAGCACGACGCCGACCGCCGCGCATCCGGCGTACACGGCGACCGCCCGGGCCATCGGTGACCACGCCGGCAGCAGGGCCGGCCGCTGGGCCAGCGCGTCGGCCTGCTGTCCGTGCCGGTCGGCCTCGTCGGCGTAGCGCCGCGCCAGCTCCAGCTCCGCGGCCGGGTCGGCCTCCGCCGGGCGCGGGCCCGGCACCCCGGCCGCCGTCGGCACCGCCAGCCCCGACCCCACCTGAGGGGAGTACGCCCCGACCCCCGGCCGCCCCGGCGCGGCGGCTGCGCCGCCGGTGACGCCCTCCCAGGATCCGGGCCCGCTTGCCGGGGCGACCGACCCGGGAGGCGACCAACCCGGGGCACCGGAGACGGGAGCGGCGGGCGGGGGCGGTGCCGCGCCGTCGGGCACAGTGGACGGTGGCAGGCCGACGGCGCGGCCGAGCTGGTCGAGGCGGTGCCCCTGGGCGGCGAGCCGGTGCTGGAGGGCGTCGGCGACGGCGTGCACGTCGCGGCGTCGCCCGGCCTCGGCGGCGGCGTCCCGCTCGCCGGCCCGGCGCTGCTCGGCGAGGTGCCGGGCCAGCGCCGCGTACTCGGAGAACGTGGACACCGCTCAGCCCTCCCCGTCGTCGTCGTGCCCGTCACGGGCGAACGGCACGATCAGCCGGGTGCGGTGATCGTGCCGGTCGACCAGCAGCGCCCGGTCCGGCCGGGGCGTGTACGCGAGGTCGTGCACGCCGAGGTGCAGCCCGAGGTCGGCGGCGGGCACGTTCAGCGCCACGAGGCAGGCGACGTCGTCGCGGTTCTGCGTGCCGCCGAGGTCGTCACCGAGCCGGCGCAGGCCGCGCCACCACCCGAGCAGGTGCACGCCGTGCGCGGGACCGGCCCGGAGCAGGGCGCGCAGGTCGTCGTGTCCGGTGTGGAAGGTCTGCGGATCCGCCGCGCCGAGCACCGCGGACGCGGCGTCCACGCCGAACACGACGAGGTACGTCCGGTCGGCGAGCCCTCCGGCGGTGGCGGGCGACGACGGCGCGACGGACTCGGCCGGCGAGGCGGTGTGCGCGGTGAGGCCGGCGAGCCGCGAGCGCAGGCCGGCCGCGTCCAGTCGTTCGACGGGGTGCCCGGCGGCGGTCAGCGCGGCGGCGGTGTCGTCGGCGGCCGGGTCACCGGCGGCGACCAGCGGGGCGAGCAGGAACCGGGCGTCGCCGGGCGCGTGCTGGCGGGCGAGGCTGAGGGTGGCCGCCCGGAGCACCTCCGCGCCGGTGACCGAGGTGCCGACCACGGCGAGGTGCCGGCCGGGGCTGCTGTCCATGAGGAACAGCGCCGAGGTGCCGTCCACGTCGACGGTGCGCCCGACCAGGGCCAGGGGGCGCCGGCCACCGGGGCGCAGGCCGGCGTACGTGGCGTCGTCCTCGACGCGCGCCGTCTCGTACCCCCGGAAGACCGACGGTGGCCGCGCGCCCGACGGCCGGGCCTGCCACAGCTCGTGGCGCAGCGCCGCCAGCTCGTCGGCGGCGGCGTGCGCGTCGGGAAAACGCACGACCGTGTCGGCGCCGGCCGCGCCGGCCGCGGTGTTGAGCACGGCGGAGCCGACGGGCAGGGTGCCGGCGGTGGCGTTCAGCGGGTCGAGCACACCACCCCCGCCGGGCAGCGCGACCCGGAGCGCGAACTGCCCGAAGATGGCCTCCGCCCGGCCGTAGAGGGCCTCGATGCCGGTCATGCTCTGGCTGGCCAGGACCAGGTGCACGCCGTACGAGCGACCCTTGCGGGCCAGGTCCTCCAGCAGGTCGACCGACTGCCGGGCCAGCGCGTCGTTGCCGGCCAGCAGCACGTGGAACTCGTCGATCACCGCGACGATGCGGGGCAGCGGGGTGCCGCGGGGCAGGTCGGCGAGTTTGGTGACGCCGTGCCGCTTGAGGGCGGTGGCCCGCCGTTGCAGCTCGCGGCGCAGGTCGCGGAGCACCGCGACGCCGTACTCCCGGTCGGACTCGATGCCGACGGCCCGCGCGTGCGGCAGCCAGGACGGGTCCCGGCCGGTCGGTACGAACTCGGTGAAGCTGACGCCCTCCTTGAAGTCGAGGAGGTAGAGCTGCAGCTCGGCCGGGGAGTAGCGGGCGGCCAGCCCGTAGAGGACGTCGAGCAGGAAGACGGTCTTGCCGGCGCCGGTGCGCCCACCGACCAGCCAGTGCGGGGTGGCGTCGTCGAAGGCGACGGTGACCGGGTCCCGGCCGGCCCGGCCGACCACCGTGCGCAGGCCGGCGACGGAGGACTCGGCCCACCGCCGCTCGGGCAGCAGGTCGGCGAAGCCGACCACGTCACCCTGGCGGACGGCCGCGCCGAGGTGCGCGGCGAGGGCGGCCACGGAGGAGGCCGGCGGATCCCCGTCGAGGAGCACCTCGGCGGCCAGACCGGTGCCGTCGGGGCTGAACGGGACGCCAGGTGGGTCGCCGACGTGCGCGTACCGCTCCGAGAGCCGGACCTGCGTCGCGGCGCCGAACTGCGGGGGCGGGTCGGCCGACGCGGCCGGCGGGTGCCCGGCGGCCAGGACGCAGACGGCGGCGTCCGGCCCGGCGTGGGTGAGCGCGGCGAGCCGGGCCGCCGCGCGCGGCGACGGGGTGGAGGCCGCGACGACCAGCAGCAGCTCCTGGTCGGCCCGGCCGGCGTGCCGGGCGGTGCGCGCGTGCGTCTCGGCGGCGTCGAGCAGCGTGGCGACCTCGTCGTCGGTGGACGCGGGTGGGTCCAGCACGCCGGCGTCGACAAGCGGCCGCAGCGGCCCGAAGGTGGCGCCGAGCGCGGCGGTGTCGATGCCGGCGACCCGCACGCCACCGGGCGGGGCGGTGGCCAGCAGCCGCAGGACGACCGCGCGGAGCAGCCCGGCCACCCGGGGGTCGCGGGCGTCGCCGTCGACGGCGAGGTGGGCGCCACCGCCGAGCGGGACGAGCACGGGGAAGCCACCGTCGGGTGTGGACGCCTCGCCGAGCCGGACCGGCACCGGCGTGACGGCGACGGGGGTGGCGCCGGGTGTCGGCGCGGCGAGCGCGGCGCCGAGGTGGGCCAGCCGGGCCACCACGTCGGCGGTCCCGGCGGGGCCGGCCGGCGCCGGGGCGGCGTCCAGGGCCCGGCGGGCGGTGTCGAGGTGGGACCGGGCCGCCCGGTGGGCCGCCACCGCCTGCCCGTACGCCGACGCGAGCCTGCCCACTTCCCGTGCTCCCGTCGCCTCGCCCCGCCTGGTCCCGGGAAACCCTAGCCGACCCCACCGACGCCGGGACAGTCCGAAGCGGACGCGTCGCCGAAGGACACGCCGTGTCAGCGGCCGGGCGCCGGGACGACGGCGCAGGAGGCCGGTTGGGGCCGGTCGGCGGTACCGCAGTGGTACACCTCGACGGCTTCCGTCGCCACGTCGGGCACCCGCTCGACCCGCAGGAGAGCGAGTCGCTTGTCCACCGGCTCGCCGGAGTCCGGCGGGTACCGGATCAGTCCGGCCACCCCCGGGTAGCCCGGGCCGGCGTTCTGCCGCAGCACCTCGGCGTGCACGGCGACCGGGTTGACCGAGGTCGGCTCCCAGCGTTGGCGCGGGCCGGCGTGGTGCAGCCGGGCGGCCAGGCTCTCCAGGGCGCGCACCATCATCATCGACGCGTCGTAGGCCAGGCTGACCCGCTCGCCGACGGGATGCGGGCGGTCCGGTCGGCAGCGCGGCGGGTCGAGCAGGTCACCGGCCTGGATCCAGGTGAGGAAGCTCGACCGGGCCTCGTCCCGCCGGTCCTGGGCGGCCCGCAGCGCGGCGCAGGTGCCGAGCGCGGCCTTGGACACGTACGTGACCGGCACGTTGCCCGGCGCGGCGGCCCGCAGGCCCGGGTTGGCCATGTAGCGGTTGACCGAGTCGTCGCCGACCAGGTGTTTCGGCGGGTCGTCGCCGCACTCGCGCAGCGCGCGGAGGAACCCGTCGAACTCCGACCACCGGCCGGCGTAGAAGAGCAGGCCGTCGAAGCCGCACTCGACGGTCAGCCGTCGGCCGGTCCGCCACTCCTCCAGCCGGGTGAGCCGGGGCCCGAACCGCTGCTTCAGCCCGTCCAGGAGGGTGCCGACGTAGAGGTCCTCGGCCAGTGAGCTGTTCTCCCCGGTGGTCCAGTAGACGTGCGTCTCGTCCACCTTCAGCACCTGGCGGGCGTACTCGTCGACCATCTCGACCTGGTCGGCGTTCGGCGCGGAGACCTGGAGGTAGAGCCTCGAGTTGGCGTCGATGCGGTCGGCCGACAGGGTCGGTGCGAGCACGGGCAGCCCGATCCGGTTGAGTTCCCGCAGCGCCCGGGCGGTGCTGGCGCGGCTCTCCACCAGACCGACGACGCCGAGGACCGTCGGGTCGTCGCGGGCCAGCTCGGCGAGCATCGCCACGGCACGGTCCGCGTGGCGCATCTGCCGGCCGCCGTTGGCGACCACGATCCGCAGCAGCGCCGCGCCGTCGGCGCCCGCGGACTCCTTCAGCAGCGCGTACTGCGCCGTCGCCATCCCCTCCAGTTCCTCCCGCTCGGACACGTAGGACTCCTCGTCCGCGCGGGTCCGGTTGCCGGTGAGCGTGCCCAGGTAGACCAGGGTCAGGTAGGGCCGGCGGTGGTGGCTGCGTTCCCAGACCTCCTCGGCGGCGCGGTTCTGCGCGAAGATCCGCTCCTGGACGGTCCGCAGCGCGTCCTGTCCCGGGTCGTCGTTGAAGACCTGGGCCGCGCTGTCGCTGTAGCCGACGCACTCCCCCTCGGCCAGTTCCACCGCGATCCGGCCACCGGTCGGCGAGGGGTGGCAGCCCGGTCCCCAGCGGGTGCCGGCCCACGCGCCACCGGCGGCCAGCAGCGTCAGGGCCACCGCCGCCGGCAGGAACCGCCGCGACCACCACGGCGGTTCGGGCGCGCTGAAGGGGCGCAGGCCGCCGCGCGGGGGCGGGCCGGCCTCCGCGGCGTCGGGCCGCAGCACGACCAGCCAGGCCGCCGCGCGCCGCAGCCGGCGCACCTCGGGCAGGGCCTCCGACCATTCCTGGTACGCCTCGTCGGCGTCGGCGAGCGGGTGCGGCCCGGGCAGCTCGGGCGGGGGAACGTCCCCGGCGGCGACGACGAGCAGCGGGTCGTTGCGGCCGGTCTCGGTGCGGACGTCGCCGAGCAGTCGGACCAGCACGTGCCCGAGGTTGCCGGGGCTCACGTGGTCCAGCAGCAGCACCGGGTAGGCGGTACGCCGCCAGTCCGACGGCCGCCACGGCCGACGCCGGTACGCCTGCCGCAGGTCCTCCAGGAACGCGTGCAGCAGCAGCTTGTTGACCTGGTCGGGCTGCTCGCCGTCGCGCCAGCCGGCGGTGAGGCGCTCGGCGAAGCCGAGGAACGTCACCGACTGCCGGGGCGCGAGGTACTGCTGGCGCATGAACCACCGGTAGTGCCGCCCCACCACCGGCACCCGCCCGGAGACGGCCAGCCGGAACACCACCCCGGGCACCGCGTGTCGGACCAGCCACAGCACGAGCTGCGACACGATCGACACCGCGTCCCCACCGGTCGGGACGGCGTCGGCCGCCCCGCGCGGCCCGCGCCGGTCGCGCAGCCGGCGGACCAGCGCGGCCCGGCCGTCGTCGGCGTCGACGGCCGGGCTGAGGCTCTGGTGCATCAGCCAGTCGGCGAGCGGATAGTGCCGGAACCGCAGCCGCGCCACCCCGAACGCCTCCAGCGACAGCTGCCGGTACAGGTCCCGCAGCAGGGTGGGCACGTCGGTGCCGGCGGGCTGCGCGGCGATGTCCAGCACGGCGTGCGGGACGCGCCGGCGTTGTCCCTGCCCGAGGAAGCGACGCAGCAGCGCCATCAGGTCGGGGTGGACCAGCCAGAGCAGCGGTAGTCGTCGGTCCCCGCGGCGGGGCCGCCGGAGCAGCCGGGCCAGCAGTGCGAGGAACTCCGTCGCCCCGGCCGGGAGCCGGTCCCGGCCCGTGGGCAGCTGTCTGGGTGTGGTCACGTCCCGCATGGACACCCCCGCCCGGTGGCACGCCGTGGTCGCGCGATCCACCCAGTGTGCCGGTCGCCGGCAAGCGGCGGCCGACGGTCCCCTTCGGACCGTCGACCGCCGTGGGGCAGGATCAGCCGGTGACCGCGTTCAGCGCGGGCAGGTAGCCGTAGCGGTAGCCGTCGGAGTCCGGGTGGTACGCCTCGATGACACCGGTGACGTCGCGGATCCACGGGTCGCTGGCGCAGACGCCGTGGCCGGCGAAGTAGGGGCGGGTGTCGGCGAAGGTGGCGCCGGCGGCGGCCGCCCGCCCGGAGATGACCGTGGCGAGCACGTCGGCGGCCTCGTTGAGGATCGTGCGCTTGTACGTGCTCATCGCGAACAGCCCGCAGTAGGTGGTCTCGAACAGGCGCGGGTATCCGAGCACGATCAGCCGGGCGTTGGGCGCGCGGTTGCGGATCGCGGCGTACGTGGCGTCGAGCCGCCCGGGCAGCGTGCCGGTGGCGAACGCCTTCGCCTCGTTGACCGCGCTGGTGCAGCTCGAGGTGCTGCCGAACCGGCAACTGGTGATCACGTCGGCGAAGCCGGCGTCGTTGCCGCCGATCGTGACGGTCACCAGGGTGGTGCTCGTGCTCAGGGCGCTGACCTGGTTGTTGATGACGTCGGCGGTCACGGCGCCGCCGCAGGCGGGGAACTTGAAGCTGGTGACCGCGTTGGCCGACGCCCAGATCGGCGCGTACGACTTCTGGCTGCGGAGGCAGCCGGAGAGGTCGTACGGACCGGCGCCGACGCCGGAGGAGTAGGAGTCGCCGAGGGCGACGTAGTTGATGGTGGCGGCCTGCGCGGTGCCGGGGACGAGCACGGCGCCCAGGGTTGCGGTGAGGACGGCGACCAGCGCGGCGAGGGCACGGGCCAGCGGGCGGTGTGGCATGAGGGACCTCCACAGGACAGGGGTGGTGGGGCCCTGTGACCGCGCGCGTGGCCAGGGGTGCAACGGTTGTTACTAGTCGGTAATGCTATCGAAACATGTAGATGGATGGAATAGGCGGAACTCTCAGACTTCCATCAGTGTCGATTTAGTGGGCCGCACGCGTTGCCGGGGAGGGGGGACAAGCCGCTCCTGCGCGAGAGCTGCCACGCGGACGCTGTCGAGCTGATGTCGTGAATGAATCACTCGCCCGCCGGCCCGACCTCGCCCGCCGACCCGACCTCGCCCGCCGACCCGACCTCGACCGCCGACCCGACCTCGACCGCCGGCCCGACCTCGACCGCAGCCTGAGTCGTCTACGACATCAGCTCGACAGGACCCACACCGGTGTTCTCCGACCCGCCGGTGACGCGGTCGCCGGCTCGACGCCCCTAAGGGGAGGTTCATCGCCGGGAAGCCACGGAAGCCGCCGCCCCACCGAGTAGCGGGCCCGTGTGCCGAGGGGCGGCGCCGGACACGGCAGACACCCGGCCCGGCCCGGCCCGCCCACGCGTGCGAGGACACGCGGGCGAGCCGGGCCGGTGCGGCCGGCCGGGTGCGGCCGGGCCGGTGCGGGTCAGCGGGCGGCGAGCGGCTGCGTGGCCGGGCCCACCGGGGCCGGGAGTTGTCCCACCCCGTCGAGATGGGCGTGAATGGCGGCGGCCGCCGCCCGCCCCTCGGCGATGGCCCAGACGATCAGGGACGCCCCACGGTGCATGTCGCCGGCGACGAAGACCCCGTCGGCGTCGGTCTGCCAGTCCGATCGGGCGTCCACCGCGCCGCGCGGGTTGCGCGTCACGCCGAACTGGTCGAGCAACGGCTGCTCCTCGGTGCCCTCGAAGCCGATCGCCAGGAGCACCAGGTCGGCCGGGAGCTCACGCTCCGAACCGGGCAGCGCGGTGACGATCCGCCGGCCGTCCCTCTTCTCCACGGTCACCTCGGCGATCCGTACCGCCCGGACCTGACCGGTGCCGTCGTCCACGAACTCCTGCACGGCGACGGCGAACACCCGCTCGCCGCCCTCCTCGTGCGCGGGGTAGCTGCGCAGGACCCACGGCCACGTCGGCCACGGGTCCCGGGCCTCGTCGCGGGCGTGCGGCGGCTCCGGGTAGAGGTCCAACTGGTGTACGCCGGCAGTGCCCTGCCGGTGGGCCACGCCGAGGCAGTCCGCAGCCGTGTCGCCACCGCCGATGATCACGATGTGCTTACCGGCGGCGTCGATCGGAGTCCCGTCGGGCAGCACGGCGAGCGCCGGCCGGCCCGCACCCGCGGCGGCGACACCCTGCTGGCCGGCGGCCGCGTCCGCGACCGCCCTGTTCGCGGCGACCAGGTGGTCCATCGCCTGGTGCACGCCGCGCAGGTGCCGTCCCGGGGTCTGCGGGGTGTCCCGGCCCTGCAACGCCCCGCAGGCGAGCAGCACCGCGTCGTGCTCCGCGCGCAGCTGCTCGGCGGTGACGTCGACGCCGACGTTCACGCCGGTGCGGAAGCGCACCCCCTCGGCGGACAGCTGGGCCAGCCGCCGGTCGATGTGCCGCTTCTCCAGCTTGAAGTCGGGGATGCCGTACCGGAGCAGGCCACCGATCGCGTCGTCCCGCTCGTACACCGTCACGGCGTGACCGGCGCGCGCGAGCTGTTGCGCGGCGGCGAGCCCGGCGGGCCCGGATCCGACCACGGCCACCGACCGACCGGACGGCGCCGGCACCGGCCGGGGTCGCAGCGCTCCGCGCGCCGCGGCCGCGTCGGCGATCTCGACCTCGACCTGCTTGATGGTGACCGGCTCGCCGCCGGCGATGCCCAGGACGCACGCCGCCTCGCAAGGCGCCGGGCAGAGCCGGCCGGTGAACTCCGGGAAGTTGTTAGTGGCGTGCAGCGACTCCACCGCGGCGTCCCAGTTACCGGTGCGGACCAGGTCGTTCCAGTCCGGGATGCGGTTGCCCAGCGGGCAGCCGTCGTGGCAGAACGGGATGCCGCAGTCCATGCAGCGGGTGGCCTGCTCGCGGACCAGCTCCTCACCGGCCGGCGGGTAGACCTCCCGCCAGTCGCTGATCCGCACCGGCACCGGGCGGCGGGCGGGGAGCCGCCGGTTGTAGCGCAGGAAACCGTTCGGGTCAGGCACGAGCCACCTCCTGGGCGACCGCCCGCGGGGCGGGCGGCAGCGGCGCGGTCGGCGCCGCGAGTGCGCTCATGACCGCGTCGTCGACGTCACGGCCGGCGGCTTCGGCGGCCCGCATGATCTCCAGCACCCGGCGGTAGTCCCGGGGTACCACCGCGGTGAACTCCTCCACCGCCTCCGGCCAGCGCTTGAGCAGCGACTCGGCGACCGCCGAGTCGGTCTCGGCGAAGTGTCGCTGCACCAGCTCGTGCAGCACCGACCGTTCCTCCTCGCGCAGCGGCGCCAGTTCGACCAGCTCGGCGTTGACCCGGCGCCGGTCCAGGTTCCACACGAACGCGGTGCCGCCGGACATGCCGGCCGCGAAGTTGCGCCCGGTCTGCCCGAGCACCACCACCGTGCCGCCGGTCATGTACTCGCAGCCGTGGTCGCCGACGCCCTCGACGACCGCCGACGCACCGGAGTTGCGGACCGCGAACCGCTCCCCCACCCGGCCCCGCAGGAACACCTCGCCCGCGGTGGCGCCGTACAGGATGGTGTTGCCCGCGATGATCTGGTCCTCGGCGCGCTCACCGGGCTCCGCGTCGCCGTCGACGAAGGGCGCGGCGTCGTCCGGGCGGACCACGAGCCGGCCGCCGGAGAGGCCCTTGCCGACGTAGTCGTTGGCGTCACCGTGCAGCCGCAGGGTGACCCCGCGCGGCAGGAACGCGCCGAACGACTGGCCGGCGGTGCCGCGCAGGTCGAACTCGATGGTGTCGGTAGGCAGGCCGGTGCCGCCGAAGCGTCGGGTGACCTCACCCCCGAGCATCGCGCCGACACTGCGGTGCTCGTTGCGCACCGCGACCTCGACCCGGACCGGGGTGCCGTCGGTCAACGCCGGCGCGGCGAGCGCGATCAGCTCGTTGTCCAGGGCCAGCTCCAGGCCGTGGTCCTGCGCGCGTACGCCACGCCGGACGGCGTCGGCCGGCAGCTGCGGCAGGTGCAGGACCGGACCGAGGTCCAGCCCGCCGGCCTTCCAGTGGTCGATGGCCGGGGTGAGGTCGAGCAGCTCGGTCTGCCCGATCGCCTCCTCGATCGAGCGCAGGCCCAGCTCGGCCAGGTAACCGCGGACCTCCTCGGCGAGGAAGAGGAAGAAGTTCTCCACGAACTCCGGCCTGCCGGTGAAGCGCTCGCGCAGGACCGGGTTCTGCGTGGCGATGCCGACCGGACAGGTGTCCAGGTGGCAGACCCGCATCATCACGCAGCCCTCGACGATCAGCGGCGCGGTGGCGAAGCCGAACTCCTCGGCCCCGAGCAGCGCCGCGACCAGGACGTCCCGGCCGGTCTTGAGCTGGCCGTCGACCTGCACGGTGACCCGGTCCCGCAGCTTGTTCAGCAGAAGCGTCTGCTGCGCCTCGGCCAGGCCCAGCTCCCACGGGGTGCCGGCGTGCTTGAGCGAGTTCAGCGGGGACGCGCCGGTGCCGCCGTCGTGGCCGGAGATGAGGATGACGTCGGCCTTGAGCTTCGCCACGCCGGCCGCCACGGTGCCGACGCCGACCTCGCTGACCAGCTTGACGTGCACCCGCGCGGCCGGGTTGACGCACTTCAGGTCGTGTACCAGCTGGGCGAGGTCCTCGATGGAGTAGATGTCGTGGTGCGGCGGCGGGGAGATCAGGCCGACGCCCGGCGTGGCGTGGCGGGTCCGGGCGATCCACGGCCAGACCTTGTTGCCGGGCAGCTGGCCACCCTCGCCGGGCTTGGCGCCCTGGGCCATCTTGATCTGGATGTCGTCGGCGTTGACCAGGTACTCACTCGTCACGCCGAACCGGCCGCTGGCGATCTGCTTCACCGCGGAGCGGCGGGCCGGGTCGTGCAACCGCTCGACGTCCTCGCCGCCCTCGCCGGTGTTGGACTTGCCGCCGAGGCGGTTCATCGCGATCGCCAGGGTCTCGTGCGCCTCGGCCGAGATCGACCCGTACGACATCGCGCCGGTGGCGAACCGCTTGACGATCTCGCTGGCCGGCTCGACCTCCTCGATCGGCACCGGGGGCCGTACGCCGGTGCGCAGGGTGAACAGGCCGCGCAGTGAGCCGGCGCGGGCGGCCAGCTCGTCGACCTTGGCGGTGTACCGGCGGAAGACGTCGTACTGGCGGCTGCGGGTGGCGTGCTGGAGCAGGAAGACCGTCTCCGGGTTGAACAGGTGCAGTTCGCCCTCGCGACGCCACTGGTACTCGCCGCCGACCTCCAGCCGGTCGGATGTCTCCGCACCGGGAGCGGGCCAGGCCCGTCCGTGCCGGGCGGCGACCTCGGCGTGGATCTCGTTCAGCCCGATGCCACTGATCTTGCTCGGGGTGCCCCGGAAGTAGCGCTCGACCAGCCGGGTGTCCAGGCCGACCGCCTCGAAGACCTGCGCGCCGCAGTACGACGACACGGTCGAGATGCCCATCTTGGACATGATCTTCAGGACGCCCTTGCCGAGGCCCTTGACGTAGTTGCGGACCGCCTTCGCCGCGTCGACACCGACCAGCGCGCCGGTGGCGATCATGTCCTCGACCGACTCGAAGGCCAGGTACGGGTTGACCGCCGCGGCGCCGTACCCGATGAGCACGGCGGCGTGGTGCACCTCCCGGCAGTCGCCGGACTCCACGATCAGCGCCACCTGCGTACGCGTCTGCTCGCGCACCAGGTGCTGGTGCACCGCGGCGGTGAGCAGCAGCGACGGGATCGGGGCGAGGTCGGCGTTGGAGTCCCGGTCGGAGAGCACCAGGATGCGGACGCCGTCCTCGATCGCCTCGGAGACGTGCCGGCAGATCTCGGTCAGCCGGGCCTTGATCCCGGCCCCGCCCTCACGGATCCGGTAGAGCCCGGAGACCCGGACCGCCTTGAAGCCGGGCAGGTCGCCGTCCTCGTCGATCGAGAGGATCTTGGCCAGCTCGTCGTTGTCGATCACCGGGTACGGCAGGACGATCTGCCGGCAGCTCGCCGCCCCCGGATCGAGCAGGTTGCCCTCCGGTCCGATGGTCGACGCCAGGCTGGTCACCAGCTCCTCCCGGATGGCGTCCAGGGGCGGGTTGGTGACCTGGGCGAAGAGCTGGTGGAAGTAGTCGTACAGCAGTCGCGGCCGGGTCGACAGCGGCGAGATCGGGGTGTCGGTGCCCATCGAGCCGATCGGCTCGGCGCCGACCCGCGCCATCGGCGCGAGGAGGATCTTCAGCTCCTCCTCGGTGTAGCCGAAGGTCTGCTGCCGGCGGCGCACCGAGTCGTGGGTGTAGACGATGTGCTCGCGGGCCGGCAGGTCGTCCAGCTCGATCAGGCCGGCGTGCAGCCACTCGTCGTACGGCTGCGCGGCGGCCAGTTCGGTCTTGATCTCCTCGTCGTGCACGATCCGGCCGGCCACGGTGTCGACCAGGAACATCTTCCCCGGCTGCAGACGGCCCTTGGCCACCACCCGCGCCGGGTCCAGGTCGAGCACGCCCGCCTCGCTGCCGAGCACCACGAGCCCGTCGTCCGTGCGCCACCAGCGGCCCGGGCGCAGGCCGTTGCGGTCCAGCACCGCGCCGACGATCTCGCCGTCGGTGAAGGCGACCGAGGCCGGCCCGTCCCACGGCTCCATCAGGCTCGCGTGGAAGCGGTAGAACGCCCGCTTGTCGCCGCGCATGTCCGGGTCGTTCTCCCAGGCCTCCGGGATCATCATGAGCACCGCGTGCGGCAGGCTCCGCCCGGACAGGTGCAGCAGCTCCAGGACCTCGTCGAAGTTCGCCGAGTCGGACGCCGCCGGGGTGCACACCGGGAAGATCCGGCGGATGTTGCCGGGCAGGTTCGGGGTCCGCAGCAGCGCCTCCCGGGCCTGCATCCAGTTGCGGTTGCCGCGGATCGTGTTGATCTCACCGTTGTGGGCGATGAAGCGGTACGGGTGCGCCAGCGGCCACGACGGGAACGTGTTGGTGGAGAACCGGGAGTGCACCAGCGCGATCGTGCTGTCCACCCGCTCGTCGGTCAGCTCCGGGTAGAACGCGGGCAGCTGGTCGGGGGTCAACATGCCCTTCCACACCATGGTCCGCCCGGACAGCGACGGGAAGTACGCGGGCACGCCCCGCTCGGCGGACTCCCGCTCGGCCTGCTTGCGGACGCAGAACGCCACCCGCTCCAGATCGAGGCCGCCCAGCGGCGAGCCGGCCGGACCGGCGGGCGAGTCGGTGAGCCGGTGCGCGGCGAGGAACAGCTGCCGGACCCGGGGCATCGCCGCGAGGGCGGTCTCGCCGAGGCCGCTCGCGTCGACCGGGACGTTCCGCCAGCCGAGCACGTCCGCGCCCTCGACCAGCGCGTACTTCTCCACCACCCGGCGGGCGCGCGCCTCGTCGGCGTCGTCGTCGGGAAGGAAGACCAGGCCGGTGGCGTACTGGCCGACCGGGGGCAGGGGAAAGTCGACGACCGCGCGCAGGAACGCGTCGGGGACCTGGATCATGATGCCCGCGCCGTCGCCGGTGTTGTGCTCCGCTCCCCGGGCACCCCGGTGGTCCAGTCGGCAGAGCGCACCGAGACCGCTGGCCACGACCGCGTGCGAGCGCCGGCCGTGCAGGTCCGCCACGAAGGCCACGCCGCAGGCGTCGTGCTCGAACGCGGGGTCGTAGAGCCCGGCCGCGGGGGCGGCATCGTGCGGGGCCGGCTGCGGGGTGTGCGGGTACGGAAAGGCCACCGGGCCTCCTGTCGTCACTCAGGATGGATCTCTGGGTGGGGACGACGTCGGCCCTCAGGGGTCTATTGAGTCTACGTTAGGGGGGTCGGCGCAAGGCCAGTGCAGATTGATCACACCTTCCAGAGTCTGGGACGTGTAGTCTCGCGCGGTGGATCCGCTGCACAAGCACCTGTTCGACCGGTTGGAACGTTTCTACGACGGCGTGCCCCGGGACGTGGCGCGGGCGGAGGAACACGGCTCGCTGGTGCTCTTCGTCCGCGAGGGGGCCGGTTGGCCGTTCTACGCGCGGCCCCGGCTCGACGCCGCCGGCGTACCCTCGCTGGCCGACGTGTCGTCGGTCCGGGAACGGCAGCGGGAACTGGGCGTGCCCGAGGCGTTCGAGTGGGTGCACGAGACCAGCCCGGACCTGCTCCCGGTGGTCCGCTCGGCCGGCCTGTCCGTGCTGGAGGCGCCCCTGATGGTGCTCGACCCGGCCGCGTGGGCGGACCCGGCGACGTTCACCGACGTACCGCTGCGGGCGCTGGACCCCGACGCGCCCGGCTTCGCCGCCGACGTGGCGGCGCACCGCGCGGTGGCCGCGGTTGGCTTCTCCACACCCGGCACCGGGCGCGGTGACGCCGGGCCCGCGCAGCGGGACGCCGCGGTCACCGAGCTGGACGCGGCGGTGGTGGACGAGGAACGGACGCGGATCGCCGACGGACGTCGGCTGTCGGTGCTGGCCGGGACCCCCGCCGAGGGCCCGCTGGCCAGCGGGATGGCGATGCGGGTCGGCGACGTGGCCGAGATCGCCGGGGTGGCCACCCTGCCGGTGGCCCGCCGGCGCGGCCTCGGCGCGGCCGTTACCGCGCTGCTGGCCCGCGAACTGCTCGCCGCCGGCACCGACCTCGTCTTCCTCTCCGCCGGCAGCGAGGAGATCGCCCGGGTCTACCTGCGGGTCGGCTTCCGTCGCGTCGGCACCGCCTGCGTCGCCGAACCCGCCGCCGCCCTCGTCGGCTGACCCCCACCGCACCACCACCGCCCGTCGCCGCGCCGACGACGGGTCCGCCGCGCCGTCAGGCCGGCGGGCGCCACTGGGCGGCGGACGCGGCGGCGCTGCTGAGCAGGCGCGGGTTGATCGTGCCCAGGGCCGCGTCGCGGGCGCGCAGCGCCAGCCGGCCGCGCGCCTGGAGGACCGCCGACATGCGGCGGGTCTGCCGGACCACCGACGCCGCGCGGGGCCGGCGCACCCGGTCGTACGCGGACACGGCGTCGGGCAGCCGCGACTCCCGCAGCAGCGCGGCGAGGGTGGCGGCGTCCTCGAAGGCGAGGCAGGAGCCCTGCCCCAGGTGCGGCGGCATGGCGTGCGCGGCGTCGCCGAGCAGCACCACGCCACCCGGGCCGGCCGGGAAGCCGTACGACCGGGGCAGCGGCCGCAGCTCGCGGATCTCCTGCTGGACGATGTCGGCGGGGTCGGTCGCGTCGAGCAGGTCCGCGATCGGGGCGGGCCAGCCGGCGTACCAGCGCTTGAGCAGGGCGAGCTGCGTCTCCGGGGACTCCGGACGGGGTGCCCCCGCCGCGGTGGCCACCCAGTAGATGCCGCCCCGGCTGGACGCACCGGACGAGCCGCGCTCGCCCAGCGACGCCGCCACGAAGCGGTAGCCGGCGCCGAGGACCTCGCCGGCCGGTGGCGCACCGGCCGGTAGCCGGGGTGCCCGGTACCAGGGGATCACCGCCCGCCAGGCGGCGGAACCGGAGCTGACCACGGTCGCCTCCGGCGCGAGCTGCCGCCGGACCGCACTGTCGATGCCGTCCGCGCCGACGACCAGGTCGGCTTCCAGGACGTGGCGTCCGTCGCTGACCGACGGGCGCTGCCCGGGTTCGGCGCATACCGTCCGCACCGTCACCCCGGTCCGCAGCTCGACCCCGTCGCCGAGGCCCGCGATCAGCGCGTCGTGCAGGTCCTCCCGGTGCACGACGACCGGCATCCGGTCGGCGGGGGTGGGTCGGGGCTGCACGAGCCGGTGGCCGTCCGGCCGGCGGACCCCGCCGTCGGGCAGCGGGGTGGCGATCGCCTCCAGGCCGGCGCCCAGGCCGAGAGCGCGCAGTGCGCGTACCCCGTTGGGCCAGAGCACCACGGCCGTCGGCTCCGGGCGGACCCGGTCGGCGCGTTCCAGGAGGGTGACCCGCCAGCCGGACCGGGCCAGCGCGCCGGCGATCGCCAGGCCACCGATTCCCGCGCCCACCACCACCGCGCTCCGCATGTGGGCCCCTCGCTCAGCTGTCGCGGTCGGCGGGCCGGGACCCGCCGGCGTCCGCCGCCGCGGTGCCGGTCCGGCCGTCGTCGGCCGCCGTGGTGTCGGCCGTGTCGTCGTCCGCCGTCGCCGTGTCGGCCGGCCTCTCGTCGGCCGTCGCGGCGTCGCGCTCGGCGGGCGCGTCGGGGTCCGGCACCTCGCCGGTCTCCCGCCACCGCCGGAACTGCTCCTCGCTGACCACCCGGTAGCCCTCCGGCGCCTCCGGCCGGGAGCCGGCCTCCCGCGCGGACAGGTCGACCTGGGAGACGTCGGAGTCGGTGGCCGCCGGCACCGGGGTGGCCGCCGGACCGACGGGCACCAGGTACTCCCGGGGGCCGCGGACCCGGACGAAGTAGACCAGGGCGCCGAGGAACACCAGCGCGGCCGTCCAGACGTTCAGGCGTACGCCGAGGATGGTGTTCGCCTCGTCGGTGCGCATCAGCTCGATCCAGAAACGGCCGGCGGTGTAGCCCATCACGTACAGCGCGAACGCCCGGCCCCGGCCGAGCCGCAGCCGCCGGTCGAGCACGAGGACGAGGACGGCCACGCCGACGTTCCACAGCGCCTCGTAGGCGAAGGTGGGGTGGTACAGGCCCGGTTCGAGGATCGGCTGGCCGGCGTCGTCGCGCAACGCCTGCCCGGGGTTGTCCGGGTCCATCCGGTGGATCTCCAGGCCCCACGGCAGGGTGGTCCGGCCGCCATACAGCTCGTTGTTGAACCAGTTGCCGAGCCGCCCGATCGCCTGGGCCAGCGCCAGGCCCGGCGCGACCGCGTCGGCCACCACCGCGAAGGGGATGCCGAGCTGCCGGGCGGCGATCCACGCGCCGACCGCACCACCGGCGACGGCACCCCAGATGCCGAGACCGCCCTCCCAGACGTAGAGCGCCTTGAGCGGCTCACCACCGGTGCCGAAGTACTTCTCCGGGGAGGTGATCACGTGGTAGATCCGCGCTCCGATGATGCCGGCCGGCACCGCCCAGACCGCGATGTCGAGCACCGCCCCGGGGGCGACGCCGCGCTGCCGCAGCCGTCGCTCGGTGACCCAGCAGGCCACGACGATGCCGACGATGATGCACAGCGCGTACGCCCGGAGCGGGAAGGGTCCGAGCTGCCACACGGCGGTGCTGGGGCTGGGCAGGGCCGCCTGGGGGGTGAGCGAGGCGAGAGTCACGGGTGCACACGCTACCGCCGAGGGGCCCGTGTGCGGCACCCCGGTCCGACAGTTCAGCGACTCCCATGACTTCCGGTGGCCACCGCCGTAGGCTCCGAAGCCATGAGCACGCTCACCTGGGCGGTCGCCGCGGTGGTCACGGACGAGGCCGGGCGGGTGCTGCTCTGCCGGCAGGGCCCCGGTCCGCGCCGGTACGCGCTGCCCGGCGGCCGGCTACGCCGGGACGAGAGCCCGGTGCACGCCGCGGCCCGCGACATCCGGGCCGAGACCGGCTGGGAGGTCGAACTGGTGGACCTGGTCGGGCTCTACCACCTCGCCGCGGAGGCCACCGGCCGCACCGACTGCGGTCCACCACCGGACGTCCTCGTGCACGTCTTCCGGGCCCGGACGCGAGGCACGGCACCGACCGGCGACCCCGTCGGGGGCTGCCACCTCTCCTGGCACGACCCGACGGCGCTGCCCGAGGTGTTGACCCCGACGACCCGGGCCGCCCTCACCGACGCCCTGGCCGGCCGCTCCGGCGTCCTCCGCCCGGCAGCCCGACCCACCCGTCCCCCGGGCCAACGCCCCGGAACCCCGACAGACAAACCAGTCCACCCCTGAACCCACCCCACCCCCACCCCCACCGCGATCTGTGAGTGGGGGTTGTCAAGGGGTTCGGTGGTGGGTGGTGATGGTGCGGTAGAGCTGTCGGGCGATGTAGCGCTTGAGGCAGCGGGTGATTTCTCTGGTGGTGCGGCCTTCAGCGCGGCGTCGGGTGATGTAGTCGCGGGTTTCGGGGTGGATGCGGCGGCGGGTCAGGGCGATGGTGTGTAGGGCGCTGTTGAGGGTTCTGTCGCCGCCGCGGTTGAGGCGGTGTCGGTCGGTGCGGCCGCTGGCC